>DKAS01000134.1 GCA_002448875.1 Proteobacteria bacterium UBA6920 | reverse complement strand
CTGCTGGACGAACCGACCAACCACATGGACATCAGCGCCATCACCTGGCTGGAGTCGTTTCTCCAGGGTTTTGCCGGCGGTATCCTGTTCATCACCCACGATCGCGCGTTCCTGCGTCAGCTGGCCACACGCATCGTCGAGTTGGATCGCGGCGCCCTCGCCTCCTTTGCCTGTAACTACGACGCCTATCTGCGGCGCAAGGAAGAAATGCTCAACGCCGAAAGCAAGGCCAACGAGCGCTTCGACAAGCTGCTGGCGGAGCATGAAGTGTGGATACGCCAGGGTATCAAGGCGCGTCGCACCCGCAATGAAGGACGGGTGAAAGTGCTGGAAAACATGCGGCGGGAGCGTTCGCAGCGCGTCTCCCGGCAAGGATCCGTCGCCATGCAGCTGGACAGCGGCGATCTGTCCGGCAAGCTGGTGGCGGAGTTGCGCCATGTGGAATGCCGTTTCGCGGACCAGGTGGTCATTCGTGATTTCTCCAGCCGCATACTGCGCGGCGACCGCATCGGCATCATCGGGCCCAACGGTTGCGGCAAGAGCACCCTGCTGAAAATCATCCTCGGCGAAATGCGCCCCGGCCAGGGCTCGGTCACCACCGGCAGCAATCTGCAGATCGCCTTCTTCGACCAGCAGCGCGAGCAACTGGACGGGGAAAAGACCGTGCGCGACAACATCAGCCCGGGCAGCGACTATGTGGAGGTGCGCGGCCAGCCGCGGCACGTAGTCAGCTACCTGCGCGATTTTCTCTTCCCCGCCGACCGCCTCAATACACCGGTCAAGGTGCTGTCCGGCGGCGAACGCAACCGGCTGCTGCTGGCGCGCCTGTTCACCCGTCCCGCCAACCTGCTGGTACTGGATGAACCGACCAACGACCTCGATGTCGACACCCTGGAGTTGCTGGAGGAACTGCTCGGCGAATTTACCGGCACCCTGCTGCTGGTAAGCCATGACCGCGCCTTCCTCGACAACATCGTCACCAGTACCCTGGTGTTCGAAGGCGACGGTCACATCGGCGAATACGTCGGTGGTTACGCCGACTGGCTGCGGCAGCGACCGCAGGGCCTGCAACTGCTGACCGGACGCAAACCCGGCGACGCAACGACGACCCCGGCGGCGCCGGTCGCGGCCGCAAGCGCGCGGCCGCGACCAGAAACCGCGGAAAAACGCAAACTGGGTTACAAGGAGAAGCGCGAGCTGGAGGAACTGCCCGCCCGCATCGAAGCGCTGGAGCAGGAACAGCAACGGTTGGAACAGGAGATCAGCCAGGCGGCGTTTTACCAGCAGGACAAGGAAACCATCACCCGCACCCTGGCCCGCCTGGACGCGCTGCGGCAGGAACTGCCCGGTTTGTATGATCGCTGGGCTGATCTGGACAGCCGCTGATCGCGGTTATTCGCGCAGACGCCGCAGATCGAAACCGCCGGATTTACCCTCCGTCGGCCGTTCCCAGTCGCCGCTGAAAGTTTCCCCGCCCTGTAGATACCCTTGGAAGGTCATGCCGTCGTCGGTTCCGCCCTTGAGCATCCAGCGGTTGTCAGTGAAGATCACGGACCCGCGCACCAGGAAACTGCCATGCTCCTTATTGGTGCCCTCCCACAACAGGGAGCCACGCTCGTCGATTTCCAGACTCAAGGTACCGGCATCATCGCCGAAATAACTACCCATATACCTGCCGGCGAAGACATCATTCGCCGGCGCGGCGGCGGCCGGCGTTTGACTAGGTGCCGCGGCGCAGCCGGGCAAAACCATGGGCAGGAACAGCAGCAGAAGCAGAAACGGTTTTTTCGTCATGATATGCCACCTGGTGTGCGACTTTTCGTATTGTATACCGGGCCACGGAAAGCAAATCCAGTGATATTATTAAATAGCCTTGCTGGATAAAAGTTTCATGATCAGGAATTAAACAATATGCTTGTATGGCGCCTGTTTCATAATCGAGGCATTCCCCAGTACCTGAGCAAGCACTACTGGTGGGCCTACCTGTGGCAACCGGGCGTCTGGTTTTTCGACCACCAGCCGATTATCAATCTCATCCTGTTCGGCTTCTACCGGCGTATCGTCGCTGCGGTCCTGCGTCAGTTGCCGGCTCACAAGCCCTGCCGCATGTTGCAGATCGCCAGCGCCTACGGCGAACTGTTGCCGGCGCTGCAACGCCGCCTCAAGCACAGCGAACTGCATCTGCTGGACGTGGCCCCGGTGCAATTGCGCCTGGCGCAAAACAAAGTGTATCCCGGCACGGCGGATCCGTCCTGCCATTTCACCCAGATGAACAGCGAGGAAATCGCCTATCGCGACGGCAGTTTCGATATCGTGCTGATCTTCCTGCTGCTGCATGAGCTGCCGCCGGAAGCGCGCCGCCGCACGCTGGAAGAAGCGGTGCGGGTGCTCAAACCGGGCGGCAAACTCATTGTCGCCGAGTATGGCCGCAATCGCGGCGTACACTTTCTGCATCGCATCGCGCCGCTGCGTCGCCTGCTGACCCTGCTCGAACCCTTTCTCGCCACCTACTGGCGCGATGACCTGACCAAGCAGGTGTCGCGCGCCAGCGAGCGCCAGCATCGCAATCCCATCGCTTTTTCCGAAGAGGAATTCTTCTCCGGGTTCTACGCGGTGACCTGGTATAAGATCGTCTGAGCGCGCTCAGGTGGTCAAACGCCGATAGATATCCGAGACCTTCAAGGGCAGCTTGGCCACGTCGTCGATGACGTGAAACGCCGCCGGGCCGTACATATGCGGCAGGTAGTCACGCCCTTCCCGGTCGATGGTGACGCAATAGGGATGAATGCCCGCATGGCGCGCTTCGATCAGCGCGCGGCGGGTATCTTCGATGCCGTAGCGCCCGCGGTAATTGTCATAGTCGTCCGGTTTGCCATCCGACAGGGTGATCAGGATGCGGGTACGGGCATCCACCTGCTGCAGCACCCGCGTCAGGTGGCGAATGGCGAATCCCATGCGTGTATAGTCCTTGGGTTCGATGGCACTGATGCGCCCGCGCACCGTGGCGTCATAGGGATCGGTGAAGGCCTTGATGCGATAAATTTCGCAGCGTTTACGCGCCATCCCGGAAAAACCGTAAATGGCATAGCGGTCGCCCAGGGTTTCCAGCGTTTCCGCCAGCAGCACCAGGGCCTCGCGCTCCGCAGTATTGATCCAGCCCTTGGTGGAACCNNACCATGAAACAGACGGCGATATTGCGCTCGCTGCGCTGCAGGCGGGTAAACAGACGCTCGCTCATTTCCCCGCCCTCGCGACTGTCGGCCAGCGCCTCCACCAGGGCATCGATGTCGACGTCGTCGCCGTAGAGCTGACGCTTCAACAACCGCTCCTGATCGCGCAGGGCCTCGAAGGTGCGGCGCAGATGCTTCACCAGACCACCGTACCGGTGCAGGGTCTGGCGCACGAAATCGTCGGCCACCGGTTCCAGGGTTTTTTCCCGCACCGCGCACCAGTTCTTGTGATAATGCTGGCGCTGATAGTCCCACTCGTCGTAGAGCACCGCCCCTTCCTCATGGTAAGTGCCTTGCC
>DKAS01000218.1 GCA_002448875.1 Proteobacteria bacterium UBA6920 | reverse complement strand
TTGTTTTCCATCGCCCCCATGTTGAAATCATCGACGGCGACTATCATGTAGAGATCGAGATCGTATTCCCGCCCGTATACTTCCTCATCCCAGCGCATGGCCTTGCGCAGCGACGCCAGCGCATGCTGACACTTGTCGATATTGTGTTTCTGCACATACAACTGCAGGTCCACCTGTCTGCCCGAGGCGGTGGTGTAAGCGTCGCTGACGCAGGCCAGGTCGCCGGCTACCAGCGCGAACAGATAACTGGGTTTGGGAAAAGGATCGTGCCACTGTACCCAGTGGCGGCCACCGCTGGCCTTGCCGGACTGCAGGCGATTGCCGTTGCTGAGCAATACCGGATAACGCAGCGCATCGGCCTCGATACGCACGCTGAAGGTCGCCATCACATCGGGACGGTCGAGGTAGTAAGTGATGCGGCGAAAGCCTTCGGCCTCGCACTGGGTGCAGAAATTGCCGCCGGACTTGTACAAACCTTCGAGACTGGTATTGAGCTGCGGCGTGATCCGGGTGGTCACTTCCAGCGTAAACTGATCGGGCACATCATGGATCACCAGCCCTTCCTCGTCGCAGGCGTAAGCCTCCACCGGCAGTGGCTTGCCATCGAGCTGCAGGGACAACAGGGTCAGTTCACTGCCGAAGAGTTGCAACACCTGCGCTTGCGCATAGTGCGGATTACGGCGCAGGCGCTGCCGGGCTCGTACCGTGCATTCTTCTTCATGCAGCTGGAAATCCAGATCGATGTGTTCGACGAAATATGCAGGCGGCTGATAGTCCCGCAACCTTACCTGTCTGGGTTGCGTCCCCATTGCGCTATCGGTCATAAGAACGTGTTCGCCTCGTTGTCTGCCACCAGGAGCCTGTCCCACCCGTCACAGCTATTCAGCGTCGCGACTTAGCCGCTCACCCGCCTGCGCCGGCGCTGACAAACCCTCTGCCGCTCCCTGACCGGAGGCGAGTAGGCCCAGGAAAATTGATCAAATAATAGACTGGACATCCCAGCCTGCTTTTCTATACTTCAGTGATCAGCTCGGGATTGACCTCACTATCCCATATTCCTCTTGTAGAAACAACTGTCGTCATCTTACCATTTCATCACGGAGGGAGAACCCGTGGACAACTATCAACCTTTGTCACATGCCATTCTCCAGACCCATGCGCAGCTGCTGCACCCCCGGCACAGCCAGCAACAGGCCCTGCAGCTGGATTCACCGGCGCTCGACGCGATGACCGATTTCCGCAAAACCCCGCCCCTGTTCACCTCGCCGACCACGGTAATCGACGATGCGCACCAGAAAATGATCCACTGTGGCGTGCGTCTGCTGTTTGTTCTGCAATCCGACCGCCGGCTGGCGGGACTGATTACCGCCAATGATATTCTGGGCGAAAAACCCTATCAGTACCTGTTGGAACACGGCGGAAACCGGGCGGAAATTCTAGTGCAGGACATCATGACCCCGGTCAACCAGCTGGAAGCCCTGTCGCTGGAGGATGTGCAAAGCGCGCGCCTCGGCCACATTGTGGCCACCCTCAATAACGTCGGGCGGCAGCACCTGCTGGTAGTGGAATACCCGGCACGCAAATGGACGGACAGGATACGCGGCATGTATTCCGCCACCCGCATCGCCAGCCAGCTGCAGATGGCGTTGGAGCCGCCTGTCCGGGCGGCGAGTTTCGCCGATCTGGAGACCGCGTTGACGTCCGGGTGGATTTAAGGCAGGCGGGGCGAAATGCGGCTGCCGCTCAAGCAGCCGACGCTATGTTGCCGAGCAGCAGGGCCTTGCTGGATTCATAGTCCGTTTTTGGAATCACGCCCTGTTGCGCCATGCGCCGTAGGATACGCATTTCCCCGGCTTTTTGCTGGTGATCCTTGATCACGTAGTGGCGCTGACAATGCGCAATGCTGGTTTGCAGCACATGGACAAATTGCTTGAATTCCTTGATTCTGCCCCAGTCACGAAACACGGCCAGGGACAGCTTTACCAGCGGCACCACGCTGTGCAGGGTGTAAAACACCGTCAGGCGCCGTAGCGAAAGTATGCCGGCCACGCCGCAGAGCAGAGCCACGCCCCAGAGCGCGGGCAGCAATATCGGCGCCAGGCCGGCCAGATTCACGCCGGGCAGCGGCAGATACCCGCCCCGCATCACCTCTGCCAGTGCCAGCAGCGCCAGCGCCACGGCAAACCACTGCCAGCGTAAACGCCAGCGCGTGCGCGAATGCATCGCCAGGGCCAGGATATCGATGCGATAGTTCAACTGTTTCTTGCCCTGACTGCGGCTGACTTCCAGGTAGCGGCGGTCGAACAGCAGGTACTCGGTTTTTTGCCGACGCGCGTCTACGATTGTCAGGCTGGTGGTAAGTTTTTTATCCGACATGTGCTGGCAGCTGTCCCCGGGGTGGTTGGAGGCCGGTCATGAACCTATCGTAGCAGTATGAGATTTCTCCCCGACACCCACTGTGACCGCCGTCACACTTAACCACACCATTTCAGATGATAAGCAAAGTTGTTTTCCCTATAAGCCCTTGCGACCTTAGGCCGCGCCTGCTACGGCCAATTCCGCTGTATAATCGCCAGCCAAGTCATGACGGCCGGGGCGCGGGAAAACCCGCTGTCCTGCCGCTATACCTCTTGGTAGACGCCGTTAATATCCTCTGACCCTGGGCAAAAGGAGCTCGCATCGTGACACGCCGCCTGTCTTCGCTTCATCCCTTACTTACCTCGCTGGCTATTATCTTAACCGTAGCGATCGTGTCGATTTCGCCCTTGGCCGCCAGGGCAACCGAGGGCGTGAGCGTCGAACAGGCAATGGTGCGTGCGGGTCCGCCCTCCCTGTCGACTACCGCGGCCTATTTGACCCTGCACAACAACAGCGGCAAGAATATTTCTCTGACCGGCGCGCACAGCCCGGCTGCGCAGGAAGCCAGTCTGCACGAAACGGTGTTGAGCGACGGCGTCACGAAAATGCGGCCGGTCCCCCGAGTGCAGGTGGCCGCGGGCGCCAGCGTGACATTGAGCCCGGGCGGATTGCACTTGATGCTCAACGGCCTGCGCCAGCCCCTGCATCCGGGCGAAAGCGTGGAAATCGTCCTTGAATTCAGCGATGGCAGCACCTTGCCGGTGCATGCCGAAGTCCGCGACCTGCGCGATGGCGGACACGACCATGAGCATGCCCACGAACATAAGCACGAAGACATGCACTGAGAGGGCGGATTTTGCCTGTGGCCAAAACGAATACCGTCGATGAATCCGCCGCCAGCATCAACCTGCGGCGCCTGGTGCTGCTACGCAACATCCTGCTGCTGGCACAGGCGGCGGCCATAGCCCTGGCCGTCTACACCTTGCGTATACCCCTGCCCACCAAGCCGTTGCTGATCGTCCTGGCGATCTACGCCTTGTTCAACGCCTACACCTACTGGCGCCTGGCGCAGCAGCGGCCGGTACCCGCCAGCAGCTTTTTCCTGCAGGTCTGCGCCGATGTCATCGCCCTGTACGTGCTGCTGTACCTGAGCGGCGGCGCCGCCAATCCGTTCGTGTCTCTGTTGCTGCTGCCCTTGATCATCGTCGCCACCACCATGTCGCGCAACTATGTCTGGCTGATGACCGCCATTACCGTGCTGGCGTACAGCTCCCTGTTGTGGTGGCAGGAGGAGCTGCCCCATATGCATGCCAGCGAGGGTGCTGCCGATTTCAATCAGCATGTGCTGGGCATGTGGCTGGGTTTCATGGTGGGCGCCGGCCTGATCGTCACCTTCGTGGCCAGCATGGCGGAGAACCTGCGCGAACGGGACCGCAAACTCGCCGCCATTCGCGAGCGCATGATCCAGGACGAGAGCCTGGTGGCGCTGGCCTCGCAGGCGGCCGGCGCCGCCCACGAGCTGGCCACGCCCCTGGCGACCATGGCGGTTATCATCCGCGAAATGGAACAGCATGGGGACCAGGTGCCGGAGATCCTGCAGCAAACCCGCATCCTGCGCCAGCAGGTGGACCGCTGCAAGACCACCCTGAATCGCATGACCGCCGATGCCGGCCAGCAACGGGCGGAAGAAGGCGGCGTGCAACGCCTGGATGACTTTCTGCGGCAAACCATCATGCAATGGCAGTCGATGCGACCCAAGGCCAGGATCCAGCAGCAGGCCAATGGCAGCCTGCCATCACCGCAAATCATCGCCGACACGACCCTGATGCAAGCCATCATCAACATCCTGAACAATGCCGCGGATGCCGGCGGCGACGATGCCGATGTGAACTTCGAAGCGCGCTGGGATACTGGGCAACTGGTGATCCAGGTGTGCGACCAGGGTCCGGGCCTGCCCAGCGGCGGAACGCCGGGGCAGGCGTTTTTCACCACCAAAGCCGATGGCCGGGGCCTGGGTTTGTTCCTGGCGCGGTCGGTACTGGAACGGGTTGGCGGCAAGCTGTCATTGAGCAACCGGCAGACCGGCGGCGTCTGCGCCCGCATCGAACTGCCGCTGGCGCCTATCCTGGCGCGGGAGCATGGCGCATGAACCAGCCGCCCGATAGCTTCCAGGATGCACCCAGCCTGCTGCTGGTCGACGACGACGAGGTATTCTGCTCGGTCCTGGCACGCGCGCTGGAGCGCCGCGGTTTTCAGGTACGCATCGCCCACAGCACCGAACAGGGACAGCTGCTGGCGGAGCAGGAACCGCCGGAGTATGCCATTATCGATCTCAACATGCCCGGTGGCTCCGGTCTGCCGCTGCTGGGCATCCTCAAGGGGCTGGACGAAAATACCCGCATTCTGGTGCTTACCGGCTATGCCAGTATTGCCACCGCGGTGGAGGCGATCAAACTTGGGGCGGTACACTACCTGGCCAAGCCGGCTGACGCCGATGAAATCGTCAGTGCCTTCGAGCGCACCAGCGGCGACAGCGGCGTAGCCATCGCCCCGCAGCCAATGTCGGTGGATCGTCTGGAATGGGAGCACATCCAGAAAGTGCTGGCGGACTGTGACGGCAACATCTCGGCCGCGGCCCGCCACCTGAACATGCACCGCCGCACCCTGCAGCGTAAACTGAAAAAACACCCGGCGCGTCGCTGATCTCAGCGCAGTTGGGCCACCAGCCCCTGGCTCAGCCAGGTTTTAAGTAGGGCGGCGGCACGCGCCGGCACCTGCGGTGCGGGTAACCCCAGCGCCGCCAGGTGTTCGCACAGACCGGCAAAAGTCTCGCCCGCCGCCGCTGCGACCAGCAGGGCGTGCTCATCGCTGTCCAGGCTGCGAAACCGGGTCACCAGGTCCTGGCGCCAGACAACGTAGTGCTGTTCAACTGCCAACGGCTGCAACTCGGGCAGTTCCTCACCGGCGCTGGCCGCCTGCCACAGCGGCAGGATATTCCACCGGCAGCGGTCCCAATGTACCGACGGATGCAAGGCGATGCGCAGTTGCGGCCAGTGCTCCGACGCCAGCCCGGCGGCATCGGCCACGGTGGCGATGGCGGCATCCGCTGCATCGAAAGCGCTGACCAGCAACCATTCCAGACGCGCCAGCTCCGCCAGCGCGGGATGTTGGGCATAGGGCGCATGGGCACGTAGAAATTCACTCATTTGACTGCCGAACCAGCGCAGTGAAGCGCTGGTCGAGGGACAGGTGTCGGCATAGCGCTGGCACAACTCACTGAAAGCTTCATCACCGAGCAGGCTGTGCACGGCGCTATAGTCCTGCGCCAGCGCCTCTTCCAGACGCGCATAGTAGGCATGGCGGTAGATGGCCAGGCGCGGGTGCCTGCCGACATCATTGCCGCCGACGATGGCATCGGTGATGCGCGAATCGCGGCGCATCAGGTGGTTCTTGAATTCGGCCTGCAGCTGCCCCAGGGTGTTCATTGCCGCCCCCGCCTCAGGCCAGCTTCGCCATGCCGGCCGGCGCGGCATCGGTCAGCACCCGGGCACCAATTTCCCGCGCCTGCTGCAATTCCGCCAGCAGTTCGGCGAACGGCGGCATACGGTCGTCGCGTTCTATCATGGTCGATATCGGTCCAAAGCGTGCCAGGGCCGCGGCATACAACTGCCAAACCGGATCGACGACCGGATGATCATGGGTATCGATTACATAGTCGCCGTAGTCGGAATGCCCCGCCAGGTGCATCTGCTGCACGCGCTGCACCGGTATGCCGTTCACATAGGCCAGGGGATCAAATTCGTGATTGCGGCTGCTGACATAGATATTGTTGATATCCAGCAGCATGAGACAATCGGCCTCCTCGACCACGGCGCGGTAAAATTCCCACTCGCTCATCTGCGATTGCCGGTAGGACACATAACTGGAGACGTTTTCCAGCAGGATGCGCTGACCCAGGAAATCCTGCACGGTCCGCACCCGTTGCGCCACATGGCGTACGCTTTCCTCCGTATAGGGCAAGGGCAGCAGATCGTGCAGATTGTGCCCGCCGTGCGCGGTCCAGCACAGGTGATCCGACACCCATTGCGGGCGCACTCGCGCGATCAGCTCGCGCAATTGCTGCAGATAGGTGAAATTCAGGGGATCGGTGCCGCCCACGGACAGCGACACGCCATGCATTACCATCGGATAGTGTTCCCGGATCGCATCCAGGTAGTACAGCGGCTTGCCGCCCTGCACCATGTAATTCTCGGAAATAATTTCAAACCAGTCGACCGCCGGCCGCTGTTGCAATATCAGATCGAAATAGTCCCGGCGCAGACCCAGCCCATACCCCAGATAGGCGCGTTGCTCCGCCGTGTCTTTGCCTGTCCTGCCGCCCATCGTCTGCTGCTCCCGCCGCTGCGTCACGTGCCGACGCCCGCGACGGCGGCGGCAAAAGTCCGCGGGCAGGCGCTGACGCCTGTCCGCGGACCGCCTGGTCTTACATTTCCTTCATTTCTTTCTTTTCCATGTGCTCCAGCTTGCCACCCTTCTCTTCGCATTCCTTGGATGAGGAAACGTTGAGGAAACCTTTGCCCTTGCAGGCGCTCTGGCCCTTGCACGCATTGGTGGCGGACTTGCAGTCGTTCTTGCCCTTGCAGCCGTTGATCCCGTAGCAATGCACCTTGGCATCCTTGTCGGCGTCTGCAGACGCGATGGGGGCCATGGCAAACATGCCTGCGGCAGCTACTGCCAACGCCACGCCGGTAGTTTTGTTCAATTTCATAAACGCGATTCCTCCAAAGGTAAATTGAGCGGTTTACTTTATTCCTTGCCTATCATCCACCCACTTCATCACAAAAAAATCACGTGATTCACATCGGGCGCCCCCTAGTGACAGGCGAAGCCGGATTATGTTACTGCCAGATGACAAGTAAATGAAAGGGATTTCCCTCGCGTCCGCACGGCTGCTGCCCTGGTCGCCACTGCCGCGCAGCTTAAGTGTCAATTAATCTTCCCCAAGGTGCGCAGCAGTGCCAGGAATTCCTCCTGCTCCATCACCTTTATGCCCAGTTCCCCGGCCTTGTCGAGCTTGGAGCCGGCATCGCTGCCGGCCAGCACGAAATCGGTTTTCTTCGACACGCTGCCGCTTACCTTGGCGCCCAGCTCCTGCAGCAGCTGCTTGGCGCGATCGCGGGTCATCTCAGGCAAAGTTCCGGTCAGCACCACGGTCTTGCCCTGCAAAGGCAAATCCCCCTGCGGCCGGCCCTGGGGAACCGGCCAGTGAATACCCGCATCCAGCAGACGGGCGATCACCTGCCGGTTGTGCGCCTGACTGAAAAAAGCATGGATGCTGGCGGCCACCACCGGGCCGATATCCACCACCTGCTGCAATGCCTCGGTATCAGCATCGGCGATGGCGGCCAGATGGCGAAAATGTTCCGCCAGCGCCTGCGCCGTCGCCTCCCCCACGTCCTTGATCCCCAGGGCGAACAGAAAACGGGCAAGCGTGGTTTCGCGGCTGCGTTCCAGTGCCGCCAGCAGATTGGCCGCCGATTTTTCTCCCATGCGCTCCAGAGCCGCCAGTTCCTCCGCTCGCAGGCTGTAAAGATCCGCCGCATCCTGCACCCGGCCGCTGTCCACCAGCTGTTCGATGAGTTTCTCTCCCAGGCCGTCGATATCCATGGCGGTGCGCATGGCGAAATGACGAATGGCGTTCTTGCGCTGGGCGGAGCAATACAGACCGCCGCTGCAGCGCGCCACCACCTCGCCCTCCAGCCGCACGATGTCGGATCCACAGACCGGGCAAAGGCCAGGCATGACGAAAGGGCGGCTGTCGGCGGGACGTTTGTCCACCACCACCGCCACCACTTCCGGGATGACGTCGCCAGCGCGGCGCACGATGACGGTATCGCCCACCCGCACGTCCTTGCGCTCGATTTCGTCCTGATTGTGCAACGTCGCGTTGGTCACGGTGACGCCGCCCACCTGTACCGGTGCCAGCCGCGCCACCGGCGTAATGGCGCCGGTGCGTCCCACCTGCAGGTCGATGGCGAGCAAGGTGGTGGTTTCCTCCTGCGCGGGGAATTTATGCGCCACCGCCCAGCGTGGCGCCCGCGATACATATCCCAGTTCACGCTGCCAGTTGAGATCGTCGACTTTATACACCAGGCCGTCGATGTCGAACGGCAACTGGTGGCGCCGCGCCGCCATCGCCGCGTATTCGCGCAGACAGTCATCGATATCCGCGGCCACCCGGGTGCCTGGATAGACGCGCAAACCCCAGGCGCGCAATTGCTGCAGCATTTCGCTGTGCCGGGACGGCGCCGCCGCGCCTTCCAGCAGACCCACGCCATAGCAATAGATTTCCAGCGGGCGTTGCGCGGTGATGCGCGGATCCAGCTGACGCAGGCTGCCGGCGGCGGCATTGCGCGGATTGGCAAACGCCTTCTCCCCGCGTTGCAACTGTTCGCGATTGAGGCGTTCGAAACCGGCCCGGGTCATGATCACTTCGCCGCGCACCTCCAGACGTCGCGGCGGCTGCGCGCCCAGCAGACGCAGGGGTACCGTCTCCAGGGTGCGGATGTTCTGAGTGATATCCTCGCCGGTACTGCCGTCACCGCGGGTGGCGGCGCGCTGCAGGCTGCCGTCCACGTACAGCAGGCTGACCGCCAGACCATCGAGCTTGGGTTCGACGCTGTATTGCACTCGCGGTTGTTCCAGACGTTCGCGTACGCGCTTGTCGAACTGGCGCACTTCCTCCTCGGCGAACGCATTGCCCAGCGACAGCATCGGCACTTCATGCCTGACCTTGGCGAACTCCGCCAGTGGCGCCGCGCCCACCCGCTGACTGGGCGAATCAGCGGAGATCAGCTGCGGATAGCGCTGTTCCAGCTCCTGCAACTGACGCAGCAGCCGGTCGTACTCCGCGTCGCTGATCTGCGGATCGTCCAGCACATAGTAGCGATAGTTGTGATAGTTGATCTGCTGACGCAGCTGTTCAAGCTGCTGCCGCAGCTCCGGAGTTATGGTCATGAGCGCATCTCGACAATCTCTGACAGAAACCGCCGTCAGCGGCGCGGCGACACTTCCGGCTGGCGGCGCCCCTGCGCCATCAGACGACGCAGTTCGAAATCATGGATCCGCTCCCGCAGGTGACCCAGAGTCTGAATGGTGAGCACGCTTTGTCGGTCATCGCGCACTTCCGCATCCAGCATGTCGGCCAGCTCCCGGGTGAGGACAAACATGCGATCAAAGCATTCCACACCGGGACCAGGGCCCGGCAGACGCATATACACCACCAGGCCGGTGGTGCTGAACGCCGCCAACTGCTGAAAATCGATGGTGCCGGGTTCCAGGGCGTTGGCCACACCCAGCAGCGGACGCGTTGCGCCATCGTCATCCTCGACATACTTCTGATACATGCCCTTCTGATCCGGCTCCAGCCCCAGGTACCGCATGGCCTGATCGATGCAATACCCGGTAAACGCCTCGCCGCGGGCGATGAGAAACATGACCACCAGCAGTTCCGGCTGCGCCGCTGCCGTGGCCTGCGCGCCACTGGCCGGCGTGGCGGGNNCGGTGCGGCGGCGGCCGGCGGTGCCGACATCACAGGTTCCTGGCGCTGCCCCGGCGGGGTTTTGGGCTCGTAATAGTAGTCTTTAAGGATATCGTCGTCGAACGCGTCCTCATCGAACTTGCCGAGCTTGAAATTCCGTCGCTTGTCCTTGCGCAGGGTGCGCCGGGTGACGGCGTAAATGCCGATCAGCACCACCACCCCGAGCGCCAGCAAACTCAGTCGCAAATCACTCATATCGCCGCCTACCGTACCGGAAGATCCCGCTTTACACCGCCGCCAGCGCCACTGCCTCCTGCACATCCACCGCCACCAGGCGCGACAC
>DKAS01000222.1 GCA_002448875.1 Proteobacteria bacterium UBA6920 | reverse complement strand
CCGCCGCCCATACCGCCGCCACCACCCATACCTCCGCCCATAACACTCTCCTTAATTTGCAGTTGAAGTGAAGCCAAGTAACCTTGGCCTTGGATGGTGACTATTGAAACAAACCAAAATTAACCAGAAATGATGTGTATATTACCGGGGGCTTACCGCAGGATGACCGTTTTCTTAACACAAAACAAAAACTTGCTTTAGCTTGATCGGGCGCATTGACAACGTGAAATAAACGGTGGGGGCGCCTACTGCAGCAGCAATTCTTTTACTTCCCGGTTTTTGAAGCGCCACAACACGTTGTCGATGAAGTAGTGGTGGATATTGATGAAGGCCAGGAAGGTGATCATAAAGAAGCTGACTCCCAGGGAGGTGTCGGCCTTGATCATGCTATCCAGCGAGGTGGGAACAATATAGAACGACAGCGCCCCGGCAATGACCATGAAGGTGAAAAACCAGGTCAGGCGCCGATTGGGTACCGGCTGTTGGTCCCGGCGATAGCGCGTATTTTCCACCTTGGCGACAAAGGGAAAGTATTGCAGGGAATGGAAAAAGGCGATGAAGTAGAAATATTGCGGCTGCTCGGCCAGGGGCACATGCCAGGTGAGCAGGGCAACCATCGGCACCAGGAAGGTGAAGCTGGGGGAAAGATTCTGGCGCAGGTATTTGCGAATCAGCATCACCGCCACCGACGCCACCAGGATGGCGACCACGGCATAACCGATCTGGTACCAAAGGTAGGGCAGTGCCAGGCGGTGGATGGTCAGGTTATAGAAAGTGTAGGAGCCTTCCGAGCAGTTGCTGTACAGCCAGGTGAGCCACCAGGTGCTGAGCAGGCTGTAACGAATGAGGTTGCGCTCCAGGGTGGTGAGCGGGAAATTGTCGAGTTTGGCAAATACCATCATGCAACCGAAAGTCTGCTTGGCGTAATGCCAGCCCACGGTGAAATACATGAAAATGATCAAATGCCCCAGCAGTTCCGTGCCCAGGTTGGGGTTGAGCCCGACCCGGGTGCGCAGGCCCAGGCCGTCGAACAGGGAATTGAGCGTCACGACCACGCCGCTGTCAGCCACCGGGGAGGAAAAGAACAGCAGGCTGCTGATGATCACCAGCAGCAGTGCGGCGGGCACCAGGATCAGCTGAAACCAGTTGTTGAGAATAAATGCCGGCCCCTGCAGGTAAGCCAGTTTGTAGGAGGCCATGAAGTGTGGGTAATTGACCGCGAAAGCCAGCCAGAAAGCAATCTGCGAAACCGTGTAGGTAAACGCCTGGGCATTGCTGATAATCTGGTTCTGCAGGAAATAAAACGGCAGCCACAGCATCACAGCCAAACCGCCGATGAGCAGAAAATCCAGTTCCCGGGCGCCGAAGAGAAAGAGTGCGGGTTTGCCGCTGACCGGGGCGGACGCCGAAATCGTCGTACTGATGCCTGGTTGTTCCATGGTCTTGTTTATTTATTAGTCATGTTGTCGGCAGAGGTTATAATAGTAGTCCGATTTGCCCTCAGCGGGAAGAGCGCATGCATATCTACCTCCTGGCCCTTCATCGTTCCCTTGTCGCGGGTGCCTGGGCAGGATGCCGCGCGGGGCGGCGGGCGGCAGCGATTTTAATCCTGGTCATGACGTTTCCGGCTCCGGCGGCAACGGTGTCGATTCCGGACACGGCGGTACGCCTGCACAAGACGCTGGAGGTAGGTACACCGGTGTACCTGGAGAGCAAGTCACCGCGGCATGCTTTTAGCGTGGTGTTCGAGGAGGACGGCAGCGTGGCGTATTTCTATGCTTTGGATGCCAAGGCCCAGGGGAGCGTGATTCTTGATCAGCTGCATATTTACGATGTAGGGAACGTGCGCACCGAGCACCGGGTGTCGGATCTGAAAATCGTCTGGTCGCGGGATGGGGCCAAGGCCATGTTGTTGCTGAACGATTTCGCCCACGCGGTGTTTGATTTCAAAGGGCGGCGCGGCTATTGCCGCAACAACTATCCGCCGCCCAATCGCAGCTGGACTGCCCATGGGCATGAGTGGAACGATGATGTGGTGAAGTTGTTTCGCTAGGCGGCCGGCAAGCCGCCGCGGTATTTACTGGTTCCAGGACAGGCGGTCGCTTTCCGGCATCCAGGCGTGTTTGTTCAGATCGAGTTTGTTCCAGTCTTCCAGGCTCAGGCACTGCGAATTGCCTTCGAGATATTCGATCAGCACCGCGTTCAATTCACCTGCTTCATAGCAAAGCATGCGAACCTTGATCAGTTTCCCGGTGGGGTTGACGTACCAGGTGTTAGCTGTGGGGGTGATACGAACTGACATACCCAAATTCCATAAATAAAAACAGTTAATAAAACCATAGTTTGACTAGAATATAGCGGATATTTTACACGTTTTGACAATCATGGGTGGATCTTTGGAAATAACATTAAGTTATAACCATCCCGCCTGGCCGCGGTGGTTCCACCCAAACCGCAAATCGCACCTGTACGCTATCCGGAAAAGGCTTCGGCGTATGGCTTCAACTGTATGATTATAAAGAGATTATAAGGGTGCCAGGAGGCTGACTTGCGAGCTGCTGTCGGTGATGAAACGTACCGGCAGTCCCAGTTGCAGATGCGTAAAACCATCACGCATGACGTGGTGGCGTTCAAAGCGCAACTGACGGCCGGTACCGGTGGTGATGTAGCCGAAGCCGGCGCCAATATCGAGAAAGCTGACGCGCGCCGGGGGGGCGATCGGTTGCTCGTTAAAGTGCAGGCGGAGCTGTTGATAATAATGCTTCAGCAGGCGTTGCAGGGTCAGGAAGGCTACTCGCAGGGTGGCGATCAGATCGCTGTGCGCCGTCGAGGAAACGGTGAGCTGGCGCCCGGGGACATGAATACTCACCGCGATTTGGTAGTTCCGGGCATGAGTGTTGTCCTTGGCTTTAACCTCAACCTTGCATTGTATAATGTTTCTGAAGATCTGTTCCAGATGACTGACCAGGGGTCTGACCTGGCTTTCCACCACGGGATAAAGCGTCTTGTCACGGCAGGAAATCCGTAAGGGCAGCATGATGAAATCCCTCTCCGCGTTAAATTCGACGTGGATTAGTCAGGTAATGCCTTGTTCAAATTGAGATAACTCTGTTAAGGCTAGCACAGCAGCTGAAATAGACAAGCGGGTCCAGCCCCGTTCTGAGTGGTAGGAACCGGCGCCGCATGATTACAGCGAATATATTTCCGAGAGGGGACCCGGCCAGATAAGGATTTCATAAATCACCAGGGCGGTATACATGGCGAGAAAGCCGTATATCAAATAGTGTATTTTGATGGCTTTGAGAAATAGCCGCTTGTTGTAGGCCACCAGAATGAACAGGGACAGGGCGGTGAGGGAATATTTGATCAGAATAAAACCCAGCATGGTGCTGCGGATCAGATAGTCCATGAGCTGATTCAGTTCCGCGCCGCCCCGCTGCAGTATCAGCAGGGTGTAATGGGCGTCGAATATACAAAGCAGCAGGATAGTCAGTGCGGACCAGAAAATATGCGCCTCGTGGGAATCCACGTGGTGCACCACGCCGCTGTCGTCATTGCGCCGGATTTGCTTACGCCGCCCGGTAATGGCGTGAATGTTCATGTGGCTTGAGCGTGTCCGCCGTTCAGTTTTCAGGCGTTTTTCGCTGTCCAGGGCCGCGGTCAGGGTTGCATGGCTACTCATATCGAATCCACATATTGTTAACAGGAGCTATTTAACATAAGTAACTGGACTCTGAGTATAACCACTTCAGGTGCCCGCGAGTATTTTATTTCATTATTATAACTGTACTTAATGGGCGGATCGCTTATAACCATTTCCCCGACCACAATTGCATGAGCTTTTCCCAGACCCGCTCGGTCGGCGTAATAAAAATATCCTCCACGTCCGCGTTCGCCAGAAACCAGTCGCCCCGTTCCAATTCCTGCTCCAGTTGGCCGGGACCCCAGCCAGCATACCCGGAGTAGGTCTGCACCTGCTTTTCCTTGTCCGGCGCATGTGTCAGGGCTTCTTTGAGGGCCGGCAAGGTGCCGCCAATAAATACATTGTCGAAGACGTGCAGATTGCTGTCGCTGACGGTGGGCGCCCGTGTCAGGAACAGAATGGCGAAAGGATGGACCGGTCCGCCGAGAAACAGATGGGCGTTTTCCGCATTCTGGCTTTCCCGCAGTTCCGGCAGCTGTTCTACCAGCAGAATTTGCGTGGGACGATTGATGGCAATGCCCATGGCGCCATACGGGCTGTAGTCAGTTAGCAGAATCACCGTGCGTTCGAAACTGGTGCCATGCAGATTGGGGGTGGCCACCAGAAACATGCCTTTGCCCAGGGTGGGCGGTGCCGCTGACGGGGCAGTAAACCCGGCGGGGGAGGCCAGCCAGACCAACATCAGTAGCGCCAGAATACGGGCTTTGCGCATGGGTTCTTCCCTTTCCTGCAGATTTCCTGGGCGGATGGAGAGTTAACTGTAATCCAATTGCCCGCGGGATGCGATATCGGGACGGGCGCGGACCCGGCGCCAGGGTGGTTCGGGTTTGTATAATTATTTGGCATGAATTTCGCTGCGCGCTGACTGTTTGCGTCATCACAACCACAAAATAATGTCTTCTGGAGGACAATATGGTGCAGCAACACAGAAATGAACCGGCCGAGGAGGCGCGGGATGCCAGCCGTCAAAGTATTCGCCTGGAAGAGGTCAATGGAAACTTTGAGCTGGATTCCGAAGACGTCCATTTCGATTCGACCATCGTCAATGATGTTTCGGTATCCGGTGCTGGCATCGAGCTGCCGGTTCCCCTGGAAATCGGCAGCAAAGTGGACCTGGTGTTTACCGCCGGTGATTGGAGTATTGGCGTGGAGGGCCGGGTGGTGTGGTGCAACGCCGTCAGAGCCACCAGTATCGACAAGAAGGAAACGGATTCCTTTCGCATGGGGATCAAGTTCAATCCCGAGAAAAACAATGACAATGTGATGTTTTTTATGGCGTCCCGCGCCATCCTCAATCCCGCCAGTTAGTCGTGGCGGGGGCGAGCTCAGATGCGATAACGAATTCCGACCATTAAATCCAGGTCAAAGCTGGTTTCCGGGATGACGCCGGCGCGCGGCCCCAGTTCGCCGAAAAACTCCAGGGGTTTGTCCTCGAGCATATAAACGATGCCGATGGGGATGCGTATGCCGTAGATGGGGCTGCGCCCGCGCATCATGCGCGCGTGCACGCCGAATCCGTAGTAGATCGGCGCAAAGCCGCTGCCTTCGGTTTCAACGCTGTCGAAGTCGTGGGTGAGAATATCGAAGTGCACCATGGCGTGCCGGTCTTTGGTGGACCACTCATAAAACATATCGTAAGCGGTCTGTGTGTCGACCCATTTTTTGAGGGTGATCCCGGTGGGTTCGGGAGCGGCCATGCCAATGGCCCATTCTTCTTCCACAGCCTGCGCGGGGGTAAGGCAAGACATACACAAGCCCGCGGCGAGGATAAGTCTCCTTAACATGCAAACGTCTCCTTCCGATAACGGCAACAGCTTTTAAATTCTCGCAAATCCAGCCACCGGTGCTAAACTTCCTGGTCGCATGGCGAATGTCGGCCGGTGCCTGCGAACACGCGATGATAACACTTTCGCGGCGTCTGTAAGTGGCGTAGTCGGGGAAAAAGGTGCTATGGGCGTTTATTTAACAATAATCCGGGTGCTGTTGCTGGCCAGTCTGTGCTGGAGTGGATACGCCGTCGCCGACACAGCGACGGACGTGCGCTGGTTGCTGCAGCAATTGGCGGTGGATCATCTGTTGCGCGATGTTCCGGAAATTCTGCAGGACAGCATCGCCCAGCGGCGCAAGGAAATCGGCCTGGACAGCGATGAATACGCGCGGGTGAAAGCGCTGTACGAACAGGTCTATGCGCCAGACGGTATTCTCGACGACATGACGCAGGCGCTGGCTGGAAAATTCCGCGAGCAGGATTTGCGCACTCTCAAGAACCTGCTGACTACCGATGAGGCGCGCAAAATGATTACCCTGCGCGGCGCGGCGTCTTCGGCAACGGGCATGCAAGCGGTGCGCGAACTGGCGCGCAGCCACCAGGACAATCCGCTGAGCAAAGAACGCCAAACGCTACTGGAGAGTTTTGATACGCAAGCCGCGGATACCGAATTTTTCATCGCCGTTCAGGCGCTGGCGGTGTATAGCATCATGCGCGGCTTCGACACTCTGAGCGACAAGCCGGAAGGCATGGATGACTCCGAAGACAGCATGTTGCAGATGATCTACGAGCAGCTCGAACGCCCCAGTCGTTTCACCGTCGCCATGACTTTGCGCTATACCTTCCGTGATCTCAAGGATCAGGAAGTGATGGATTTCATCGAGATTTACCGCTTCGGGCCCCTGCACCAGTTTCTCGCCGCCGTGATGGACGAGTTGCGGGGGCAGATGCTGCGGCGGGCGCAACAGGTGCGGCAGAAACTGTGCGCCGACAAGGCGTGCGCCAAGTAAGCAGCATGGCCTATTTCGGCAAGCGCTATCATCCACCGGGCACTCCGCCCGGCACCCTGACCACGGAGCCCACGGGCACGGCAGCCCGCGGCAGTCTGCAGTTGAGCCATTACGGCAAGGACGGCGCGGTGCGGCGGACCCTGACGCGGCTGGCGGAATGGCAGCCTTATCTGCGGCAAGACGGCATCAGCTGGCTGCATTTACAGGGGGCGGTCGACGCCGACAGCATGCGCGAACTGGGCGATCTATTGCAGCTGCACAGTCTGGCCCTGGAAGACGTGTTGAACGTCGGGCAGCGGGCCAAGCTGGAGGAGTTCGACGACTATTTGTTCGTCATCGTCAACCTGCCCATCGCTTCGCCGCAGGGGCTGCTGATCGAGCAGATCAGCCTGTTTCTTGGCGCCAACTTCGTGGTCAGCATCTGTCGGGGCGAACACGATCCGTTTGAGCCAGTGCGCCAGCGCCTGCACAATGGCGGCGCGCGCATGCGCGAGCACCAGGCGGATTACCTGCTTTACACCCTGCTGGACCTGGTGGTCGATCTCTGCTATCCGGTGCTGGAGAGCTTCGATGACCGTATCGAACTGCTGGAAAGTGAAGTACTGGCCCATCCGCGTCGCGAAACTCTGCAGGCCATTCATCTGGCCAAGCGTGAATTGCAGGTGTTGCGCCGCATTCTCTGGCCGCAGCGGGAAGTGTTGCATGCCCTGAGTCGGGACGAGTTTCAGCGGGTGGGCGAGCGCACGCAGATCTATTTTCGCGACTGCAGCGATCATATCGTGCAGATTCTCGAGTTCGTGGAAACCTACCGTGATATCACCGCCAGCCTGTTGGATGTGTATCTGTCCAGCGTCAGCAACCGCCTCAACGAGACCATGCGCTCCCTGACCCTGCTGGCCACGGTGTTTATGCCTCTAACCTTCATCGTCGGACTGTATGGCATGAACTTCGACCGCACCAGCCCTTTCAATATGCCGGAGCTGGGATGGCGTTATGGCTACCTGGCCATCTGGGGGGTGATGCTGGTGACGGCGGTGTTGATGATCGTGTTCTTTCGTCGGCGTAAATGGATGTAGGGCGCAAAGCCGTGAATTCGCCGCGAAGGGAGGTTATGGCCACGCCCATGGTGCCTTGCCAAGTTCAGGGGTCTGAGTTTCGGCTCGAGTTTCCTGCCAGGATTGGTTCCGTCTCTTTCTCCGGGTCGCGCAGCCAGGCGCAGCGAACTTTAAAGTGTCTTCCGTGCCGACAATAAAATGTTGCGTGGCGAAACCGTGCGATCGCAGAAGGTTCCCACACTGACCAGATAGTTGTGCTGAGTCAGATAATTCGCCATATCCAGCACCAGCCACAGTTCCAGGGCGCGGCGAAACGCGATGCGTACCAGTGACAAGCGCATTACTTCCCGCTGGCGCCGCCAGCCGGTGGATTCGTAGTGCGGCCAGTTTACTGCCGCAGGCAGGGCCAGTCCCTCGCGTCGCGCCAGCCGGTCGCAAAATTCCCCGTATGGCAGGCTTAACCAGCTTTTTTCGATGGACGGAATTGGACGATAGTCATCGCACTGCAAAAGTTCGCGGCGCAGCAGGTCAAATCCCAGCTTCCAGGCCATTTCCCGGTCGCGCAAACGTAGTTGCGCCGGTGCGGCGGTGGCACTGTCGGTGACCGCCAGGCGCACTTCGTCGCGACTTAATAGAAGATTTGCCGCGGCGCAGAATGGTTGGTAGTCGCCGTCCAGTCCGTGCGCGTAACAGCACGGCGCCAGATCCAGGGCTGGTACCTGCGCGTTGACCGCGTCGCGCAGCAATTTGCGGTGCAATGAGCCGCAGGCGTGCAGGGCGACCACATGCGTTTGTGTCAGGTGGTCGGCGGTGGCGGGTGCATGGATGTCACAGCAGTGAAACCGCTGTTGCGTGCCGGCGCGCGCCGCCAGACGCTCTCCTTCCCGGCACAGCGCCTTATTCCATTCCAGCGTGGTTACCGGTACTTCCCATTGCCGGGCCAGCAGGCGGCCGAGATGCCCCTTGCCGCCGCACCATTCGACCACCGGCGTGCTTGCCGGGGGCACGGCCCGATGGAAGGCCTCGATCTGCCGCCATTTGCGGCCCGGTATTTCCCAGGTGATGTGTTGTCCCGCGTCGGCGGTTATGGGCGCGTCGTAGGGCGGCAAGGACAGGGATTCGCCAAATGCGCGTAACTCCGGCAGGTACTGCGCTAGAAACTGCAAGCCTAGCGCGGAATCGGCTGTATAGCGATCGATTTGATCGTCGGGCAGGTTCAACAAGTCTGTGGTCAGGTCCGGCAAGCGCGTGCACCACGCTGGCCGAATTTGTTTAAACGGTTGCGTCGACCACAGCCAGCGATACTGTTGCAGTCCGGCGTCCAAATCAAGAAAGCGATTTTCCCAGGATGGGTGCATTGGATTCCTTGCGGAGGCACAGCGTAGCCGAAAAGACACTATACCAGATGGCGATGGCCAGCAGAATTTCTCAAGGTTTTTACCACCGCTGCCCGCTTTTTTGTCCCCGGTGCATGAAAACGTATCGAGCACACACGATGCGTGCCGCGTTCCCCTTCCGGTGTCCCGCGCTGTACTGTGGTGATGGGGTATGGCTTTAGCAAATGCTCGCCCGCGTGATGCGGGCGAGTTCGATCTGTCAGCGGCCGTGTTTGCCGCTGCGGGAAAATGTCAGGGGATTGCCGCGGGGTCGGCCGGCGTGTGCATGGTGATCGTGCACTTGGAGGCGCCGGTTAAAGATGAGGGGTCGTTCTGGTTGAAATTCAACTGACCGTTGAAACAGATAGACCCCACCATGCCCGCCAGGCGTCCCTTGCCGGCCACTTCCTTGAGACCGCCGCAGCCGAAAATGCGCAGCGGAATGATGCCGTTGGCCGCGTCGAATTTCGGGCTGCGTACTATCGGGCCCCACAAATTGGCGGCCCGGCCTTCCAGATCGACGCCGGCGTTGGATTGCAGCACCGAGCCGTCCTTGAAGGTCACGGTGCAGGTGCCCGGCAGACAGGTAAAGCGCATGACGGGGTCGGTCTGCATGCCGGTGAAAGTGATTTGCGCGTTTTCCAGGTCGGCCACTTTGCGCTCGGGATTGATGACATCGGAAATCTCTCCGGAGCGGAAGATTTCCTCCGGCGCATAGCCCGGGCCCTGGACGGTATACAACGGCGTGCCGGTGGCGGTGAAGCCGGAAAACTGCCCGGTTACTTGAAAATTGATAACCAATTCAACCGGCTCGTACTGCTGGTTTGCATCCGAAGCCATGGCGTTGCCAGCCAATCCCAGCACCAGCAGTGCCAGACTAGAGCATAAGACTTTGTTACTTCTTTTTTGCATGTTCGCTACCTTGTGTTGTTGAAGTGAATTTGATTGCTTGGATACTACCGCACAGACCCGTCTGCGGCAGCGGGAGTATGTCGAAGTGGTTGCGATCGAGATGCCAAGGCTTTTTTCATCCACGCTGGCGTGGCGCCGGGATTGAGCGCTATTCCTAAGTGCCAGACCGATCGACCCGCATTATAGCCAACATTGGCATAATGTAACGGTAATATTCACTTTTAACCGGAAGGAATCATCCTCCACGAGTCCTTTTTTGGCGCCGGGATGATAAAGGATGTGCCATTCCAGAGAACAGGATTGGTCTGCGATGCCTGTCGGCAGGTGCGATGCAGACACTAAGTGCTATGGAAGTATTTGATCTCTGGAGATTTAACCGTGCCCAATGGTTGAGCGCGCAGGTAGGTAATACTGGTTTGCCACGTAAACAGGTGCGGGTTGGATTGGGTGATATACGCGGTAATTCATGGTGCAAAAAAGCCCCGGCTCACGCCGGGGCCTGGACAGTCCGCTATTTAACGTGCTTTCCGGGAGAACATGACCGTGCCGCGATCACGGGGCAAGATCAACCGCATTTCGAATCGCCGCAGTTGAGGCAGGTCATGCAGCCGTCCATCTTGATCACCGCCTTGGTGCTGCATTTGGCGCACAGTTGCGCGCCTTCCGGGAACTGGCTGGCTTCGCTGGTTTCACTGGCCTTGCTGCTGGCTTTGCTGTACTGGGCGCGTTTTTCCTCGATCAGCTTGCGCTGGTGTTCGTCCGGACCGTCGTCCTTGAGCAGGCCGATCTGGCGCAGGTGGTGCTCGATGACATCGCCGATTTCCGCCACCAGGGACGGCATGTATTTGCCGCCCTTCTTGAAATAACCGCCGCGCGGATCGAATACCGAGCGCAGTTCGTCCACCAGGAAGGTCACATCGCCGCCTTTGCGGAATACCGCGGAGATGATGCGGGTGAGAGCCACGATCCACTGGAAGTGGTCCATGTTTTTCGAGTTGATGAACACCTCGAACGGGCGGCGCAGCTCGTGCTCGGTGCCGGCGTTGAGTACGATGTCGTTGATGGTGACGTACAGCGAGTGTTCCGAAAGCGGCGTCTTCATCTTGTAGGTGGAGCCCAGCAGCATGTCGGGGCGTTCCACTTTCTCGTGCATGTGCACTACATTACTTTTCTCTTTGCGCTCTTCCCTGGGTTCGGCGGCTTCTTCCTTGTTCTTCGCCACGCTGTAGGCGGTGATCTTCTTGGTGATCTTGATAGTCATGTTTGTGTGCTCCCTGGTTGCGAGTTCGGGTCTGCGGCGAGATCAAAACTTGCCGTAATACCCTTCCTTCATGGCGTCATACAGGTTGGCGGCTGTATGGGTTTCGCCGTCGTATTCGATTTCCTCATTGCCCTTGGCTTCGACGGTCGTGCCGTCGTCCAGGGTGAAGCGGTAAGTGGTGTTTTCCAGGTCCTTATCTTTCACCAGCACGCCCTGGAACGCTTCCGGGTTGAAACGGAAGGTGGTGCAGCCCTTGAGCCCCTGTTCGTAGGCGTAGAGATAGATATCCTTGAAATCCTCGTAGGGGAAGTCGGTCGGCACGTTGGCGGTCTTGGAAATGGAGGAGTCCACCCACTTCTGGGCCGCGGCCTGCACGTCGATATGTTCGCGCGGGGTGATGTCGTCGGCGGCGACGAAATACGGCGGCAGGGTTTCGCCCTCGCGTTTGGACAGCGGCGACGCCTTGTCGTTGATCAACTGCCGGTAGGCCAGCAGCTCGTAGGAGTAGACGTCGACCTTCTCCTTGGACTTCTTACCTTCGCGCAGCACATTGCGCGAATACTGATGGGCAAAGCTCGGCTCGATGCCGTTGCTGGCGTTATTGGCCAGGGACAGGGAGATGGTGCCGGTGGGGGCGATGGAGGAGTGATGGGTGAAGCGCGCGCCGACCCGCGCCAGTTCCGCCACCAGCTCCGGCTCGAATTCCGCCACCTGCTGCATGTAACGGCTGTATTTGGCGTGCAGTACCTTGCCGGTGATGGTGTCGCCTTCCTTCCAGCCGTCCACCTTCATTTCCGGGCGCCGCGCCAGCATGGCCTTGGTTACGAGAAATTCCTGCTCCATGATGGGCGCCGCGCCTTTTTCCAGGGACAGTTCCAGCGCCGTTTTCCAGCCTTCGATGGCCAGTTCGCGCGATACCCGTTCGGTGAACTGCAGGGAGTCCTTGCTGCCATAGCGCATGCGCAGCATGGTAATGGACGAGCCCAGGCCCAGATAGCCCATGCCGTGGCGGCGCTTGTTGCGGATTTCCGCTTCCTGTCCGGACAGGGGCAGGCCGTTGATTTCCACCACGTTGTCCAGCATGCGGGTGAAAATGGCGACGGTTTTACGGAAGTTATCCCAGTCGAAACGCGCCTGCTCGGTAAACGGATCGAGCACGAAGTTGGTCAGGTTGATGGATCCCAGCAGGCAGGAGCCGTAAGGCGGCAGCGGCTGCTCACCGCAGGGATTGGTGGCGCGGATG
>DKAS01000108.1 GCA_002448875.1 Proteobacteria bacterium UBA6920 | reverse complement strand
CCACCGCCGCCGCCACTGCCGCTGCCATTGCCACCACCACGCTGGCTGCCACTGCCGGATCCGCCGTTATCGTCGCCGGAGCCTGAACCATGGCCGCCACAGGCGGTCAACAACAACAGCGCCAGCGTGATGCCCACCATGATGCCTGCGCGTACGCCGGCAGACTGTCGCGGGTTGTTATTCTGCATGATTATCACTTCCCGGAATGGATTGACATGATTACAGCCCCCGGTGGCTATGCTAACAAATGCGCCGCGCGGTTGCCTTAAAGACGTACGGCGCGACCGTCGCCTGTAATCACGATACCGCGTCGTGCCTGGGGAAAAACGGCAAGGCCGGCGACAATACCCAGACGCACGGCGCGCCGATGCCGCAGCAGTGAAGTTTGCCGCACCCTTGCCGATACAATCCTTATCCGGGGGTCTTTGCCCGGCCAGACAATTCCCGCATCGGTAGCCGCGGCGCACCGCTGCAACAATTTCCTGATAAACTGATTCCGTATGAAGTCCACAGCGCGTACCATTCACTCTGTCAACCCGACGACAACCAAATCGAAAACCGCCAAGCCCATGAACTACGAAGTCATCGACGCCCGCATCTCCCCCGTCGGCCGGCTGGACATCCTGTCCAAGCTGGAGGTCGGACGCCTGCTGGATACCAGCCAAGGCGGTCTGTACACCACGTTTCGCAATTGCTCGCTAGCCGTGCTCAACTGCGGCAACTACATGGATAACGGCAAGGAGCTGCTGGAGCGTTACAAATCGTTCGACATCCATGTGATCCCGGTGGAACGCGGCATCAAGCTGGAAGTCATCGGCGCGCCAGCCAGCGCCTTCGTCGACGGCAAGATGATCAAAGGCATCAACGAACACCTGTTCGCCGTGCTGCGCGACATCATTTACGTGGACGACGAAATCGGCAACAACCCGAAATTCGACGTCAGGCGTTCCGACGGCATCACCAACGCCGTGTTTCACATCCTGCGCAACGCCAAGATCCTGCGCCCCAACACCCAGCCCAACCTGGTGGTTTGCTGGGGCGGTCATTCCATCTCGCGCAAGGAATACGAGTACACCAAGGAAGTGGGCCATGAAATGGGTTTGCGCGGTCTCAACATCTGTACTGGCTGCGGGCCGGGCGCGATGAAGGGGCCGATGAAGGGCGCCACCATCGCACACGCCAAGCAGCGTGTGAAATCCGGGCGCTACATCGGTATCTCCGAGCCGGGCATCATCGCCGCCGAGTCGCCCAACCCGATCGTCAATGATCTGGTCATCATGCCGGATATCGAAAAACGCCTGGAGGCGTTCGTGCGCACCGGTCACGGCATCGTCGTTTTCCCCGGCGGCGTGGGCACCGCCGAGGAGATACTTTATGCCATCGGCATTCTGCTGCACCCGGACAACAAGGGCATCCCCTTCCCCCTGATCTTCACCGGTCCGGACAGCGCCACCGACTATTTCCGCGAAATCGACCATTTCATCGGCACCACCCTGGGCCAGGCGGCGCGCCAGCGTTATAAGATCATCATCAACAATCCGGCGGCGGTGGCCCGCGAAATGGTCAAGGGCGTGGAGCTGGTGCGCGAATTTCGCCGCGACAAGGGCGATGCTTACTATTTCAACTGGCTGCTGAAAATAGAGCAGGCGCTGCAGATTCCCTTCAGTCCGACCCATGAAAACATGTACAACCTGGAATTGCACCAGAACCAGGACAGCCACCAGCTGGCGGCCAATCTGCGCCGCGCCTTTTCCGGCATCGTCGCCGGCAATGTCAAGGACGAGGGCATCCGGGCGATCGAGGAAAAAGGCCTGTTCGAGATTCGCGGCGAATCCGTCATCATGGAAGCCCTGGACACCCTGCTCAGCTGTTTCGTGCAGCAGCACCGCATGAAACTGCCCGGCAAGACCTACTCCCCTTGCTATCGCATCGTCAAATAGCAGCGCTGCCACCGGCGCGCGCGCTGCACCATTCCCCCTCTCGCGCCGGGGTCGTTCGCCGGTAACCGCCGGCAACGCGACCGGAATTTGTCCAATAACTTTCCGCCGGCACTTTATCAATAAAACATCTTAAAGCGACCGCCCCCGGGGACGCTACAACCGGGGATGCGCCGGTGCGGCGTGACCTTCGAAATTATTCCTTGGGGGGAAAGCATGGAGTTTAAGGACTATCTGAAGATTCTCGTAAAAAATGACGGCTCCGACCTGTATCTGATTCCCAACGCTCCGCCCAGCGCCAAATTCCAGGGCACGCTCAAACCCATAGACAAGGGCACCCTCACCAACCTGCGCACCAAGGACATCGCCTACGGGGTGATGAACGAGGAGCAGCGCAAACAGTTTGAAAAATCGCCGGAAATGAATCTGGCGATCAGCGAACCCGGCATCGGCCGGTTTCGCGTCAATATCTATCAGCAGCGCAATAACATCGCCATGGTGGTGCGCAACATCAAGACCGACATACCCAACGCCGACAAGCTGGGCCTGCCGCCGGTGCTGAAAAAAGTCATCACCGCCAAGCGCGGTCTGGTGCTGTTCGTCGGCGGCACGGGCTCGGGAAAGTCCACGTCGCTGGCGGCGCTGATCGACTATCGCAACAGCAACCATGGCGGCCACATCATCACCATCGAAGACCCCATCGAGTACGTGCATCAGCATAAGAAATCCATCGTCAGCCAGCGCGAAGTGGGCGTCGACACCGATTCGTTCGAGCATGCACTGAAAAACACCCTGCGCCAGGCGCCGGANNCAACCAGGCGCTGGATCGCATCATTAACTTCTTTCCCGAAGAGCGCCACAACCAGCTGTTCACCGACCTGTCGCTGAATCTGCAGGCTTTCGTCTCGCAGCGCCTGATCCCTTCGGTTGACGGCAAACGGGTGGCGGCCATCGAAATCCTGCTGGGCTCGCCGCGCATACAGGAGCTGATCGCCAAGGGCGAAGTTTCCCTGATCAAGGAAACCATGGAGAAATCCAACAACATCGGCATGCAGACCTTCGACCAGGCCCTGCTCAAGCTGTTTCGCGAAGGCAAGATCTCCGAGGAGGAGGCGATCAAGAACGCCGACTCGCAGAATAATGTGCGCCTGCAGATCAACCTCAACCGGGGCAACGGCAAGGCCGCCGCCTCCGCCCTGAGCCTGGTGACCCACCAGGAGGAGCCTGCCGAAGCCAGCGCCTGAACGTCCCCCGGTGTTTTTACCCGCGTTTCCACCGGCGGGCTCTTTCCTGCTAGGATAAACGGCGACAGCTGCCACGAGGGCCATTCCATGCCAGAGCGTAACCGCCTTAGAGTACGTCTATTGTGTACATTTGCCGGCCTGTTGCTCGCCAGCGTCGCCGCCCACGCGGACCGCGGGCACGACGACCCGGGCCACCACCGGCAGCAGGAACACGGGGAATTCATGCGCACCAAGGGGCCGCCG
Organism: Proteobacteria bacterium UBA6920; assembly: GCA_002448875.1. GTDB lineage: Bacteria > Pseudomonadota > Gammaproteobacteria > SG8-11 > SG8-11 > UBA6920. The sequence goes on along the minus strand of DKAS01000108.1, from coordinate 766 downwards.
CCCCATGCGCCGGCGCACGGCTACCGGGCAAAGCACAACTACCGCTATTTTCCCGGCGCCGAGGTGTACTTCGACGTCGATACCAAGCTTTATTTCTACCTGAACGGCGGCGCCTGGGTGAGCCTGCCCAAGCCGCCGCCGCTGCCGGGGCTGAACCTGCAGGATTTTGTCAAGCTGGAACTGGACACGGATAAGCCCTATCTCGAGCATGAGGCACATGTGCGCAGTTATCCGGCGAAACACCGGGAAAAAGGCCGATCCGGCCACGATCGTGGCCACGACCGCTAGCGCGAAAATTAGCCAACCCGGCGGCACCCCGCACCATCGACTGCTCATTTCGTTACCAGCCCGTAAGCGCCGGAGCGGCGCGCTGTGCTAAACTGCGCGCGTTTTCACCGGCAGCGAAAGCGGAGATCTTATGCAGTCCATCAGTCAGCGTATCGCCAGCGAACTGGGGGTTCGGGTTCAACAAGTGGAACAGACCGTCGGCCTGCTGGATGACGGCGCCACGGTGCCCTTTGTCGCCCGCTACCGCAAGGAAGTCACCGGCGGCCTGGATGACGCGCAATTGCGTCAGCTGGCCGAGCGCCTGACCTACCTGCGCGAACTGGACGAGCGGCGCACGGCTATCCTCGCCAGCATCCAGGAACAGGGCAAGCTCACACCGGCGCTGCAAACGGCGATTCTGGCGGCGGACACCAAGAGCGGCCTGGAAGACCTGTATCTGCCGTACAAGAAAAAACGCCGCACCAAGGCGCAGATCGCC
>DKAS01000141.1 GCA_002448875.1 Proteobacteria bacterium UBA6920 | reverse complement strand
GAAGGCGGGAAACACCAGCATCATGGGCTTTTCCACCAGGATCGCCAGAAAAATCAAGACGCACACCACCGGCAGCCAGCGATCATAGCTTTTACGAATTTTGGGGATCATGATCGCGATAAAACAGGCGACGATCGTGCCCACCGTTCCCCAGAACCAGGGCACGTACATACTGAGGCCGTCGTGGCCGAACATACTGTAGTTCAGCGGTGCGGCGTGCTCGGTATTGGAATAGAGCGCGGTAAAATACTCGGCGGCGAACACCAGCATGATGATGCCCAGGCTCCAGCCGATGATCGTCGACATCAGATCGATAACGGAATCATTGATATGCAGCTTGCTGTTCTTCCGGATCAGCAGGAACAGCAATATGACCAGGGAGGGGCCGGAGGCGCCGGCCATGGCCAGAAAGCCGAAGGGCATGACCGCGGTCGACCAGGCGCCCATGCGCGCGTTACTGCTCAAAACGAAGGCCGTGCAGATATGAATCAGCGGTCCCCAGACGATCGCCAGATAGATAACGGGCGTAAACCATCTGGCCAGGGCCTTGGAGTCGAACTCGCCGGCATATTTCTTATAGAGGATATAGGAGATACCGATCAGGTTGAGGTACAGATAGACGTTCAAAACGATGGTATCGTAGACGAGCATGGAATTGGGGAAGTTCAAATAGCCGATGAAAGGCACCATGTGCCACAATCGGTCCGGCCGGCCCATGTGAAATAGAATAAAAGTGATGCCCGTGGCGACGAAAACCATGGCGATGATTTCGCCTATCACGGCGAGCTCCTTCATGTCCTTGCGGTGGTAGAAGTAGCCCGGGGCGACCACCAGTATGGCGGCCGCCGCCACGTGCGCCGTGAAAATGAAGTTGGCGAAAAACAACTCCATGGGTATCTGGTCCGTGGCGCCGATGGTGATCAGACCCTCACCCAACTGGATGGAAGCGGTATAGGTGCCGGTGACGATGATAAAGAGTAGGAAAATGAGCCAGGCTTTATACCGGGCCCCGCCCTTTATGGCATAGGAGGCCACGTCGATAATGAAGGAAAATATTATATTTTTCATAGGGTGTGCTCAGCCGATATAGTAAAAGAATTTCGGATAAGTGCTCATTTCATCCTTGAACCTGAAAACTTTCTTGCTGGCCAGGATTCTTCTCACATCGCTTTCCGGATCGAGGAGATTGCCGAATTTTCTCGCGCCCACCGGGCAGGCTTCCAGACAGGCGGGATTTCTGCCCTCGCGCGTGCGTTGCAGGCAGAAGGTGCATTTCTCCATGACGCCGCGCATGCGGGGCCGGTTGCCGAAATAGTGGGTTTTCGGATTCATCTCTTCGGGAGGAATATTGGGCGTGCCCCAGTTAAAGTGCCTGGCCTGGTAGGGGCAGGCGAGCTGGCACATGCGGCAACCGATGCACCAGTTATAGTCGATCACCACGATGCCGTTGGGGTCACGGAAAGTGGCGCGCACCGGGCAGGCTTTGACGCAGGGCGGTTTTTCGCACTGCTGGCACTGCACGGGCACATAGAAAAAGCTCTTGTCGGGTACCGGCTCGTCATCCGCGTAGTAACTCTGGGCATGTTCCGTGGAAAGCCCGCCGACGGGGGCATAGGCATTGCCGCCTACCTGCACGCCGTAGTCGCCCATGGCGCTGGATTCGGGATAACCTTCATTCAGCTTGTCGGCCGCGAAGGCCAGGTTGCCCCGCGGGATTTTCATTACCTGTATCCATTGAATGACGGGGTTGTAGCGTGACTGGTTGTTTTCTTTGACGCAGGCATGCACACAGCGCCGGCAGCCAATGCATTTGGTGATATCGAGGGCGTAGCCGAAGAGCACGCCTTCCAGCGGAGGCGCGTTGGAAACAGTGGTTTTCTTTCCGTATTGCGCGCTGTAACGCTTTTCCAGCCGTTGAATGGCTTCCTGTTTGTCCTCGTCGGACATTAGCACGAAATGTCCTTGCAGCCACTCCGCGGCTGTTATCTCGGCATCGGGGTCTGGCGCATCGGTGGCCGGTTCCGCCGCGGCGCCGTCCGCCATCAGCATGGATGCGCCCGCGATACCCACATTCTTCAGAAAATCACGACGGCTGGTTGTTGCGTGATCGTTATTATTGTTGGCCTCGGATTTTTCGTCTGACATCAACGTCTCCCGTCGCTAATGGTTGGTTGGGTAAGCTAGGCTTGGTTCTTGTTGTGTAGACTGAGAAGTTCACCAAGCATAAGTTTCTTGTCATCGTCGGTCATGACCACCAGTTTTTTCTGCTGCCACGCCTTTTTCTGCAGGTTTACATCGTGCTCGTTTCTGTGGTTGATTTCGTCGATTGCGGAGCTGCGCGTTGCTACCAAATTGCGCATATAACCCGCGGCGGCAACGAATCCCGTCAGCGCTGCCATTTTCTTGAAAAACGATCGTTTGGATTTGTCTGCCGCAATCATCACTATGCTCCTTGCCATGCTCGATAATTCAACATTTCTTTCACCAGCCATGAACCCGTAGAGAAGTAATCAGGCGTCTCAACCGGTTTCTCCTCGCGGAAGATGCGCGCGCAGACACCGCAGGGTGTCTGACATGGCGGAATAACGTTCAAAGAATTCACGCGTGAGCTTTTCGGCCTCGTTGCGGCTCATGCCTTCCGATCCGACCATGCTCATGGCGGAGCGCAGGAGTTCGGTCAACTGATCATGGAACTTGAAGACGCTCTCGTCGGAGGAAAATTCCAGCATTTTCGTTTTTGAATTGTATTTCATGCGCTGCTTATAATTTGTGATATCTGAACAGTACTTTAGTCGAACAATAGGCAGCTCCAACATCGAAGTCCACCGTAAAACTACTAGTGCATATTCTTGCCGTATGGGTTCACCAGCGATCCGCAACCAGGGAATACCTGACAGTTTTGTTTATGTATGGCGGGCGGTGCGGGCGGCGCCGGTGTTCTCTCTTCACCAGCCGGTTCGATCCTCGCGGGCGGGACATGTTTCCGTCGGTCAGAAGCTTATCCGTAGCGATTCCCGGAAATTGCGTGCATCATCGCATATACTGTGAATAGAAGACGAAATGTATTGATTCACTGCCAGGGAATGGAACGACGATGAAATCGGTGGAATTTTCCCGGTACGGTTCTCCCGATGATCTGCGCATCATCGAGGTGGATAAGCCAGCGCCGACCTCAGGGGAGGTATTGGTAAGAATACACGCATGCTCCATAAACTCGTGGGACTGGGAACTGCTGCATGCTACACCCTTGGCCAACCGCGTGATGTTCGGACTGTGGCGGCCGAAACGTCTGAAAACCCTGGGATTTGACATCGCGGGCACGGTGGAGGCGGTGGGTCGCCTGGTAACGCGATTCAAGACGGGGGATCGCGTCTATGGCGACCTCTCTGCCTGCGGCATGGGTGGATTTGCCGACTATGTGGCCGCGCCGGAGGACGCGCTGACAATAATTCCCGACGTGCTTTCCTTTCAACAGGCGGCGGCGGTGCCGCAGGCCGGGCTGCTGGCCTGGCAGGCCCTGGTGAAGATTGGCCACCTGCGTGACGGGCAGAAAATATTGATAAACGGCGCCTCGGGAGGCTCGGGTACCTTCGCTTTGCAGATTGCGCGCGCCTATGATGTGGATATCACCGCGGTATGCAGCGCCGACAAGATGGAATTCGTGCGTTCGCTGGGCGCGCATCAGGTTCTCGATTACGAGCGCGATGACTTCACCCGCGCTGGCAAGCAATACGACCTAATCATCGACGCACATGCGCTGCGTTCCATCCGCGACTATCGTCGCGCTCTGCAGTCCGGTGGCTGCTATGTCGTACACGGCGGCGCATCGTCGACGATTATGGCAATCATGCTGCTGGGCCCGATTATATCGCTCCTGGGGCGAAAGCGACTGCGTATACTGCTGCATCGCGCCAACCTTGGCATGGATGCGATGAACGAACTGTTGCGCAGTGGAAAGGTCACGCCAGTGATCGACAGGGTTTATCCATTTAAAGAAGTCATTGCCGCGTTCAAGTATTACGGTGCGGGCAGGGCGCGTGGCAAGGTGGTTGTTAGAATGGAGGACTAGAAACCTGTCGTTTATCCACTGCGGCGGTGGGGTATCGACAGGGTAAGATAGGAAGAAGTCCCGCAGAGGGATCCCTGCGAACTCCGTTCGACGCATGGCGGACATGGCGCAGGGTAGACCGGGGGCGCTATAATAAAAAGTGCGGGCTACTGCCAATCATTTGTCAGGCACCCACCCGCGGGCGTGAATATTGGAGCCGGACAGGAGTACCAAAGCGGAATAGCCATGAATATCAAGCCCAAGACCCAGAATCTGGCCCTGTTTTGCGACTTCGAAAACGTTGCCTTGGGCGTGCGCGAGGCCAGGTACGCCGCATTCGATATCCAGAAGGTACTGGAACGGTTGCTGCTCAAGGGCAACATCGTCGTGAAAAAGGCCTACTGCGACTGGGATCGCTATAAGGAATTCAAAGCGGCGATGCACGAGGCGGCGTTTGAGCTTATCGAAATCCCGCATGTGCGCCAATCAGGCAAGAATTCTGCGGATATCCGCATGGTGGTGGATGCCCTCGATCTCTGTTATACCAAGGCACATGTCGATACCTTCGTAATCCTCAGCGGTGACTCGGATTTCTCGCCCTTGGTCAGCAAACTGCGCGAAAACAACAAACTGGTGATCGGTGTCGGCGTCAAGCAATCTACCTCGGATCTGCTGATCTCCAATTGCGACGAATTCATATACTATGATGACCTGGTGCGCGGCGAGAGCAAGCAGGGCCGGCGTCGGCAAAAAACCGCTAAACAAACGGAAAAATCCTCCACCGGCGAAGCGGGCAAGCGGCAGGAGGCGCTCGATCTGGTGATGGAAACAGTCGAGGATCTGTTCGAGGAGCGCGGTGAGGAAGAAAAGGTCTGGGGATCCATGATCAAACAGGCGCTGAAGCGGCGTAAGCCGGGTTTCAACGAGAGCTATCACGGTTTCCGGAGTTTCGGGCTGCTGTTGGAGGAAGCACAGACGCGCGGTCTTTTGCGGCTTGAACACGATGAAAAATCCGGTGGCTACATCGTAAAAAGCATAAGCCATGAACAGTAGTGGCGGTTCGCTTGCCGAAAAGTGGAGGACTGCACCATGGCCTGCGTAAAACGCATAGTGCTGGACGTGCTCAAGCCGCACCAGCCAAACGGGCTGGAGTTTTCCCTGGCAATCGCCGATAAATCGCCGAGCGCACGCGTCAAGCTTACCGTTGCCACCGTCGATGAGAAAACCGAAACCGTCGTGATCGAGGTGGAAGGAAGCAATCTCGACTACCAAGCCATCCATGACGTTATTGCTGGCCTGGGTGCTTCAATACACAGCATCGACGAGGTTGAGGTGGAAAGTACGGCTGAGCCGGAAGCGGCCGGCTAAAAGGTGATGCATGCTGCGCCAGCTTCGCGCATTACTGCAAATAACCCATACCCAATTGATCGCACGCCGTTATTTTATCGTCAATGGGTTCGACGGCGCGCTGACCATGCAGGGATTGATCGTGGGTTTCGAGGTCAGCGCGCCTGTCGATCTTTCCGTGGTCATAACCGCCTGTGTCGGTGCTGCCGTCGCGTTGGGTGTCAGCGGTATGACCAGTGCCTGGTTGAGTGAAGCTGCTGAAAAACAGAACGAGCTGCGCGCGCTTGAGAGGGCGATGGTGGCCGATCTCGGCGCATCGGCCTATGGACGAGCGGCGCATGTGCTGCCAGTGGTCATCGCACTGGTGAATGGCGCCGCACCGTTGATGATATCTCTGTTGATAATCACCCCGTTGTGGTTGGGGCAGGCGGGTATGACGCTGCTCCTGCCGCCACTGCCTGCCGCGCTGGTGACGGCCCTGGCGCTGATCTTTCTCCTCGGCATCTATCTTGGGCGGATCAGCGGGACATTTTGGTTGTGGTCCGGAATACGAACCTTGCTGATTGCCGTGGCTACAGCTGCTCTGATTCTCCTGATCCGGTGATGAAATCACCAATACACAGCTCGATGACGCATTTTCGCGGGTGTCCTGACAAAGTGGCGGACGTCATCGCGGTGCTCAAGTACTACGGCGCGGGCAGTGCACGCGGCAAGGTAGTGGTCAGCATTGATTAAATAATATCCAATTAAATTTGACATAAAAAATACATCGCCGATATCGGCGTTCGTTAATTCCTCCATTTCTATACTCCATGACCCGCTCTCTGGGTGTCCTGACAAGCCGGGAAGAGTCGGAAAGTATTTGATTTTATAACTCAATCCTTCATACAGCGCTGGAGGGTGTCCAGGGCAACGCGGTTAGCTCCGAGACAACGAGCCGGGGAAAAGCACTTCATGATGGTACGTCGCAGTATTAATAAAGCATTAATGAATCAGATCAAGTCCATCTGCTAGCGTTGATCAAATTCAGCCTCAATTCATGTTTCATGACATTGCGGTTGAAGCGGAAACCAGAAAATAAATCTTGTTTCAATAAAAGTGAGGAGGTGAGGCGCCAGCAAACGTTTACCAACAACATGCACTTATCAGAACTATCTGGCATTTGTCTGTAAATAATTATTGGGGGAGTAACATGAAAATGCTTCAACAGCGAAGGTTAGTCTTCGCCGCATCGACAGCGCTGCCTTTATTGATCGCCGCGCAAACTACGATCGCCATCGACGTACCCAACGACGCGCGCGCGTTCGGTCTGGATTCCCTGGCCACCGTTCCGGTACCGGAGCCGGTCAATCTGGCGGATTTCGTCAAAAACCGGCAGGCGGCCATTGAGCTGGGTAAGGCCTTGTTCTGGGACATGCAGGCGGGCAGCGATGGCCAGGCTTGCGCCAGCTGTCATTTCCACGCCGGCGCCGACAGTCGCGTCAAGAACCAGCTCAATCCCGGCCTGCCCGGGGTAATCGATCCCACCGGGGTGGCGAATCCGGACAAGCACTTCGGCAATCCGAATGTCAACGACCAGATCACCAGCGTTACCGCGTCGGGCGCGGTGCCGGGGCCCAACTACACCTTGAACGGTCTGGATTTCCCTTTCCACCAGCTGGTTGACGAGCTGGACCGCAATTCGGCGATCATCTATACCACCAACGATATCACCTCCTCGCAGGGCACGTTTGGCGCACCGTTCATTGCCGTTCCCAATCAGCGCGCCGCCGCCACCGATACCTGCGGTGCGCCCAGCGGCGACGTGTTCAATTCCGGCGGCGTGCCGGTGCGCAAAGTGGAACCGCGCAATACGCCGACCATGATCAATGCCGTGTTCAATCACCGTAATTTCTGGGACGGTCGCGCCAATAATATTTTCAACGGCCTGAACCCCCTGGGTCTGCGCGGCAATCTGCCGACGGCGCAGGATACCAATCCCGGCATCCTGGTGATGGGCGCGGGCGAGCGGGTCACCACGGTAGCGGTCGCCATCGACAACGCCAGCTTGGCGTCGCAGGCGGTGGGTCCGCCCCTGTCGGATTTCGAAATGAGCTGCGCCGGCCGCGTGTTCCCTGATCTGGGTAAAAAGCTGATGAAACGTCGCGCCCTGGGCACGCAGGATGTGGCGGTCAATGACAGCGTCCTCGGCGGTGTCCGCAACACCACCGGCCAGGGTCTGCGTTTTACCTATGAACAGATGATCCGCCGCGCATTTCATGAACGCTACTGGAAGAAAGAGCTGAACGCCGAAGCCTACAACGCCGTGGGCGACGTGGTGCCCAGGGGCGCGCAGGATTTCCTGCAAACGACCCCCGGCGTGTACAGCCAGATGGAAGTCAATTTCTCGTTGTTCTGGGGGTTGGCCATCCAGATGTATGAAGCAACCCTGGTGTCCAGCAAGGCGCCCTTCGATGTCTGGATGGAAGCCAACGTGAATACCGCCTTCACCCCGGTCGCGGGTTTCGGTGCGCAGGAACTGGCGGGGCTGAACGTGTTCACCGCCCAGGGCCGTTGCATCGTCTGCCATTTCGGGCCAGAGTTCACCGCCGCCACCTTGCGCGCCGCGGTGCTGCCCGGGGTGCCGCCGCTGCCCAATGGTATCGGTATCGAACGCATGTTCATGGTTGACGGCGGTGCCGCCTTGTATGATGTCGGTTTTTATAACATCGGCGTCACCCCCAGCGTCAACGATCACGGTATCGGCGCCAACCTGGGAGGCTTCCCTCTGTCCTTCTCGCGGCAGGTCGCCACCGGTGCGATCATCGACAACATCGCGTTTGACCCGGCGCTGTTCCAGGTGCCGGGTCCCATCGTCCTCGGTGAGCGGGTAGACGTCGATGGCGCGTTCAAGGCACCGTCGGTACGCAATGCCGAGTTGACCGGTCCGTATTTCCACAATGGCAGCTATGCTTCGCTGGAGCAGTTGGTGGATTTCTATAATCGTGGGGGCAACCGTCGGGATGTGCCCTGTACCGGTTTGGGTAGCGTCAATGGCATCGGTGACACCACCGGCTTTGGCGATACCTGCACCAACACGCCGCCGGACATGGCGCTCCTGGGTCTGACTGCGGTGGACAAGGCGGCGTTGATTGCCTTTATCAAGTCCCTGACCGATCCGCGTGTTCGTATCAATGCCGCGCCCTTCGATCGTCCGCAACTGACCATACCTAATGGTCATCCCGGCGATCAGGTATCGACCGTGGCCGATACCACCGGCAAGGCGGTGGATGACGTTATTATCCTGCCTGCTACCGGTGCGGCGGGCGGTGCCGATATCGGTACGTTCCTGGGATTGTAAAAAAACGGTATTGCATTAAAGGAAGAGCGGAGGGGAGCCCCCCTCCGCTTTTTTTTGTCGCTTTTTTCCCCAATCCCGGCGCTCCCGGGAAATGATTCTGAACTTTTATCGGGTAATTGCCTGATACCGGTCACCGCCCTGGCCAGCCTGGCATCCGTTCGCCGGTCACCAGGCGTCGATCGCAGGTGTGTCCCTACAGCTCCATGCTCGAATATCAACGCAGCGTATGCTAATATTTTTTCGACTAATATTTATTGATCTTGCTGAATAGTCGATGTGGCAATGGATGCCTAACCCGGCAGGATTGCCTGCATTCTGAACCTGGAGAATCTACAATGAGCAGAACCGGATTGATGATCCAATTTACTTTCGCTCTGGTGCTGTCCTCGCTTTGCTTAAATGCCGCACTTGCCGGTTCGCTCGACAAGTACGGATCCGATCAAGACGGTACCGCGCCTCCCCCCGTTACGACAAAGCAAAGCGCGCGTGAAAAGGCGATCAACGATGCCGTTCGCTATATCATGCAGGCTACCAAGGAAGATCGCGCCAAGCTGATCGAAGAATACCGGAAAAGGGCAAAGCTCGCCGTGGAAAAGGACCGCTATGACGAAGCGAAGTTTTATACGGAAGTTCTGAAGCGCGCGGAAAATTAAATTGATGCCAGGGGGCTTGTTATGCGCAATATTTTTTTCCTTTTCTTCGTTTTGATTCTTGGCCAGCCCTGTATGGCTGCCACCAGTGAAAGCGCCGCACCGGAAGGCTTCATTGCATATTCCGAGGACTATCAGAAAAATGATAATGGCGGCGGCGCCGTCGCCGATCAGAAGAGCGATCTGAAGCGGCTGCAGATCGATAACGAATTCTGGTATATCGTCCTGCTGGGCCTGCTGTGCATATTTTCCCTGATCGTCGTGCTGTGGTTCCTGCAGAAGCATGATCATTCGCCCAAGGACGTGGTTAACACCGCGGGATTGATTCTGATTATTTTCGGCACGATCATTCTGGTCCTGGTTGTCAGCACCTCGGAGCAGCTCACCGCGGCCATTGGCATTCTCGGCGCCATTGCCGGTTATCTGTTTCGTTCGGTGCAGGACCAGGGTAGTGAAAAAGGACAAGCCGCGGCGCCTCAATGAAAGCGCGGATCGGGGTGTTTGGAATTTTTGCTCTCTGATATCCGGGAGAGGGACCCGGACCGGCATCCGGGTCAGATCACGGTAACTTGCCTCCGGTCGCGGCCTGCGCCACGTCCGGAGGACCTACGGGAGTCAAGCGGATGAAAAGCACCCTGGTCAGTTTCGAACTTTGCCCATTTGTCCAACGCTCCGTCATTACTTTGCTGGAAAAACGGGTTAAAGTTGACGTTGTTTATCTCACCCTGGACGAGCTGACCCATCCCCCCGAATGGTTCAAAGCCATCTCGCCCAGTCATCGAGTGCCGGTGCTGCGGGTGGGCGAAATCTCGCTGTTCGAATCCGCGGTGATCAATGAATACCTCGATGAAATCCATCCCCCGTCGCTGCATCCGCAGGATCCGCTGCAACGCGCCTTGAACCGTGCCTGGATCGTCTTCGCGGAAGAAGTGCTGTTCAGCCACTATCGTTGTTTTACCGCCCCGGATAAGCCGGCGTATGACGAAAACTATCAACAGTTGAACGACAAACTGGCGAAGCTGGAGGGGGTGCTGGGGGAGGGCCCGTTTTTCAACGGTTCCCGATTCAGTCTCATCGATACCGCCTACACGCCAGCCTTTCTGCGCATGGAGCTTCTGGAGCGGCGCCATGGTACCGACCCTTTCAACGACAAGCCGAAATTACGCCGCTGGGCCGACGCCTGCCTGCAACGACAGAGCATCTGGGATTCGGTGCCCCAGGGATTCGAGCAGAAGCTGTACGCCTACATTCGCGATAAGAATGGTTATGGCAGGACCTTGTACGCCTAGGTGTCTCGTTTTTCCTGCGTGACACGCGGAGGCCTGCGGGTGGGGAAAGAGAAGCCGGCCCGGCAGGGCCGGCTTCCGTGTGCGGTCTCAGGCCGCTTTGCGGGAGGCTTTGCCTTGGCGTACTTCCTCGATGGCGGTCATGGCTGCGCTCCTGCTGCGTTCCGCCGCTGTGGATTGTGCCACCTGCGGGATCATCGGCAGGCGATACGCGACTACAGCCTGCAGGATGTCTTCGCCGATCAAGGCGCTGATCGCCGGGAAAACGCCGGACAGCGCCAACAGGGTGCAGATCGGCGTATATTCCGGCACCACAAAGACGCAACCGATCAAGGTGGTACCGGTGACCGCGAGTTCGGCACGGCTGACCGCCGACAACTTGCCGTTCTCGCTGTCACCGATACCAAACAGCTCATACACCGGATCCCAGCCGATTACGCCGGTGACCAGCGGATAGATGGCCAGCAGCGGCAGCACGCTCATCCAGCCGAGACTGCCCGCCGTCGCCACTACGGTGACGCCCAGTAGGGCGAAGGCGCTGATGATACGGCTCGCTCTCTGGCTGCGGTCCAGGTTTTGCGCGGTGTAAAGGTCGGTGGTGGTCATAGGTTTTCTCCTCTCACGAATTTTGTGGGCCTTTGCTGTCAAACGATCACTCCGGCCTTGGGAGAATTAAACCCCAGCGAGATTATCCGCTCATTACTTGAATCTTACCCGGACCTTACAGGTTTCTTGCGCGCCAGCAGGGTCAAATGGCAGCTCCTGCGACGACTATCCACGCCGGCGGCGACCAAAGCGGGATATGCCCAGTAAACCGAGCATGGACGATCCGAACAGCAACAGGGCCGGTGGCAGCGGTACCGCCGACACGGAGCCGGTGATGAGGACCGAATAATTCACCGGGATGCTGAAGAACGAGTAGAGTACCGTGGATGAGTCACTCCAGCCATAAATGAAGGCGCTGGTGAGGGGGTCATAGCTGTTGTAGTCGATGATAGAGCTTGCCGCGTCCCACAGCTTATCGCCTCCGGTCACCGCTCCCGACATACTCATATACAAATCGCTTAAATTGAGATCGATAGTTCCCTGCGCCGAGTCAACGGTACCACTGGGCGGCGGCGCGCCGTAGGCACCGGTCGAAGACACGGTGTAGTTGACCGTGCCGATGGTGGTCGCGGCGGAGCCGTCGGCAATGATGCCGTGATACTCCCCCATGGTCCATACATCCGCCGGATCATAGGTAAGTGTTTGGGAAAAAATAGTCCCGGAGGTTAGGGGGGAACTGAAGGTAAGGGTAATGGCATCGATATGCAACAGATCTACGGCTACTGCTGCTGCGTGCGAGGGGTTGATGAAACAGAGAGCTAAAGCCAGGGTAGTGGTATTCTTGGCAATATAACTTTTCATGGTCGACCTCTCCCAAAGTAAATTTAATTGTGCCGCTATCAGGCTGCGGACCAAACAAGTACATGCTGTTCTCGCTATGGACGGTCTTCGCTGCTGTAACCCAATGGAGACATGCACCCTCAGTAATACTAATAGGAAAATGCGCAAATTCAATTGAGTACAATTTGAACCGGTGGATACTATGAAACCCAGCACAAGCGAGTGGGGTCGCCAGGAGTTACAGTTCAAGAATTATTCTCGGCAGTGCGAACGAACAAAATTACGGTAACTGCAGGTTCGCAATATTTTGACCTTACTTCCGTTGATGCACTGGATGCACTGGATGCGCGCTGAATGGGGCACTCATCAGAACAACGTCATTAGCGCAGCGATCGATTTATGCCTCAGACGTCCGGTTCGAATCATGCCAGTTCGGCAGGGCACGCCATTGTTCGATTAGGAATCGATTATGAACAAATTATGGTTTCGTTATGGCTAACTTACCGATGAATTAATGGCGCTTAACGTTAAATTAACAAGATAGGTAAAAAAAGGCGGTTTATTGTTAAGTACACGGAAGCCTTTGCCGCGATTGGATTTATTCAAAATACTTAATCAGATTAAATATATATTTTTTCACAATAAGTTAAGCAGCTCTGGAGTGGCGACGATCCCCGGGATCGTCCGAACAAGGACATTTCTACAGTGCGTGTTTCCTGCTGCTGACCCTTCCTGCGACACGTTGACCCAGAATTTCAGTGAGTGAATACTGCGCTCGGGTGAAGTCCGTAGGACGCAAACGAAAGTTCGTCCTGCGTTGCAATGGAATGTGCAAACTCAGAAGTAACAATCAGCAAACTCAAATCCGAGACGTTCAGGAGGGAGAGGTATCATGAAAGAGAATTTTCGAATCTTTCAAAAACCGTTCAAGCACAGGTCGACCGTTGCCGTCGTATCCGCCGCTTGTGCGATGCTGCAAACATCCATTGCGTTCGCCGTGCCGGTGCCCGGCGGCACTCTGGATCCTACGCTGGTGCCGAAGTATGTGACACCGCTGGTGATTCCGCCGGTCATGAAAAATACCGGTGTCGCCAATGACTATGACATCTCCGTGCGCCAGTTCAGCCAGCAGATTCTGCCTGGCGGAATATGGAATCGCATCAACGGTCGCGCCGACGCTTATCCGGCCACCCGGGTGTGGAGCTACGGTCCGGTGAACGATCCGGCACCAGATTCCACCGGTCTGGGGGGTGGCGCGGGCATCGCGCCGGCGCCCAACTCGCAGTTCAACTATCCGGCGTATACCGTGGAAAACACCGTCAATACCACCACCACCGTGGACTGGTACAACGACCTGGTCGCCGATCCCATCGCCTGCAAGGCCAGCGCGGCGCCGGCCACCGATCCGGCGTGTAATTTCCTGCCGCACATCCTGCCGGTGGATCGCGCCCTGCACTGGGCGAATCCGGAGCAGTTGCCGTGCACCAATCCGGTTAAAACCAAGGATTGTCGCCCGGCGTTGAGCAATGGCGCCATCCTCGCCCAGCCATACAATGGTCCCGTGCCCATTATTACCCATGTGCATGGCGCCCATGTCGGGCCGGAAAGCGACGGTTATCCGGAAGCGTGGTGGCTGCCCGCCGCCAACAACATACCGATCGGTTTTGCCAGCCTCGGCAGTCTGGTGAACCAGTACGGGGCGACGACCAACAGTCCGGCTCGGCCGGGAGTCGGCAGTTTCACTTATCCCAATACGCAGCCATCGACCACCCTGTGGTATCACGATCACACTTTGGGTATGACACGCAGCAATGTGTACGCGGGACCCGCGGGTTTCTGGTTGTTGCGTGAAGCCAACGGCGGTGAATCCGGCCTGTTGAGCGGTACCTTGCCCGGACCGGCGCCGGTTGCCGGGGAAAGTCTGGCCACCACCAACTTTCCGGCCAAGCTCGGCGGCGCGCGGGAAAAATATCGCGAGATACCCATTGTCGTTCAGGATCGGTCGTTCAATATCGATGGGTCCCTGTTCTATCCCGCCAATCGCGCGTTTTTTGAAGGTCTGGGCACCGGTCAAACCTCCGGCACCAAGGCCAACCAGACCGCTGGCTTGAACATCGATACTATCGGCTCCGTCGATCCGCTGACCGGTCTGCCCTTGCCCTCGGATATCGCCACCAACTGGAATCCCGAAGCGTTTTTCAATGTCATGGTGGTCAACGGCGTATCCTGGCCGAAGCTGGACGTGGCTCAGGCCCAGTACCGTTTCCGCATGTTGAACGGTTGTAACTCGCGCTTCCTCAACCTGTCGATGTTCGTGGTGGATCCAGCGACCAATCTGGTGACCGCGCAGGAAGTGCCGTTCTACCAGATCGGTGCCGAGCAGAGTCTGATGCCGAATGTGGTCAAGATCGAAACCGGCTTCCGCACCGTGCTGCCCGGTAACGGCAGCGCCGGCGTACGCAATCCCGCCGCCGCCGCGGCAACCGCCTTGCTCATGGGCCTGGCCGAACGCGCCGACGTCATCGTCGACTTCAGCGGCCTGGCCGCCGGCACCCGGGTGCGTATGATCAACACCGCGCCGGATGCGCCCTTCGGCGGTTTCCCCGACATCGCCGCCGATCCGGGCACCACCGGACAGGTCATGGAGTTCGTGGTCAATACCGCCCTCAACGGCTTGAGCCCCACCGACCCCACCGGCGCCACACCCGCCACCAAACCGGAAAATTTGTCGTTGACGCTGCCGCATCCCACCGATCCCGCCAACAGCGGCATTCAGGCCACGGTGCGCGATATGGCCTTGATGGAAGAAGAATCCGCCATCATCTGCGCCAAGGTTGCTCCCAACGGCAAGATTCAGCAGGAAGTCGGCGCCTCGCCGGATCCGTTGAATCCCGGCACCTGCATCAAGCCCACCGGCAAGCTGGCCAAGTCCGTGCCGTTCGCACCCAAGGCGGCGGTACTGGGCAACAACGGCGCCGCTGGCGGCAGTGTTACTCTGTGGTCCGATCCCATCGTTACCAACCCGCCGGTCAATGCGACCGAGACCTGGGAACTGTGGAACTGGACCGTAGACGCCCATCCCATTCACCTGCATCTGGTGAAGTTCAAGGTGCTGGAACGCGAAGCCTTCGATCCGATTACCGGCGCGCTGTCTGGTATCAAAGATGCGCCGGAAGTTACCGAAGCGGGTTGGAAGGACACGGTGATCGCCTATCCCGGATCGGTGACCCGTCTGAACGCCACCTTCGATCTGGCCGGCCTGTACGTTTGGCACTGCCATATCGTGGAGCATGAGGACAACGAAATGATGGTGCCGTTCTGCGTCGGCAATAAGGCGGGTTCGCCCGGTTGCAACGCCGTGCCCTGATCGACGTGCCATATGGTTTGGGCCGCCCTCACGGGCGGCCGGTTTTTTCAGTCAAGAATGAAGGAGTATTATTCATGCGTATCATGCAACTGAGTCCAGTCGTGCTGTTGCTGTCTCTGGCTGGCGTCAGCCACGCCGCGGATCAATTGGATTTAAAAGACGAAATGACGCGCATCAACTACAGCCTGGGTTACCAGATCGGCGGTGATTTCAAACGCCAGGGTGTTACCATGGATGCGCAGGCCGTAGTCAAGGGTATAGAAGACGCGCTCAACGGCGCGCAACCGCAACTCTCGCCGCCGGAAATGCTGGCGGTGCTGCGCGATCTCAAGAGTCGGATCGTCACCCAGCAACGCACCATTCAGCACGAGATGGAAGTCAAGAATCTGGAAAACGACAAGAAATTTCTCGAACAGAATAAAGCCAAGCCCGGCATCGTTACCACCGCCAGTGGCTTGCAATACCATGTCATCGCGGCGGGCAAGGGCAGGAAGCCAGCGGCCACGGACACGGTGACCGTCAACTATCGCGGTACCCTGGTGAACGATCAGGAGTTCGACAGTTCCTACGAGCGCGGCGCGCCCGGTCAATTCTCTCTCAACAGCGTGATCAAGGGCTGGACCGAAGGGCTGCAATTGATCCAGGAAGGCGGCAAGATCCAGCTTTTCATACCACCGGAACTGGCGTATAACGATCGCGGACCGCTGGCGCACCGCGCCCTGGTGTTCGAGATCGAACTGCTGACCGTAGAAGTTGATAGCTCTATCGAAAAGCAGGGCAAGAAAGCGGACGGTCTCGCCAAAGCGGATACCACCGACAAGAATTAACGGCATGCCGGCGGTTGTCCGGAGGTGAATCCGGACAACGGCCGCTCTCCGTCGGCGATTTGAGTTTTAATCCGCGGCGAATCGTTCCGGTCGTCTGCGTCGCTACAGACCAATCATTTCCGAATGACCGGCAACTTTTTCCACCACGTCCAGCAGGTCGCTAGAAGTGGTGACGTCGGGATTATATTCAATGGTCACCAGGTGGGGCTTGTCTCCAGGCATATGCACACTGACTACACCATCGACACTGCGCAGGTTAGTCTCGAGAACAATGCGTTCGCGATCATTGGTTTTCTTGTCGACATGGATGGTGACATCAACAAGGCTGATATCCGTCATGGCTACCTCCTTTCCGGTTTACCTTCGGCCCGCGGGGGGAGGCTGGGTGTACTTTCATGGTAGTCGGCGGCAATACGCCGAGCTACCCGGGAAACCCTGAATCAGCGCTAACGCCGGCAGGCGTTGTCGCTGGGGCATCGTAAAGCGCGTTACCGGGCCGCTTCGCCATCGCCGGATGAAAATACGCGCGCATGCGCCGGATATCCTGCTCCTTGTCGTCCGACAAATCGATGACCGGACCGAAAACGGTGGCGCGTCGTGCATAGTCCACCGCCACCAGTTGCACCGGCACACCGGCCTGTTTGGCGATGTGCCAGAAACCGGATTTCCAGACCGCCACGGGTTTACGCGTGCCCTCGGGAAAAATCGCCAGCACGAAGCGGTCGGCGGCGGCGAAGCGGCCGGTCATTTGCCCCACCATATCGCTGTGTACGCTGCGCTCCACCGGTACGGCGCCCATGACGCGCAGCATGCCGCCAATAAATCCCCCGGTGTATTTGCTGGCGATAAACCAGGAGGCGCGCAAGCCCATGGCCAGCAGAACACCGAAGTTCATTGTAAAGTCCCACCACGAGGTGTGCGGTGCCATCACCAGCAGCAGTTTCGCCGACTGGTCTATCTCTCCCTCGACATGCCAGCGGCACAAGCGCATCAGCATGCGTCCCAGCCAGCGGCTGAGGCCGTTGCCGCGGCGGGGCAGGTGGGGACCGAGCTTGGGAAGGTACATGCAGGTATTCTAGGGTGGGGGAGCGGTCATTGTTAAGGAAATTTTGTTAAGATTATTCGCAACTTATTGATTTATCATGAATACGCTTGTGTAAAACACTTGATTTCACTGGCCTGCAAGCCGCAAGATGCACTGCCTGAAGTCCCGGGACTACCCACGACAGCCCATGAGCCACGATACCCTCAGCTATACCATCGGCCAGCGTCTGTACCTCAATATCACCGACCGGTGCACCTTGGTCTGCGCCTTCTGTCCCAAGACCCAGGGTTCGCACCAGGTGCATGCCTACGACCTGACCCTGCACCAGCGGCCGGAGGTCGCGGCGATCATCGCCGCCATCGGCGATCCGACGCGCTACGAGGAAGTGGTGTTTTGTGGATTTGGCGAGCCGACCCTGCGTTTCAAGGTGTTGCTGCAGGTGGCGGGTTATATAAAGGAGCATGGCGGGCGGGTGCGGCTCAACACCGACGGTCTGGCCTGTCTGGTCAACAAACGCGATGTGCTGCCGGAGATGCGGGGCCTGGTGGATGCGGTATCGGTGTCGATGAACGCCCAGCACGAACCGCTTTACAACCAGCATTGCGCGCCGCAACTGGCCGGGGCCTGGCAGGCGATGCTGGATTTTCTCCGGCGCGCGCCGGCGTACATCCCGGAGGTGACCGCCACGGCGATCGATGGTCTGGCAGGCGTCGATATTCGCGCCTGCGAGCGGCTGGCGACAGACCTGGGCGTGAAGTTCCGCGCGCGGCAGCTGGATCGCGTGGGTTAAGCCAGGCGTATTACGCCGCGCCCAGTTTGCTCATGTAAGGACTGTAGTCCA
This sequence comes from Proteobacteria bacterium UBA6920, assembly GCA_002448875.1. Classification (GTDB taxonomy): domain Bacteria; phylum Pseudomonadota; class Gammaproteobacteria; order SG8-11; family SG8-11; genus UBA6920. Next base: position 18,667 of record DKAS01000141.1, on the reverse strand, counting down.
CGTCGCATCCCTTGATGTGTTTTTCCAGCCAATCGGTGAGAAAACGCAGAGCATCACGCGGCGCGTCACGCTGCCCGGCGTCGATATCGCTCTTGATGGCCACCGCCCGGGCGACCAGTTGCTGGTGATATTGCCGGTGACGCTCAAAACCCGGGTAGCTGTAACGGCGCATAATGGCCTCTTCCAGCTTGAAGTGCATATTAGTGTAGTCCAGCACTTCGCCGAAGATGGCGGATAGCACCGCCTGCGGGGCGTGCATTTCCATGGCGTCGTAGAAACGGTTAATGATCTGAAACAGCGTTTGATGCTGCCCATCGAGGGGGCCGACACCCACGCTGAACGACGGGTCCCAGTTGATATAGGGCATTCCGCTCTCCTCGCGATCGCTCTCCCGGAAGTCGCGTTCCAGTTTGTCGTTTATTAATAGTGTTTGTATCAGCGGCCAAAGTAAACGACGGCTTGATCATTTCGTATTTGAACCACGTCACGGTTCGCTTTTGTTGATCGCCAGGCTGGGGAATTTGTGCAATTGTGTCTTTGCCGGTCACAATTGTGAACGGATACGCCGTAGTGGGTGACTGCGAACCAGCGGTGCTACTCCTGAGCGCGAACGGTGGCATCACTATTGTTGTCCGTTGTTACCGGGTAGCGTGTCAGCAAACTCCGCCAGCCCACCACGTTGGCGGGTCCCTGGCGGCGTACCTTGGCGTTGCGCAGGAGACGGCCCAGCCGGAATCTGCCCAGCTTGCCCAGGCGCATGATCTTGTTCGACTCACCCACCACCCAGCGGATCTGCGGCAGGCGTTGCCGGGCGTAATGGCGCAGGGCCGTGTCGGTATCACCGGCGGTCAGCAGGCGCGCCAGGGTCAATGCGTCCGCCAGCGCCTGTGCCGCTCCCTGTTGCAGCGTGGGCGGGCAGCCGTGCAGGGCATCGCCGATCAGCGCCACTCGGCCGCTGACCGCGCTGTCGGTGATCACCGACTGGATACGCCCGGGGGTAATGGCGGACGCGTCATCGATGGCGGCCAGCGCCGAGCCAACGGCCGGCGCATAGTGGGCGAAGCTGGCGCGCAGCACGGCCGGCGCCGCTTGCCGGTAGAGCACCGCGGCGGGATCGGCGAGATGGCCATAACAATACACCTGGTCTGCGGCGATGGGGTAGAGCATGAACGCGTCGTCGCGGCCGAGATAGTACACCGGGTGCTGGTCGCGGGTATCGCGCTCGATGATGAAGCGCCAGGTGCTCATGCCGAAATCGTGCAGACGGGCGGCGGGAAAGGTCATGGCGCGGGTGGACGAATGAATACCGTCGGCGGCGATGATCAGATCATAGCGCTCGCTCGCGCCATGGCTTAGCGTTACCTCTACGCCCTGGGCATCCTGGCGCAACTCACGAATGCTGGTGTTGAAGCGCACGTTTTCCACTCCGGCGACCATCAACTCGATCAGGTCACGCCGCGGCAGGGCGACAAATGGCGCAAGGTTCAGCGGCGGATCGAGCAGGGACGCCCGCGCCAGGGTACTGCCATCCGCCAGTGCGTATTCTATCGCGGTGACCTGGTGGGCTCGCCGCAGTAACGGCTCGCGCAGAGCCAGGCGGCTGAACGCGGCGACGGCATTGGCGGGCAGGGCGATGCCGGCGCCGACCCAGGCCCAGCCCTCATGTTTTTCGATCAGGCTGGCGTCCAGGCCCTGTTGGCGCAGAGCGCGCCAGGCGGCGAGGCCGGCGATGCCCGCGCCGACGATGAGGATGCGGGGAGCCTGAACGCTGGAGATCATGTCTGCCCGCCCGCCCCCTGGTCAGCCAATAGTCTCAGAACGGTGGCGATGATCTTTCCCAGATGCTGTTCCGGCGTGCCGGCTTTGGCCATGACGCTGACGCCTTGCAGCATCATGTTGATGGTGGCGGCGAGGGCGGCGGTATCGGTGTGGGCCGGCAATTCTCCAGTCGTGACGGCCTGGTCGAGCAGGGTGCGAAACACCGACTCCATTTCAGTCCAGGCCTGACGCACGACTGCGGCGATATCCGGGTAGTGCGGTCCGAGCTCGACGGCGGAATTATTGAGAAAACAGCCGAAATGCCGGTCACCGTTCTTGTGAATTGCGTTCATGCTGATGAAGTAGTTCTGCAGACGCTGCGCCACCGGTCCTGAACCGTTGAGCAGGTGCTCCCGCATGTCTGTCATCGCCCGGTCGATGTAGCGCTGCAGGGCCTTTTTGTACAACTCGGTTTTGTTGCCGAAGGTATCGTAGAGGCTGGCGCGGTTGATTCCCATGCCCGCGACCAGATCTTGCACCGAGGTGAGTTCGAATCCCTGGCGCCAGAACACGGTCAGGGCCTTGTCCAGGGCGTCATCGATAGCGAATTGTTTTTGCGGTCCTGCCATATGCCGGCGCACTGCCCGTGATAGCGATTTCTGTGTCTGTCTCCGATAGCGCATTTATGCAGCAATCGCCATGCGATGGCAATGCAAAATCCTTTGTTCCGGAAAAAGACTTGACATAGCTTAGCAAACTTGGAATGATCGTTCCATACTGGAATGATCATTCCGGTATGGCGCGAGTCGCAGTCCGCGTTCGCTGGTTGGGTTTTGTCGTAGTTCTTGTTATCCAGATAGGAAGGAGAAATTCATGTTATTAATCAGTAAGAAAACGCTTTACCGCAACCTGCTGGGGGGGGTGTTGTCCCTCAGCGCCGTAGCTTCCGCGCTGGCCGATCCTGCGTCGGACGCCGTGGCCCAGGTTGCCGCCGCCCTGGGCGGCGCGGATCGGCTGGAGCAGCTGCACAACCAGGTGGTCAGCGCCCGTTTCACCGGTTATGCGCCGCTGGAAGCGCCGACGCCGGGCGGCACGCCGGAGAAAATCGACGGGGTGAACTACCAGATGACTCTGGCCCTGGACGGCAGCCGCTATCGCACGCAGTGGCAACTGGCCATCGATTTTCCCCTGCAGGCGAGCTATGACTTCAGCGAAATTATCAACGGCGACCATGGCGCGGTGCTGGGCGTGGACAATCTGCTGCAGGTGCCGCAAGCGCCGATGCAGGCCATCCGCCTGGCCGCCCGCAAAATGGAATACCTGGTGACCTCGCCGGTGGAAATAGTAAAGGCAATGCTGGCGGCGCCCGCAACGGTGACCCTGCATGGCAGCCGCGAGACGCGCAAGCAAAATGTCAGCGTGCTCGGACTGCGCAAGTACGGCCGGGAAATCCTGTTATGGGTGGACAACGCCAGTCATCTACCGCTGCAGGCGACCTACTGGGATGCCAATCCGAGTTACGGCGACATGGAAATCACGACGCGTTACGCCGACTGGCTGCCAGCCGACGGCATAATGCAGCCGATGCGGATCGAACAGGTCAACCGCGACCAGCTGCTGGTGCACATCGAGGTGCAAACAGTGAATTTCAACGTGACGTTCATCCGGGATCCGTTCGCGGTGCCGGCGGAGTTGTCCGTTCCCCTGGATGAAAAGCTGTTCAATATCGGTCTCAAGTACTCCAACTGGTTCCATCGTTTCCTGCTGGTCGGCATTCCCTTCGACCTGGATCAATTCGCGCCGGAGTCGGTGTTTCTGCAGCCCGTGGGGCAGGGCGTGTTCTATCTGCGCGGCTATACCCACCATTCGCTGATCGTGGAAATGGCGGACTATCTGCTGCTGTTCGATCCGGTGCTGCTGGAGGAGCGGACACAGGCAGTGCTGCCGGTGATCAAGCGCCAGTGGCCGAACAAGAAAATACGCTACGTGATTCCGACCCATTTTCACGTGGATCACAGCGCCGGCGTGCGCGGTTATGTCGCCGATGGCGCCAGTCTGGTGTCGACTCAGGCGGACCGGAAATTCTATCGCGATGTGCTGGACGCCCGGCATGTTGTCTATCCCGATCTGCTGTCCCTGCTGGATGCCGATGCGCGCCTGCTCACCATCGCTGACGGCGCGGACTATGTCTTCGACGACGGCCAGCGGCGGGTGCGGTTGCTGCAGATAGATAACCGGCACGCGCCGGGCCTGATCGTGCCGTACATCGAGGACGAGAAAATGCTGTTCGTCTCGGATCTGTTCAGCCCCGGCCTGTTCAGCGCGCCGCTGCCACCGCAATTTTCCTTCTGGGCGCTGGATCTGTACAACGATCTTCTGACCCGCGGGCTGGATATTCGCACCCTGGTGGGCGCCCATGGCGGCGTCGGTAGTTACCAGGAGTTTCTGGACGCGGTACGGGCTACCTTTGCCCTGGCGCCGTGACCCTGCAACGGTGGTCGCCGCTGCGCCGGCGACCACCCACTTCAAGACACCGCTGGCGGAGCTGGATCCCTGACTGGCGGCCGTCCGGCAGCCGGCCTTAATCCGTAAGGCATGGATTTTCCACTGTTTTGGACAAACACCGGCGTGTGACCTATCTAATAGGCATAGTGGTTTCCCGGTCTGCAATCTTTATAATGAAACGGGTCGAAGGAGCAGAAGCAGGGGAGAACCCGGTGGATGGATTGCCGGTGGCCGCAAGCGGCAAAGTCAGGAAAGGTGGTTGGCAAGAGCAGTGAGTCCGGATCATGAAGTTTTCCTGGAAAGACAGTATTTATCGCCAGCGGCAGGAACTCGCCCGTCTGTTGCATGAACCGCTGGCGCGGGTGGCGGCAGACTGCGCGCCAGCCTGGCACGACCGGGACGCCTTGAATCGGGTCCTGGCGCAGGCCTTCGCCGGCGTGCCGCATTGCACTTATCTGTACTGTGTCGATACCAATGGCGTCCAGATCAGCTTCAACATGGGCAAGAACGGCCTGATGCCGGAGCATTTGGGCCGCGATCGCTCGCAGCGCCCCTATATGAAAGAAGTCGTGCCGACCTGGGGTTTCCTGTTATCCGACGCCTACATCAGCTTGTCCAAGCACCGGCCATCGCTGACGGCGCTGCAAATCGTGCGTCTCGAGTCGCGGGTGCTGGGCTACCTGGGCGCGGACTTCGACCTGCGCAATCTGCCGGTCACGGCGGAGCTGTATGACGAACCGGATTCCTGGCGCCAGGTGAAGGGGGATCCGGCGATTCGCAGCATGGTGTTCGCGCAATGCCGGGTGGAAAGCCTGATGGACCGGAATCTGGACCAGGCATTGTCGATTCTCGAAGAGCTGTTCACCCAGCGCGGCGTGTTTCAGGCGCAGATCCACTTTGCCAGCAGTCAGGTGATTATCTGGACCATGGATGATCCGTTTCGCTATCGCGTGCTCGATCAGGAGGCCTTGAGCGATCCGGACATCTGTCTGGTCTATCCCTCGCATCCCTATCCGGTCAATGCCGCCATACCGCAGAAGGACGTGGCGCGGATTCTGGACATGCTGCGCGCGCTGCGCATGGCGGACGAGAACATCTACCTGCGCGTTTCATCGATCAATATTTTCAACGGCATGATCAGTCTGACGTTTTCCTGCGACGGCTCGCACTACATGCACTACGACGAGTTTCTGGCGAAAAACACCGCATTCTGGTTTGGCGCTTGAGCGGGTCCGCCGGCGGCGCAGCGAACGCAAAGTTGCCCGGCGCCAGCCTGAGAAATGCCTGCGTCCGCCGCGCCTATTGCGTCTGCAAGGCTCCCAGATCGGATGCGCCGGCGGGGCGGGAGTTCACCGCATAATCCGTGGTCACCGCGAAACTGAGTTCGGCGGTTCCCTGGCCGATGGCCGCGCTGCCGGTGCCCAGGCGGAAATCCGCGTGGTCGGCGTCCATGAGCACCGGGTCGGCGCTGATCGGCGAGCTGTCTTCGACCGGAACGGCGCTGGACAGGCCGAACCAGGCATTGCGCTGGATTTGCAGCGATGCCGGCGGCCAGGTCGGTGCGCCGTCGTGGTTCAGCGCGACATAATAAGCGGCCGTACCGCCGGGCACGAAGATATTGTGACGGATTTCCACGCCAGCGGAACACCACAGGCACCAGCTGTCCTCGATAATCGCGCTGGCGCCGCCGGAGACGCGATTGCTGTTGTACACCGTGTTGTGCACAATCCGGAAGTCGCCCTGCGCGTCACTGACATCGAAACGTACGCCCGCGAAATCGGTATTGTAGATCAGATTGTTCCAGGCGCGGGCCGAGCGCGTGCCATTGCCGAAGTTGAGGCCGTAGCGGTGGCCGTCGTGCAGGGCGTTGTGGTGAATGGCAATGCTGGTGATGATGCTGGATCCGTCGGACATGCCGGTGCTGTCGTAGGTCTGGATGATGTTGCCGCCGCGGCAGTCATGCACATGGTTGTAGGCGATTTCAACGTCGTCGGCGAAGCTGTCGATGTAGATGCAGTGATTATGCTGGGTGCCGGTGAAATTGTAGATGTGGTTACCGAGAATGCGCACGTTCTTGCCATTGCCGCTGATGGCGCCGGACTTGGCTTCCAGCAGATTGGCGGCGACGACGCTGTCCTTGTAGTAGATGCTGGCGTCGGCCGCGATCCAGTCGTGCAGCTCGTTGTTGATAATGCGCCAATGGTTGGCGTCGGTCTGCAGATTGATCGGCGCGTCACCCACGGTCCAGTCGCCGCCAGCGATGCGCAGGTTAGCGATGGTGATCCAGTCGGAATACGCGTCCTGGCCGTTCATGCCATGGATGCCGCCATAGACCCGGTCGGCGTTGGCGACGATGTAGTGCCCGTTGCCATCGCTGGTATAGGCTACGGCCGGCGGTTGCAGGTTTACCGTTTCGCCCGGATAGCCGAGGATGGTGATGGGGCCGGTGTTCGCCTGGCCGGTGGGAGCGGAGCCGGTGATATAGCGCATGCGTGCAAAGCGGCGATCGCATCCCAGGTCACTCCACGGCTGGCCGCGATCACGCAGGACGATGACGTCACCGGCGCGGATGTTGTTGGCCGACAATACCCCGTCGTTGCCGCCGCATCCCGTCTGCACGTGACGGAATGGCTTGCCGATATCGCCGGCGACGCCGCTGGCGTCGTTGCCGTCGACATTGTCGAGATAGAACATACGCCCCGGCTGTATCGTAAAATCGATATTGCTGTTGGACGTCAGGCCGTCCACCACCACTTTGACCGGCAGCGCCACGCCGGGGCTCGGGTTGCCCAGGGCGCCGATCTGCACGGCCAGCTGCTGGATATCGCCGCGTCCGCGGGAAGTGCCGATGCCGCCCAGATAGCGCGCGACTTCCACATCGCCGATGAAGACCTTGATGTTGCTGCCGGGCGTACCACTGCCAAAATTCTTGCCGAATACGGTGAGATACATGCCTAGATCCAACTCGCCGCCGCTGCCGGGGCCGGACAGCACATCGGTATAAAGCAGGATGGGAGCGCCGCTGGAGGCGGGCAGCACCGGCTCCTGGGTCGAGTCACCGGCAGGATCGCCAGAGGCGTTGTGGCCGCTGGAAGATTCGTGGTTACCGCAGCCGGCCAGTACCAGGCCGGTGATTACCATCCATGTCAGATATCTTGCCGGCCTAATGCGCATGTTACACCCCTGTTTTGCGTTATCCGTGGCGACGCGCCAGAGCATATCCCAGGGAGTCAGGCGTGGACAATAGACAGAAGGCAAACCTGCACGAATTTAGGTATTTATGCGGTATACTTGCAGCGCTCTGGAATAAGGTGAGGCCGCCCGTGGTAAGCTGCGGGCGGGTCCGATTATGCCTAGTCTGGTGATACGGGTTGAACGGGCAGCAGAAATGAGTGGCAAGGAACAGGCAGGGAAATGAAATCGATGTTGGCTACCGCACGACGTCTGAGTTCCAGCACTGCGCCCGTGCTGGCGCTGGCGGTGTGCGCGCTGCTCTGTATTTATCCGCTGTCGGATTTCGATACCTTCTGGCATCTGGCCAACGGCAGGGCGATGGCGTATTCCGGGCATATCGTTGACCGCGAGATTTTTTCCTATACCGCCGCCGGCACCGTGTTCAACAATCATGCCTGGCTGGCGCAGCTGATATTCTATGGCGTCGTGGCGCTCGCCGGCCTGCCCGGGCTGACCCTGTTCAAGGCCGTGATCGTAGTCGTGACTCAGCTGTTCATCTATCGTACGCTGCGCCTGTACGGTGTATCCACGGTAGTCGCGGCTTTGGCATGTGTCTGGATCGTCTTCGCCTCGATTTATATGCTGACCGAGCGGCCGAATCTGTTTTCCCTGCTGTTGCTGGCTGGTGTGGTCTATTTGTGCGAAAGCGTGCGCCTGCGCGTCTTGACACCCCGCTGGTTGTGGCTGCTGCCGCTTGTTTACCTGTGCTGGGATTTTCTGCATGGCTCGTTCTACGGCCTGGTTTTTCTTTCCGCCTACGCCGGTGGCGTGACCGCCAGCGCCACCTGGCGCGATTGGCGGCGCTGGCGCGAAATGTTGCGGCAACCGGCAGTGCGCACTGGTATCGCCGCCGGCGCAGCGACACTGCTGGTGTTCGCCATCAATCCCTACGGCCTGGCGGCCTACGGCTTTTTCACGCAAATGGGCAGTGACAATCTCATGTTTTCCCAGGTGGGGGAGTTTCTGCCCACGCCCTGGCTCGTGGAATTCCTTCCCTTCTGGCTGACCCTGGCGCTGGCGGTCGTCGCCGCGCTGCTGGCGCTGTGGCGGCGTGATTTGCTGACGCTGGCGCTGTTGCTGCCGTTTGCCTGGCTGGCGGTGCGTTACAGCCGGGCGACGGCGGTGTTCATGCTGGTCAGCGTGCCGCTGATCGCCGCGCAACTGACGCCACCGATCGACGTCTGGCTGCAGCGACGACACTGGCAGACGGCGGCGCAGCGGATGACGCAGGCTTTACTGGTCATGGCTGCCATCTATGCGTTGCACTATAAATTCAGCGAGCCGCGCCACGTCAATTCCTTTGGCTGGGGGGTGAATGCGGATTTCCATCCGGCGGCGACCCTGCGTTTCATCACCGCCCAGGGCATAGGCGGTAATCAATTCAATTCCGGCGAGTTGGGTGGCTACCTGGCCTGGGCGCAACCGCAACGGAAAATTTTCATGTACAACCACCATACTGTTTTCAACGACCTGCTGCGTTCCCTGCAAACTCCCTGGGCTTTGCAGCCCTGGAACGTGAACTATGCGTTGCTGGGTTACAATTGGCAGCGCTATGCCCATCTCTTTCCCCTGGAGGAATGGGCTCCGGTGTATTTCGAGACGGCAACCCTGCTGATGCTGCGGCGCACGCCGGCCAATGCCGATATTATCGCCGCTAACGAAATTCGCTTTTTTACCCCGCGGCGCGGCGGCGAGGAATTTCGACGTATTGCGCAGGATCCGGGAGTCTATCCGCGACTGATGCAGGAAACAGCGGTTTATCTCACCTATCGCGCCGACAAGGAGATAGCCGACGCCTTCGCCGACTTGCTGGCGCATCCACCGCTGCCGCTGGCGCGGGAGCAGCGCCTGTTGCTGGCGCGCAGCGCGCTGCCGGCCAACACTGCTAGCGCGTCCCTGCGCGACGTAGTCGGGCAACTGGAGGCGCAAGCCGATTGAAATGCTGGATCAGCCAAAGCGGTCAAGTCGGGCGGTCAGGCACGGTGGCGGGTTCTAGTCACGCTTGATCACGGGTGAAGGGGTGATAACAGGCGTCAGCGCGGGTTCCAGACGCAGGGCCATCAGTCCTTCCCGCTGCGCCAGTAACTCTGCGGCCCGCGGATCGCCATCCGTCCGCGCCATGCGTAGCAAGGCCTCGGCGCGCAAGGTGTTGCCCTGGCGCAGCGCCAGAAGGGCTTCGTCGTAGGTGCAGGCTTCGCCGGCCAGCGGTAAAGGCCCGTGGGTAAGCAGCACCAGCGCAATACTTAGGCGTAAGAAGTTCATCGTCTTATGGTAATGCCAAATGATCCTGCCGGCCAGTGTTCAGGCCGGGAAAGGGAAAGCCTCCTCGTCACCTCGGTTTGCTCCGCTTGCTAGCTGTCTGCCCGCACCCAGACGATGGCGGGCAGACAGGCGCAAGCGCGGTGCATGCAAGCTCAGGGTGTCTGCTTCAGCCGCACCACCCCCATGAGGCGCAACACCCAGCGTTCGAAGATCGGTTCTGATTTACCTTTGCGCATTTTGCGCAGAAAATATTTTTCGAATGCGATCTTGGCCCAGTGTACCCATTTACCCTTCTTGAACCAGGTGACGTTGCGCGGCGGTATCTGCGGCAGGGCGATAAAGGCTGCGCCGGTATCGCCAAGATCAGCCAGGCAAAAGGCATTCCAGGTGGCCTTGGCGGTGGGCGCGTAACCGGTGAGTTCCGCTTTGATATTGCGCACGATGGCGGTCACCATGGACTCGATCATGTAGCCCGTTTTCGGCGCGCCCGTAGGCACCGGGGTGGCTTCCACCGGCGGAATGGCGATACAGACCCCGGCGGCGAAAATGTTCTTGTATTTCGGGCTGCGCTGATGTTCGTCGACGATGACGAAGCCACGCGGATTGCACAAACCCTCCACCGCGGCGACCGGTTCCACGCCTTTGAAGCCTGGCAGCATCATCGCGTGTTTGAAGGGCAGTTCGTGCTGCTTATGTAATTCCCCCTTGTCGTTGAGTTCGTCGATGAACATCTTGCCGGCTTCGACCTTGCTGATTTTCGCATTGGTAATCCATTTGATATGGCGATTGCGCAGTTCGTGTTCCAGCAGACCGCGGGAGTCGCCGACGCCGCCCAGCCCCAGATGGCCGATATACGGTTCGCTGCTGACGAAAGTCATCGGTACGCGATCGCGCACTTTCCGGCGCCGCAGTTCGGTATCGAGCACGGCGGCATATTCATAGGCCGGGCCGAAACAACTGGCAAACTGCACCGCGCCGACCACTACCGGCCCCGGATTGGCGATCAGATTCTTAACATCGTCATAGGCTTTTTCCGCATGGTCCACCGTGCAAACCGATTGGGTGTGGCCGTTGAGCGGGCCGCTGCCGGGTACCTCATCGAATGCCAGGCGCGGTCCGGTGGCGATCACCAGATAGTCGTAGGCCACCGCCTGCCCGTTGCCCAACAGAAGTTTATTGGCCGTAGTATCGATTTTTTCCACCCAACCGGCGACAAAGTTGATGTTCCTGCGTTTCAGCAAGGGCGCCAGGGACAGGGTTATAGTGCCGCGATCACGCCAGCCGACCGCCAGCCAGGGGTTCGAGGGAACGAACTGAAAGAAATCAGCAGCGTTAATCAAGGTTATTTCATGTTTTTTATCCAGTGCCGCGCGCAATTCATACGCCGCCGGCAAACCTCCAATACCTGCACCGAGGACCACTATATTGGCCATAGTTATTTCTCCGATTATTATTATGTTAATTGAGTACCCCAAACTGCCCTTACGAGCCGCTGGCGCCGAACTCGTGGAAAGCATTAGTAAAGCTATAACATAGATTTGGAAATATGGAATGGTACGCAACAATAAAATATTGTGGGCATCCTGGTGGCGGACGGCTCCGGGTACGCAGCAGTTCATGGCAGTTAGCGGATTGGAGTTATCTCTATGGCGCAGGTTGATAGCCAGCTGGATAATGTGCCATTTCGTTTTGGCCCGGAAGGCTGATGCGCTGACCGTACCACCTGTCTGGCTGTTGCGCGGGCAATAAACTTGCTAGTATTCCGTGGTTTCTCAGAGCCACTGTATATCCGAGTAGAATCTGCTATCGAGTATAGAATCCATGGACATGACGTTTCTGCAAGACCTGGTTTGTCCTTGCTGTGGAGCTAAGTTCATTCTCGACATTCGAGAAAACGCCGATCTAGGTATCTTCGGACTGATGGTCTGCCATTGCGACCAGTATCCCATCGTGGCGGATATTCCGATCATCATCAAGGGCAAAATTGAGCCGTCGGCCACGCCGGTGGAACTGATTCGCCGTCTGATCAAAGACAACGAATTCGTAGAAGCACTGCTGCATGTGCTGCTGCCTTCGCCTGGTCGATCGGTCGTCCTGCCACGATGGCGCCGGATGATCAAGCTAAAGCCGGTGCAATCGCTGATCGACAGAATATTTTATCGTCGCTTCGCTGAACTATGGCGCAGGAAAAGCCGTAGTCGTCTGCGCTCTATGTTCCGCGCGGGCAGTGTCCATGATCTGCTGACATGGCATTTCGGGGAGGACGGCACCAATAACAAGAACCACCAGGACTATTTCTACTATCGATTCAGCCAGCCGCGGCACCTGCAAGCGCTGGCGCTGGCCACCCTGTTCGGGCGTGATGGCGGCCAGATACTCGATGTTGGTTGTGGCGCCGGACACCTCCTGTTCAATCTGCGCTGCTGGAATCCGACGGCGCGCATCATTGGGATAGACAACAATTATTTTCTGCTCTATCTGGCGCGGCATCGTATCGCGCCAGATGCGAGCTATGTGTGCGCCGATCTGGAAAATCGCATGCCGTTTCCCAACCAGGCATTTTCCGGGGTCCTGGCGGTGAATTGTTTTCACTTCCTGATGAACAAGCTCACTTGTGCCAGTGAGATGCAGCGTGTGCTGGGCACTCAAGGCGTCATCGTGCTCGCGGCATTGCGTCACAGCCTGTATCCGGCACTCACCCATAACCGCGCCATGCGACCCGAACACTATGTCGAGTTGTTCAGCGGTATGCCTTACCGCCTGCTGGCGGATCGCGTGGTGTTGCAACGCTATATTCGCAAACTGGCGCCTGATATCGCTGTGACCCACGGTGCGATGGATTTCACCCAAGAACCTTTTGTTTCTCTGGTCGTCTGTCGGGACGAGAAGGTTTTTCGCGAGCATGCACCTTTTACTCAGTGGCCGCATGGCGTAAGACACCAGTCGATCAATCCACTGTTCGTGCCCGACAACGGAGCGGGCGAAGACTGCCTGCGCCTGCGCCGAAAATTTCCCTCGGAATTCTATGTGGAGGAAAACAGGGAGATTCTTCAGTATCTTCCTGATAAGGTCGATGTGCCACGCAGCGTCCTGGCTGACAACGCCGCCGGCAAGGACGGGGCTGGTCTGGAGAAGCTCGTTGCCGATTGCGTTCTATTGGATATGCCCAGCGCCTATGGTGGTCAGTCCATGACCAGTTGAGGGGCTGCGGGTTTCCCGTCGCATTCCGTGGCGAGGTGCATTAGAATGCCGCCTGGCATGTCATTTTCCTGCCAGGCGGGGCGGGAAAAACCTACACAGCATGGCAGGAGGCAGGGGAATGTTGTCAATTTGCCGATGGCGACACGGAGCTGGCGCTTAGTATGCGTGGCGGCAGGCTTGGCGCGACGAATACTCTGCTGGCCGCTTTTATGTGCTTTTCATCGGTCCAGGGACTGGCTGACGATTCTTCCGGACTGTTTCTCGGCGGCGGCAGTGCTTACCATAAAATCAACGTCGCCAGGTTGGGTTATGAGCTGCCATTTTCCCGGCCGTTGTCGGAGGATGCCATCGGTTACTTGTCAGGTAACTGGGAGTTTTCCCTGGGTTACTGGGATTGGAAGCTCGATCAAAACTACACGCTGGGAATATCGCCGGTTTTTTACTATGCTTTCGGCCCCGATTTCTATGGGACGACATTCTACATCGAACTGGGCGTTGGAACCGCTTTTCTATCGAAAAAGTATTTCGAGAAGCGGGATCTGTCGTCACATTTCCAGTTCGAGGATCAGCTGGGGATGGGTTTGATGTGGAACGGGCATCCGCGGGTGAAAGTATCCCTCCGCTATCTGCATTACTCCAATTTCGGCATCCGCGAACCCAATCAGGGGATTGATATCTCGATGTTGACGCTGAATATTTTCTAGGTCCGAAGATCGGTGACCCAGCAGCGCCGGTGTTCACCGCATTCAGGCGATCTGGTGCTCACCGCCGATCTTCTTCAGCTGGTGAACTATCCCCAGGGTTTTTTCGTGCTGATTTTCCAGAATACGCAACACGAACTTGCCGCCTGCGGTGCCCCAGTCCTGGGCAATGCGGCGCAGCAGGCGGATGGCGGCCCAGTCGATATAGGTTACCTCGCGCAAGTCAACGATCAAAGTGGCGGGAATGCCGCCGCTTTTGCGCAGTTTATGCACATGACTGGACAGATGGGTGAGGGTGGCGAAAAACAGGTGCCCCCGCAACTGCAGAATATGTTGCGCACCCTGATCCTCAACTGTCGAGGTGACATTGGGATTGATCACGCCCCGCAGATAAACGAACAACGACGCCACCATGCCGTAAAAAATAGCGTCTACCAGGCCAAACATCAGAGCGACGGTGAAAGTAATGTAAAAAATCAAGGCCTCGGAACGCAAATGGAAAATGCGGCGAAATTCCCGCCGATCGATCAAGCGCCAGCCCACTTGAATGAGTACCGCGGACATGACGGCAACGGGCATGATGCTGATTACCGCCTGGCCGACATAAACGAAGGCGAACAGCAGGACCGCGGAAATGATAGCGGCGAAGGGGGTTTTCGCCCCGGACTGGTAGTGCACCATGGAGCGATTGAAGGAGCTGGAACCGGCAAAACAAAGAAAAAAACTGCCGACGATGTTGGACATTCCCTGGCCGATCAATTCCTTGTTTTTATCAATCAGCTGACCGGAGCGATCGGCGAGGGCGCGCGCGATTACCGTGGCCTGCAATGCTCCGACCATGGCGATAGCGAAGCCGGTGAGCAGCAGATGCTGCAGTACGTACACAGCCTCGATTTTCATGTTGGGGACGGAAAATGGCAGTGCGGTGACGTTCAGATGACCCAGCACCTCGATGCCGGTGGTTTCCGACCCCAGGAGATAGTTCAGCAGCCACGAAAATCCAATACCGGCGAACATGGCGATAATAAGATTGAGTTTGCGGGTGAAAGCGCGGGACGTGAAGCCCACCAGCAGGGTGAAAATGCCGACGCTCGCGGTGTAAGGATTGGCGAGCGGAATGTCGTGCAGCAACTGGTTGAGCTTGGTGATAAAGTGCCACTCGACCATATTGTGCACGCCCAGCAGCCCCCAGCCCGCGGATACTATAATCAATATACCAACCGCGTTGGTAATGGCGGTAATCACCGCGGGGGAGACGAATTTCAACAGGCTGCCGAATTTAAGGCCGGCCATAAGCACCTGGATCACTCCGACCAACAGGGTCAGGCTCATTATCAGGCTGACATACAGCGTGGTGCCGAGGTTGGCGAACGGAAAGATCGCCGCCGCCAGCATCAGGGCGACCGCGGTATTGGGCCCGGACAGCGCGTGCCGGGAAGATCCCCAGAGGGCGGCGATGACGACGGGAATAATGCTGGCGTAGATCCCGTATTGCGGCGGCATGCCGGCCAGCGAGGCCAGGGCCGCGGCCTGAGGAATCATGATCAGGGAGGAAACGAAACCGGCGATTGCGTCATGTTTTAGCGTGTCGCCGCCGTAACCGCGTATCCAGGACAGCTCGGGTAACAACAGTTTCAACAGATCCTTCATAAGAGGTGCGTTCCGTCTGCGATTTTACTCAGTGGTCACTGGCGAACAATTCCTGCCATATGCCTTTGGCCGGACTTTTGGGACGTTCGTGAATATTGACGAAGGAGGCCACATCCCAGGCCTCCTGTTCTGACAGGCTGAATCCCTGATTCAACGGCATATTGGCGCGGATAAAGCGGGCAAGCATGCGCTGCTTGTACAGGCTGGCGCCCTTATTATAGGAGTTGAAGCCCCACAGGGGCGGTATTTCATAGCCGCCGTCCGCGCTGCTTTTGCCCTGGCCGTTGTTGCCATGACAGGTCTGGCATTTCGTTTGGTAGATATCCTTGCCACGCGCCGGGCTGGCTTCGTAGCCGGTGTAGTCTATATCAGGAAAGGACCGCCCCGGCATGTGCACGCCTATGGGGATACCCTTGGAGATGAAATTGGCATAGGCCAGCAGGGCGCGCATTTCCGGGGAATCGGGCGCCGGCGCGATGCCATTCATGCTGTTGCGAAAACAGTCGGCCATGCGATCTTCCAGGGTGTCGTTCTTGTCGCTGGAAAAGCGGTAACCGGGATACATGCCGGCCGCGCCCCACAGGGGGATGGCGTGTGGTTTGCGACCCGCGTTCAAATGGCAGTTGGAACAGACCAGCCCGCGTCCCGCGTAGCGCGCCGCGTACTCCTGCGTTTGGGTGAAAATCCGGTATCCCAGTCGCACTTCGTCACCGTATTTGTCGTCGGGCAGTTCTTCCATCGGGGGCGGGGAAAAATAACCGTCCTTGTCCATGGGGTAAACAAAGGCCCGGCCACGTTTGGCGTGCCGGAAAAAGGCTTTCTGCTTATCCAGGAGATTGCTTTCGGCGTCGATGGCTTTGTCACCGGTGTTGGCAGGGGACAGGGGATTCAACATATAATCCACAGCCGCCGCGACATCAGGCGAAGTGAGGCTGGCATTGCCGCCTGCCGCCGGCATGGCTTTGAATCCGCTGACGGCATGATTTAACAGGACGTCCCTGCCTTGCTTGAGACGCGCTTCCCAGTCGGCGGCATTGCCGAAGCGGGGGGCGCCCAATAGACCTTTCTCGTGACAAGAGGCACAGGTATCGTGGTAGATTTTATTGCCGGCCGGTGGTGATGTCGTCTCCACGGCCTGCGCGCCTGACGCCAGAAACAGCAACGCCAGGGACAGTCCCTTGTACAACCCGGTTTTCCCCATGATCGATTTCACTGTAGTGCAATACAAAGGTAATAAATTGATGCCGGCGTACCGGCAATCCCTTCCCTGAATTACAACGTCTGTGCGTCAGATACACAATGCGTGCGTTATCGAACAGCTATCGGGCGCGCGACAGACGCAGTATAAACTAATTTGTATGAATGAGGTATATTCACTTCAGCTGCAAATCTCTGCGTCGCAACGTCGGTGAGCGGTCTACTTCTCTGCGTGGACCTCGGAGGCTAAGCGCAATTTAAGATTTTTGAAATTGCTGCAAACAGGTCATCGGATTGGCGTATTCATTGCGGTCGCTTCGCAGTGGTGGGCAGGGTTGAGACATTCCAGTCATTTTGCGCGGACGAAATTCTGGATAAACCAGACGCACCTGTCTGTTGGTTATATAAATAGATGCTATAGTTATAGTTGAGACGCCAAGGTCGTGCCCGCAATGGTCGATGTTCCGGGGGGGAGATTGGTGGCTATGGAGAGATTCCGGGGACTCAAAGGCGGCGAAACACTGCCGATACAGTCTGCAACACTATGAAAACGACAAGCAAACATCGTAAACGAGCCCATGCGTTACGGCGCCCGCGCCGGGCGGCGACGCATATGAAACCGCGCGTACTGGTAGTTGATGATTCCAAGCTGGCGCGCGCGGCAATACGCAGCGTTCTCGAAGGCGAATTCGATGTGGTCGAGGCGGAAGACGGCCATTTCGCCTGGCATGCCCTGGAGAAGGACGATCATATCCGGGTGGTGATCACTGACGCCAATATGCCCAATCTCGATGGTTACGGACTGATCAAACGCATCCGTGACAGCGGTGAAACGTGGATGATCAATATTCCCGTAGTCATGGTCACCGGTCTGGAGGAAAAGAACGCCCGCATCCGAGCGCAGGAAGCCGGGGTCACCGATTTCTTCACCAAACCGGTTTACAAAAGTGTTTTTCTCGACAAGGTGCGCACCCATGTCAATCTTGGCCAAACCACGCGGAAATTGATCGAGACCTCGGCGGCGCTGGCCGAGGAAAGCGCCATCGATGCGCTGACTGGAGTCAACAGCCGTCGTTATTTCATCGAACGCATGGCGCAGGATCTTGCTTATGCCAGGCGCCATGCGCAGAATCTTTCGGTCATATTTCTCGAGGTCGATCAGTTCACCGCGGTCCTGGGAGAACACGGCGAGGATAGCGCGGAACACATGCTGTTCTGGATCGCGCAACAGCTCAAGGAAATGGTACGGGTCGAAGACACCATCACCCGGCTGTTTGATTCGCGTTTTGCCATCACCATGCTCAATTCCGGACGCCTGGAAGCGGCGGTGCTGGGCGACAGATTGCGCAAGCTGATAACCGGGAGTGATTACGAGTACAACGATCAGCGTCATCACCTGACCTAGAGCTTGTGTCTGGTGAGCGTCGGCCGCGATCCGGTCGAGACCGTGGATGATTTCTTCAGCATCGCCGATCTGCGCCTGCAACGGGCGCACAGCGAAGGCGGCAATCGCATGATATCCAGCGACACACTGGAATCGCAGCTGGAAGAATCGATGACGCAACTGATCTCTCAGCTCGATACCATGCTGCAGGAGGCGTCACGGCAGGGCGAAGCCTACAGTTCCTATCTGTGTGAACTGGCGCAGCGCGCACTGCAGATTCTGGAGCTGAGCAACGCCAGTTTCAATATGGGCATAGTCGAAAACGTACGCCAGATCAGGGCCAGACTCGATACCGCGGTGCAAGGCAAGAAGTACGGTTGAGACACCGGCGCTTTGCCCAGAACCATACCGGCCGAATTGAGCGGTCGCGGACTTGCAGTTTTTCCAACAAGTGTGAAATTTCGTCAACTTCCCTGGTTCACCTTCCACGTGGCGCGCGTAACGGACGACTGCGTCGCTATATTGTCTGTGGTTTGGCGATAGATAGCTGCGCATGGTCGGGGAAAATGTCTTATGACTGAAACACACAGACAATATCAGGTGGGAAGACAGCCAATATTCGATAGAGACCTGATGCTGGTCGGCTATGAATTGCTGTTTCGCGACGGTATGAACAACCATGCGGTGATCAGCGATCAAGACCAGGCGACGGCGCAGGTGGTGATCAATGCCCTGCTGGAAACCGGACTGGACAATCTGGTGGGTACGCACCGCG
>DKAS01000013.1 GCA_002448875.1 Proteobacteria bacterium UBA6920 | reverse complement strand
TGCCGATACCGGTGTCGGTGACGCCGAAGCTGATGAATTCCCGTCCCAGTTCGTCGTAGCGCATTACGTCTAGGGTGATACTGCCGCTATTGGTGAATTTGGCGGCATTGCCCACAATGTTCAGCAGCACCTGTCGCAGTTTGGTGGTATCGGCGGAAATCTGTCCGATGTTGTCCGGACAACGCAGCAGCAGCTTGTTGCCGTTGCGCGCCACGATGGGATGCACGGTGGCGGAAACATCACGCAACAGGTCGAGAACGCTGAAGGACTCGATGATGACATCCATTTTCCCCGCCTCGATCTTCGACAGGTCNNGGGGTGCGCAGTTCGTGACTCATATTGGCGAGAAACTGGCTTTTGGTACGGCTGGCCTGCAGTGCGTCATCGCGTGCCTGTTCCAGATCCGCAGTGCGCTCATTCACCAGATCTTCCAGATGATCGCGGTGCTGCACCAGTTCGCGGTTGGCGGCATCCAGTTGACGATAGGAGTTCTGCAAGGCGCTGACCATTTCATTATAGCCGCGGGTCAGGGCGCGCACTTCGTCGGTGCCGTGTTCCCGCAGCGGCGCCCCGGTGTCGTTCGGGCCCAGGGAGATGGTGCGCAGTTTGCCGGTCAAGGTCTGCAGCGGCAGGAAAGTGTAGCGGTGCAGCAGGGTGAGGATAAGCACGATCACCAGCACGGTGACCGCAAGGGTGATGATCAGGACCGTGTTTCTCGCCCCGCTCAGGCGCTGTTCCAGCGCATTGACCGGTTGGCAGATTGACAGCCACAGGCCGACCGCGTCCCCCTCGGTGGCGATGGGTAGGGTGGCGATTATATTGTCATCCACGGCGCCGGCGACAGGCCATTTGCCGGATACATACTTTTCCTCGCCGACGGCATTGCTGATGCGAATCGGCAGCCCCAGTCCCTGCTCCAGGTTGCGCAGACTGTAGGAAGGTTCCGTCAGGATTTCCAGATAGCCGGTGATGTGCAAGCCACCCAGGGGGATCAGTACCGCATCGATCAGGTTGTTGCCTAGCAGGCAGGTGCCGGAGAGCGTTTTCAGTCTTTGCGCGCCGCTGCGTTGCGCCGCGGTTGCCAGCAGGTAGGCGCAGCCTTGGTCCGGTTGGCTGGAGTTTTCCGCAGGGGCGAGCACATGCAGCACAGGCTTGAAATTCTCGTCATACAGCCGCAGACTGCTAAGTTGCAAAACGCCGGCGGTAACGAAATACTGATGAAACTGCGACTGCAGCAGATTGTTCAGCGCGGTCTCATCCCGTGTCAGCCACGCTTGTCTGAAACCGGTGTCCTGCTGCAGACTTTGCCCCAGCTCCTGAACCAGGGATTCCAGTTTGTTGATGATGTCCTGACTTTGCAGGGCGAGAATTTCCCGCAGCGCATCGCGCTGGCTGTCGAAGGCGAACTGGCGGTAAAAGCGCCCGGTCAGGGCTACGAACGACTCCATGACTATACCCATGATTATAATACTTACAATAACCATGGATTTTAGGGAGAAGCGTACGCTAGGTCTTATCATCACCCTGCTAGGCCGGCTGCGGTTTATAAAATATGCATGTATTACAAATAGATAAAATCAGACCGGGGCAGCAGCAGCCGGTCTTGTCGATTCTTGAATTTATAGCGGTTCAAATACGTTATTTATTGAGTGACTTAGGGACATTTTTATTGATGGTTGCTGGTGATCCCTAAAGAATGGCCGATCTTAATTCGTTATTACTGACAGTGCTCTGGATGGGAGGTCTTTGCCATGAGTATTCTTTTGTTGCTCAAGGATGAATCCGCCACGGGGGAACACCTCAACCTGGTGCGACTCAAGGTCAGTGAAAGCGAACTGACGGTGCGGGAGCTGTTGCAGCGACGGGTGCAGCAGGAAGTGGGTAAATTCAATCGCGAGCGACCGGTGTGCTATCAGGCCCTGGTCTATCCCCAGGGAGCGCAGGAAACCAGTCGCGGTTTTCGTCTGGGCCAGCACCGTGACCTGGACTGGCAGATTCAGTTGCAGCGCGCGCTGCGTTCATTCGAGCTGGGGGCCTTGACGGTATATGTCGATGCCAAGGCGGTTACCGAGCTTGATGCGGTGCTGCCGCTGCGTGACGCCATGGAAATCGTATTCGTCAAACTCTCGCCCATAGTTGCCGGTTAGCCGGCCGTGGGCGCTGCGTAATTCCAAATCGGTCCCGGCCACGCTATCATCTAAGTCCATCCCCGCCCTGTCCCGCCCCCAGGCAGGGGCGGGTTCGCGGGAGAGACAGGTGGCTTACTGCATGATGTTCTTGGTAAATAGAGCTGCGTCCAGCAATGAACTTTCTGGAGATTATCGGTAACGATCGCGAGCTGCAGGTGGTCGGCGGCATGGCGTTGTTGTTCGCCGTGGCCGGGCTGGTCGGCCTGTGGCTGGCGTTGCGCATGCTGCTGCGCTGGCGTCTGCTGCCGCTGTTATCCTACGGCGGCCTGGGGGTGCTGGCGGTGGCGGCCAGTGTGGTGCTCGGGCTGGTGCTGTCGAATCTCTACGTTTACCAGCGGCTGACCGTGGAGCAGCCTGTCGCCCGGCTGCAGTTTACCGCCGTCGGGCCGCAGCATTTTCGGGTGATAGTCACGGAAAACAGCGGTCGCAGCGGCGAGTTCGATCTGCTGGGGGACGAATGGCAGCTGGACGCGCGTGTCCTCAAGTGGAAATCCTGGGCGCAGCTGCTCGGATTGCAGCCGCGTTATCGTTTGCAACGCCTGCAGGGGCGCTATCTCGATGTCGTGCGCGAGCAGAACGGACGGCGCAGCGTGTATGAGTTGGCTCCGCCCGCCAGCCTCGATATCTGGAGCTGGCTGCAACACGAAGCGCAATGGCAGTGGGTCGACAGCGTGTATGGCAGCGGCGCCTATCTTCCCATGACCGATGGAGGCGCCTATACTGTTAACCTCGGCGCGACCGGCCTCATCGCGCGGCCTGACAACGATATCGCCCGCAAAGCGGTGCGGGATTGGTGACGGCGGGCAGGAAGCTGCCGGGGCAGGTAGAAGTTGTCCAGGAGGTGCTGCCATGTCGGATTCTGCCGCCGCCGCGCACGGCAAGCAGTTGCTGTTTTTTCTGTTCATCACCGCCGTCCTCTGCGGTGCGCTGGTCATGGTCATCGAAGTGCTCGGTTCGCGGGTCGTAGGCCCGTTTTTCGGCGTCAGTCTGTTTGTCTGGACCTCCCTGATCACCGTGACGCTTATCGCCCTGGCGGGCGGCTACTGGGCCGGTGGTCAATTTGCCGATCGTCGCGGCAGCGCCGCCGCCCTCTATATCATTATTCTTTGCAGTGGCCTGCTGGTGCTGCTGGTACCGCCGCTCAAGGCGCCGGTGCTCAAGCTGGCGCAGCCACTGGGCCTGCGCGGCGGCGCGTTCGCGAGTACCCTGGTGCTATTCGGTCCCAGCCTGTTCCTGCTGGGATGCGTCTCTCCCTATCTGATCAAAATCGCCGCCCGCGAACTGCATAACATCGGGCGCACCGTCGGCAGTTTTTACGCCCTGTCCACCCTGGGCAGCGTCGCCGGTACGGTAGTGACCGGCTTTTATCTGATCGCCTATCTGGGAGTCGATCAGATTTTTTATACCGTGGGTTTTCTGCTGATCCTGCTGGCGACGGCCTATTTCGCCTGGTTCCGCCGCCGTTACGCCGGTTTGCTGCTGTGTTTCCTGCCCGTGCTTATGCCGTCGCCGCCGGAATTTACCGTGCGCACCATGGCCGACGGCACCCGGGTGGAGCAGGTGTATAACCGGCAGAGTTTTTACGGCGCAGTCAAAGTGGTGGACTACAGTTTCGAGCAAACCCACGTGCGTGAATTGCTGATCAACGGCCAGGTGCAGGGCGGCGTGGACATGCACGGGCGCGGATCAATCTATCGCTACAACTATTTCCTGCAATTTCTGCCCCGGGCCAAGCATCCCGATGGGCAGCGCTGCCTGGTGGTCGGTCTGGGGGCCGGGGTGGTACCGATGTGGTATGAACGGCAGGGGGTGATTACCGATGTGGTGGATATCGATCCCACGGTGGTGCAGGTGGCGCGTGAGTTCTTCGCATTCACCCTGCAGGGCGAGCTGGCGGTGCAGGACGCCCGCTATTTCATCGAGCAGTCACCGCGCCGCTATGACTATATCATTCTCGATGTATTCAACGGCGACTACACTCCCGGGCATGTCATCAGCCGCGAGGCGTTCGCCGCCATGGCGGCGCACCTGGCCGGCGGCGGCGTGCTGGCGATGAACGTGCTTGGCGGTATCGGTGAGGACGCGGCGGGCACCGCGGCGGTGATCCGCACTTTGCGCGCGGTGTTCGACACGGTAGAGGTGTATCCTGCCTTCGATCCGGCAAGGGATAAAGTGGGTAATATCACGCTGCTGGCCTATCAGGGGCCGGCGCTGCCGACCCCGGAGTTTGATCTGGATGTTTATGACATGCATCCGGTGATCCGCGACGCTTTGCGCGGGATCTTCGGGCGCCAAATTCAATTCGCGTTAGGCGGGCAGGGGTTCATTCTCAGCGATAACTATAATCCCATCGATGTGTTGGATGCGCGGATGCGCGAGGATTTGCGCAGAAACATTCTGGATCTGACCAGCGCGGATCTGCTACTCAGCCTGGCGCCGCGCCGGACGCAACAGGCCGGGATGCCGGCGCGCCTGCTGGTGGCGTCCGATTAGAACGTGAGGACGGCGGCGATCAGGGCCGAACTGGTGAAGGCAACGCCGATCAGCAACGCGAACAGGCTCAGAGCCTGCATCAGGTAGTTGACGGTCTGCGCGTTGAGTCTAAGCTTTCTCATAGTGCCCCCTGGTTACAATTTTACTGTATGCCTTTATCCCGGCCGGCGCGCTGCAGCTTCACCGCTTTGTGGTGTGAGGTTTTCACTCCCGCGGGCCGCTGCTTTCGCCTTGCGCGCGATCGTGTTCCCGCGCATCGCCCTGGTGCGGATCACATGAATTCTCGCCGTCGCTGACCGTCACCCCGGCGCCGGTCTGATTTGCGTCCTCTGGTTCGGAAGGTTCTTCGGCGGTGGCCTCGATCGGCAGGGTGATGATGTCGGCCAGCCAGCGTCCGTCGTTAGTGAGACTGGCTTCGATACGCAGATAACTGCCGAGACGCAGATCCGTCGCGCCGCCGTTGTTCAGCACCGTGGCGTCGTCCGTATAAATCAATACATCGCCGATTCGCAGGCTGCCATCATCGTTGATTGCAAGAACAAAGCCATCCAACAGCAGTTTTTCCGCGGCCGGTGGCAAGGTGGTCGGGGTGCCAGACGGCAGCCCATTGCCGGCGGCGGCCGGTGGCGCGGATGTCGGGTCAATGAGGGACACGTTGTCATTGCCGGGGTAGGGTCCGCCGCCCGGGGTTGGCGCGCCTCCCGGGCGGGCCATGACCAGAATCCGACTGGCGTACAACCGGTCGCTGGCGCGGGTGGCGGTGACGTTGACCAGCAAGCCGTTTTGCAGGCCACCGGCGGGCAGTTTACCCAGGGTGGCGGCGCTGTAGTCGACCAAGGCCTGGCCCAGGGTGAAGGTCATGGCGGCGGTGTCCAGATTGCTGATGATGCCGGTGAGCACCGTTTTGCCGGTAGCCAGGGGCAGCAGCCGGATATAGGTGGCATGAATGCCGTCGTCGGCCAGATAGCCATTGACCTCGATGATGTCACCGGCACGCAGGGAGGCCAGGTTGGTGCCCTGGAATACGGTATTCGCGTTCAACCAGATGACTTGATTCTCCAACTGCAGGCGCAATTCATCCGCGTAGACGGCGGTGATCGGTCCCGTTGCCAGGGTTTGGTAGTCGATACTGTCAGCCTGGCCGGAATGGCTTTCCAGGGAGACCGTGCCTTTGACGGTGACGACCATGCCGCGGTGCAGATCGCGGGAGCTTCCCTGGGCGCCGCGCAGGGATACCACGGCCGAGTCCAGGCGGAAATCGAAGTCACGCACGGTGACGACGCTGTCGTTGACGCGGGAGATTTCGCCGGTGGTAATAATGGATATCGAGTTCTTATGGTGGTGATTTTTTCCCTGGTTATCGCAGGCGCTGAGCGCGCCGGCCATATTGGCTACTAAAACCATGACGAAAAAGTAGTAAATGGATTTTTTCAACATAACACCCTACTCAGCGCTTAATCCGTCTGATCAATAAGTGATAAGAATTTTACTTATTGAAAAATAAAGAAATAAATTGATCGGATTGAAACCTTGTCCGGCTTCGTGCCGAACCCCCCTGGGCAATGCAATATTATGTCAAATTATATTCATATTGCCTGAAAAGTACACAGACACCGGGAAGCGGGTTTGCCCCAGGAGCTCCGTCGGCGGTAAAGAAAAAGCGCAAATTTAACAATATATTGAATCGCCACAGGGCGGACTGGCGTAGAGATTGGCTATAGTCGAAGCAGGTGATATAAAAACATATTAGATAGATATGCCGATGCGCAAAGGGACTGCCTTGCCTTCAAGGACAGATGAAATTAAAGGCCGGTTCGGGGTCGACCCCCGTCCCGGCTTCGTGACTTAAGCTATAGCCATGCATGCCGATCCTGTACGCCTGATTCAGATTACCGATACCCATTTGTTTGCTGATGTTGAGGGCACCTTGCTGGGCGTCAACACCCAGCGCAGCCTGCAAGGGGTGGTCGCCGGGGTGGCCCAGGCGGACTATCAGCCGGAGTTTGTTCTGTTGACAGGCGATCTCGTGCATGACGGTTCTGCCGCCGGCTACCAGCGTTTGGGGCAGTTGCTGTCCTCCCTGGGCCTGCCCCTGTACCTGGTGCCTGGTAACCACGACAATCCCCCCGCCCTGGACGCGCAATTGCGCGGCGCCTTGATTTGCGACCACAAGGCGTTCAGCCGGCAGAACTGGCGTTTTATCCTGCTCAATACCGTTGCCGCCGGCGAGGTGGGAGGGCGGCTGGCGGCGGAACAGCTGGCTTTTCTGGAGCAGGAACTGGCGGCGCACTCGCAGCAGCATTGCCTCATCGCCCTGCATCACCCGCCGGTCAGCGTCGGCAGCGTCTGGCTGGACAAGATCGGTTTGCAGAATCATCGCGAATTTACCCACCTTATTTCCCGCCACCCGCAGGTTAGGGCTGTTGTGTTCGGTCATGTTCATCAGGAATATGATCGTATGCAGGGCACGGTACGCTGGCTGGGCAGCCCCTCCACCTGCGTTCAGTTCAAGCCGGGTGAAGACACCTTCACTCTCGACGCCGTTGCGCCCGCGTTTCGCTGCATCAGCTGTCTGCCCGATGGCCGTGTGCATACGGTGGTGGTGCGCGACCACGCTTCACGGGAAGTGGTGAACATGTTGGCCAGCCATTATTGATGGTCGGGTTGCACCCATCGAGCCCGCCACAGCGATGAGCGAGCGTTACGCATTTACCGCCTGGGACTACGGTGCCGACGCTCAGTTGCGGCCGGTGCCCTATGTCTATGTCGGCGATTGCGCGCAGGGTTGGGAAATCACCCGGGCCGGCGCGCCGTATCTGACCCTGGGAGCGGGTTATGTGGCGGTGGCCAGCCGGTTCTGCGGGATCTGCGCCACGGATCTGCAGCGCGAGCACCTGCCTTTTGCCCTGCCGCAAGTGACCGGCCACGAACTGGTAGGGGAGTTCGCCGGGCGGGCGGTGGCGGTGGAAATCAATGCCTCGCACTGGCATCGCGGCGTCGATTGCAGCGGCTGCTGGTGGTGTCAACACGGGTTCGCCAATCACTGTCCGCAGCGCCTGACTCTGGGGATAGACCGGTTGCCGGGAGGGTTCGCGCCCTGGGTGCTGGCGCCGCGGCGGGCCCTGCACGAGTTGCCGGCGACGCTGTCGCCGGAGCTGGCTATTCTTGTTGAGCCGCTGGCGGCAGCGCTGCGCGCAACACAGTTGTCGCCACCGCAGGCCGGGCGGCGAGTCGCGGTGCTGGGTTGCGGGCGGCTGGGTTTGCTGTTGATCGCCGCTCTGGCCTGGCAACGGCGGACGCGCGGTTTGGATTTCAGTATTTGTGCGCTGCTGCATCGTCCCGGTGGCGATGTTTTGCCGCGCCTGCTGGGCGCGGACCAAGTAGGCTTGAGCAGTGAGGCGACCGGTGGCGCGTTTGATCTGGTGTATGAAACCAGTGGCAGCGCGCAGGGTTTTCTCCAGGCCCTGCGCCTGGCGCGGCAGGCCATTCATGTGAAATCGACCAGCGGCCAGGGTGTCGCCGGACTGGCGAATTTGACCCGTCTGGTGATCAACGAGTATCAACTGGCGGCGCGTCCGCCGACGTCCACCGACGCGCCCGGTGG
>DKAS01000217.1 GCA_002448875.1 Proteobacteria bacterium UBA6920 | reverse complement strand
TCGCACCGGCATCCTGTTCCAGGGTGTTGGCCAGCGCACCTTGCAACTTGATGGTGATATTGGCGGTATCGGTGGCGGACAGGGCGATGCCGGTGGGGGGCAGTACTACGCCCGACACGGTATGGGTGTTGTAGATATAGCTGGCATCGGCGCTGACGTTACCCAGATCTTTC
This sequence comes from Proteobacteria bacterium UBA6920, assembly GCA_002448875.1. Lineage (GTDB taxonomy): Bacteria > Pseudomonadota > Gammaproteobacteria > SG8-11 > SG8-11 > UBA6920. Next base: position 37,678 of record DKAS01000217.1, on the reverse strand, counting down.
AAGCCGATAATTTCCCCGTTGCCGTTGCGCATCAGCAAGGCGCAATTGGTGGCGTTGCCGAGGCGAATGGTGGTAACACCACTGTTGTCGGTTTGCTGCTGTGCCAGACGCAGGTTCACGCTCTTGTCGTAGGCCCACACGTCATAGTTAGCCAGCGCGGCGCCAGCGGCATCCTGCAGGGTAACCATGATGGCGATGCCCGCAATACTCAAATCCAAGTTGGTGCTGGGCATGGACGCCGCGGTGGCGGTCCACTCCGCGCTCTTCACCAGCGGCGTATCGCCACCGGCGGTCTTGACCGCGGTTGCCGTCGCGAAATAATTGCCGGCGAACAGCTGCACCGCCACGGAATTATTGGCGGCACCGGCCAGATTACGATTGCGATCGCGAAATACCCGGGTATAGCTGCCATCGCCATCCGCCTGATAGACGCGCAAATCCGACTCATCGATGGCCTGGCCGGCATCCATGACAAAGGTATGCTGCTCGGTCTGGTAGGTAAAGGTCTGGGTAACGTCTGTCGACACCCGCATGCTGGTATCGAAATCGGCCACATCACCCGCGCCGCTTACCTTCATATCGTAGGTATCGGCGGCCAGAGCCAGGCTCAGCATGCCGTTGGCATCCGTGGTACCCTGGGCAACGGTAATCTTCCGATTGCCGTTTTCCACGCGAAACCGCAGATCCACGCCCGCAATGGCGCTGCCATCGGCGCGTTTGAGATTGATCGTTACCACCGGCGCCATGTTCATGGTTTGATTCAGCACCGGTTTCAGATCTTTTTGAATCTTCAGCCCGCTGCTGTTATTGTCTTGGCCACAGCCGACCGCCAGGGTCAGCATACCAAGCACCAGTAACACTCTTTTCATAACTCCTCCGACTCTTATGACGGCACGGCCAGTCCCTGAGGATCTGCCCGCGACATTGTTGCCTTGGTCACCGTGCCTCCTGAACAAAACAATACGAAGCAGGCGTTTTTCTATAAAGTTGGGATTATTTTCCCAACTATGCCCAGGTTAGCGGATGAAAAACCGGGATCTTTAGGGAGGCGTGGGCCGAACGATATAAGAAATAGTATTAAAGACGCGTTTAATATAACAATTTTGCGGGAAAACCGGGACCAAAGCACCCGGCCATTCCGGGAAGACGGTCTCCCCGGAAGATGGCCGGAATGGACTGGGTTAGGCCCCTACCGCGCTCATGCGGCGGGCTTACAGATAGGAAATGTGGGAGACGTCCGCCATGAAATGGCGATAGTCGCAGGTCAGCTCTTCCCCGGGCTGGATGTCCCGGGTCGCCATACCCACCCCGACCGACTGAAAGTCCACATTGGGTTTGCGCGAGTGGTTCATGTATTTTCCCATGGTGGATTCGTAGAACACCGGGCCACCGGGCTCCGGCTGGTAGCAATGAATCTCCACTTCCTTTTTCACCGAGGGCGGCAAGGTCTCGAACTCCTGCTCGGAAAAGGTGATGTCGAAGCGGGGGTCGTACTCCCAGATTTTAGTGCCCTTGGCAATAAATTCCGTGGAAAAAATGCCAAAGCCGTGGATCGAACTCTTATCGAGAAATGTGGGAACGATTATCATGTGGGCGCTCAGGTCTCGCTGCGTGGCTGGAAGAAAAATCCTGTATCATGCGTCGCCGCCGTCCTGGCGGCAACGGCCCGATCGCGGGCGTGAATTTGCGTTTTTATAGCAATCACCGCGTTTTCATTGCAAGGACTATTTTATGACCTTGGTCGATATTATCGGCTCACTTGCTGGTTTCCTCACCACCATCGCCTTCGTGCCACAGGTGATAAAAACCTGGCGCTCGCGGTCGGCCGCGGATATCTCTTTGATTATGTTTGCCCTGTTTACCCTGGGTGTGCTCATGTGGCTGTTGTACGGTATCGCCCTGCGCGCTTTGCCCATCATTCTGGCCAACAGTGTCACTCTGCTGCTCGCAAGCAGCATCCTGGTGATGAAGATTCTCGACACCTGGCAACGCTACCGGCAGCGACTGACCGCCAGCCGTCGCGGCCTGTAGCCCGGAGTCCCTGGCCGGGATGCCCGCTGCCGCTTGCAACCCGTCGCGCTCGCCACTCCAGTCTTTAACCATGCCTTGGACCCGGGTCGATGATAGAATCCCCAGGCAATCGAGAATGACCCCCTCCACCCTGTCCCACCCACTGGCAGGGGGTGGGTACGCCCTGGCAACCAGTGGGTTTCTTAATTACGGCTCCCGGTAACTTCGCTCCACCATGCGCCCCATTCCGTCCCCCCGCGTTTTTTACCTGATCTTCACCCTGTCGGGTTTCTGCGGCCTGATCTATGAATCGATCTGGTCCCACTATCTGAAGTTGTTTCTCGGCCATGCGGCCTATGCGCAAACCCTGGTGCTGGCTATCTTCATGGGCGGCATGGCGCTGGGATCGGCACTGTGCAGCTGGCGCTCCGGACAATGGTCGCGGCTGCTGCTATTATACGCACTGATCGAAGGGATCATTGGTCTGCTGGCGCTGGGCTTCCACGAGTTCTTTGACGCGTTCGTCTTTACATCCTATGAATCAGTGCTGCCCGCTCTGGGCCAGCCGTGGCTGGTTATTGTCTACAAATGGCTCACTGCCGCATTGATGATCCTGCCCCAATCCATTCTGCTGGGTATGACCTTCCCGTTGATGAGCGCCGGCCTGTTACGCTGGCATGGCCAACGACCCGGCGCCACCATTGCCATGCTCTATTTCAGCAACAGCATCGGCGCCGTGGCCGGGGTGCTGGCCAGCGGCTTCATTCTGCTGCCGGCGGTAGGGCTGCCGGGCACCATCAAGATCGCTGGCGGCATGAATCTCGCGGTTGCCGCCCTGGTCTGGTACCTGCTGCGGGAGCAGACTGGCGCGCCACCGCTGCAATCCCCCGGCGACGGCGACACCCGTTTTGCCGGACAGCGCTGGTTCCGGTTTTTCCTGGGGGTGGCCTTCGCCACCGGTAGCGCGTCGTTTATCTACGAAATCGTCTGGATCCGCATGTTGAGCCTGGTACTGGGGGCCTCCACCCACGCCTTCGAGCTAATGCTCAGCGCCTTCATTCTGGGTCTGGCCCTGGGCGGATTGTGGATCCGCCGGCATATCGACCGCGCCACCGACCTGGCGCGGCTGCTGGCCTGGATGCAGTGGTGCATGGCGCTGCTGGCACTGCTCACCCTGCCGCTGTATGACAGCACCTTCGATCTCATGGCCTGGATCGTCGGCCACACGCCAAAAACCGACGCTGGCTACCTGGGGTTCAATCTGTCTGCCCACGCCATCGCCATGGGCATCATGCTGCCGGCGACGTTCTGCGCCGGCACCACCCTGCCCTTGCTCACCGGCTTGCTGCTGCGCCAGGGACATGCGGAAAAATCCATCGGCGGCATCTATGCCGCCAACACCCTGGGCGCCATTGCCGGGGTTTTTTTCGCCACCCACTGGGCCATGCCCACCCTGGGTCTCAAAGGCTTGCTGCTTTGTGGCGCCGCCATCGATCTGGCCCTGGCCGTTGCCATCGCCGGGTGGGTGGGCGACAGCGCGCGGCGGCGTCTGCCGACTGCGCTGGCGGCCAGCGGCTTGCTGGTCCTGATAGGGGTCGGCCTGTTGGCCAGCATCGACCCGTTCAAGGCAGCGTCCGGGGTCTACCGCCATGGCCGCCTGTTGTCGGCGCAACAGGCGCGTATCGACTTTCATCGCGACGGCAAAACCGCCTCCATCGATCTGATCAGCCACCCCGAATCCGGCCATGTGACCATCAGTACCAACGGCAAGCCCGATGCGACCATCAATATGTACGGCTCCGGTCCCGCCAGCCCGGACGAAGCCACTATGATTCTGGCCGGCGTCATCCCCCTGGCCTTGCGCCCGGAGGCCGCCAGTGCCGGCGTCATCGGCATGGGGTCGGGGCTGAGTACCCAGACCCTGCTGCAGGCCGGGCTGGACACGGTGGACACGGTGGAAATCGAACCGGCGATGATCGCCGCCGCCCAGGGGTTTCGCCCGCGGGTGGAGCTGGCCTACAGCAGCCCCGCCAGTCATCTTTACATCGACGATGCGAAGACTTTTTTCTCCACCTATAACAAGCGCTACGACATCATCGTCTCCGAACCGTCCAACCCCTGGGTCAGCGGCACCGCCAGCCTGTTTACCCGGGAATTCTACCGTTTGATTCGCGGCCACCTGCGTGACGGCGGCCTGCTGGTGCAATGGCTGCAGCTATATGAAATAGACATGCGTCTGGTAGCCTCGGTGGCCAAGGCGCTGGCGGCTGAATTCGGCGACTACCGCCTGTACGCCACCGATGACGAGGACATCGTGTTCGTCATCAGCAACCGCCCGCTGGCCGCGGACCTGAACCTGGCGAGGCTGGCCGGCGCGGGCAGCGTCGACGATCTGCGCAAGATCGGCGTACGGCATGCGCAGGATCTGGCGCTGCACGAAATCGGTGATCGCAAGGCTCTGCAGCCATTGTTCGCCTCTTACGATCTGCCGGCCAACTCGGACTACTACCCGGTGCTGGATCTCAACGCCGCTCGCACCCGCTTTCTCGGCCGCTTTGCCGGCGAGCTGGTGCAGCTGCGCAACGCACCGCTGCCGGCGATACGCCTGCTGGCCGGGCGCGAGCCACAGTTCTCCGACACCGCCGTCACTCCCAATGCATATCTGAAACTTTCCGATCACGCCTTCGCCGCCAGCCTGCTGCGTGACTACCTGCTGGCGGGACGCATCGACCGCCAGTATCCGCGCATCGCCCCCGAGCTGCGCTTCGCCGCGGAACAGGTATCCCGTGCCCTGCTGACTTGCGATGGCACGCCATTGGCGTTGCCGCAACTGCATACCCTGGCCTCCGCCGTCCTGCCCCACCTGCAACCCTTTGAGCTGAGCGCTCTCTGGCAACGCCTGCGAACCTCACCCTGCCTGGCCCGACAAACCGCGATGACGGAGCCTTGGCTGATCCTGCTGCAGGGACTGACCGACGGTGATGCTGGGGCAATCACCACCCAGGGACTGGTATTACTCGCCGCTCAGCCGGCACCGGCCGAACAAGGGTTTCTGCTGTCGGCCACCGTGCTGGGTTATGTTCTGGGCGGCAATGCCCCGGAGGCCAGACGCCTGTGGCAGCAGTTCAACGGCGAGCAGGCGTGGTCGCAACTGGATCTGGCCGATCGCCTGATCGTCGCCCATGCGTTTTACGGCGAGCCCTAGTCGCCACCGGGCGAAAAATGCATGAAGTCCTTTTGCCGGCCAGCCAGATTGCCGCCCCAGCGCAAACCGATGGCGGCCAGCGCGCGCACTGCGGACCCGTCCGCCGGTAAACTCAGGGGATCGCGCCCCGGCCGCCACGGACCCCCGCGCAACAGCCGGCAATGAACGCCGAAACGTTCGCAGTCGGTGTACAGGCCGTTATGCTCGGGATTGATGTCCAGGGCGATGCCATAGGAATGATGGCTGAAACCGGTACGATTGCCGGCGGCATCCAGCGCGCCCCGGGTCAGGCCGACCCGGTAGCCGACCACCTGTCGCAAGGGCACACCCTGACTTTGAATGGCGAGCAACGCGCCGCGCACCCGTGCCGCGATGCGCTTGCAAACGGCGAATGGCGCCAACCCCGGGAGCTGAACGGTCTCCTGATCCTCGCGACACACCGTGCAACCGGTGGCAACATCAACCTCCGCCGCCGTCAGGCGACTGCGCGGCTTGGCCACCGATGCCAATTGCACGGCGGATTTGCGCGCCACATTCCAGCGCCATTGCTTATAGGTGCAAAGATCGTCGGCCCCGGCAGGTGCCAGTGGCAACATGCATAGCAGCAAAACGAATAGAGATGGCTTCATTTTTCGGGATCTTACCGGAGCATTGCCTGCAGCGGATCGACTAAAAACCAGGGTTCAACGGAAAAAATCGCGTAAGGCCGGCATCATAGACCGCGCGAAAAATGCCCCCCGCGGAAAGTACTCTTGACCATAGGCGGGGGTGAACATCAGTAACCTGATCGCCCGGAACGCTAGCGCATGGGAACGTTGAAGGTTTTGCCTATCATATCGACATACTCGGGGCTGTCCCAGGGATGTGCGCCGCGCACTTTTTTCAGCACCTTCCCCTTCGGATCGACCAGCAGGGTCAGGGGAATGGTTTCGGCGCCCAGCATATTTTCCAGAGTCAGGTTTTTGTCGAGATAGTTGTCAAAGGTGATACCGGAATTCATGATGAAGGAATAGGCGGCGTTGCCATCGTCATCGGTGGACACGCCGATAATATTGAACTGCTTGCCGCCGAAGCGGCGGGACAGTTGCTCCAGCGACCCCATTTCCGAACGGCACGGCCCGCACCAGCTGGCCCAGACGTTGATAATCAACGGCTTGCCGCGCAGCTCCGCCAGCATGCGAAAATCGCCGGTCAGCCCGTACAGGGGCGTATCCCGTAACGTGCCTCCGACCGGCACCTCACCCGGCGTGGCGGGCGCCGCCGCGCTCCACGCCAGACACAAGAGTGTTATCAGCAATTTTTTCATCGGCCTAGTATACCAATTCCGCGACGATGCCGCCTACTGTGTTGACGAACCACGGCCGGCTTATAATATATTTCGTTGAATCCACTGGCCAGCATACCAATCCAGAGACGAAAACCAGGACCGCTCACGTCCACAACCAGCCTCTAGAAAAATATTTTTTCAAAACAAACACAAAGTTCCTTTTCAAAATCATAAATCAAATCCATCAAGCCGTTTTCTTCCATCACCTTCAGCACCGGCCCCTGCGGATGAGTGTGCAGCCACATAGCCAGAAAGACGTTATAACTCACCAGCATCTTAGTCCGCGCCGATTGCACATCAGCGAAATACCCCGCCTCCACCGCCGACGCCGCCAGCGCATTGGTCGCTTCCAGCAAGCGCCCTTTAAAAGTGGCAATGAATTCCTCGGAGACGTTCGATTCAAGGATCAAGGTCGCTGAACAGGCAAGATAGTAAATTTTAGGCTGCGCACGCGCCAGTTCGATGTAAGTCCTGGCCAGTTCGGCGGGAAAATTCGTTGGACGCCGCTGAATCAACTGCATCATTTCCCGCAGCATTCCCTCCAGACCCTGCGCCAGCAGGCTCAAATAGATTTCTTCCTTGGTCTTGAAATAGAGATAGACAGTGCCCTTGGCGTCGCCTGTTTGTTCGATGATTTGATTGATGGAAGGCAGCTGAAACCTGCCCAAGGCAAGCAGTGCTTCAGCCGCCGCGATGATGCGATCACGCTTTTCCGTTTTTTGTTCGCCGGTGTAGGCCCTAGTTTTCATATATCCATTGCAAAGTATCGCGTATCGAGTCCTCGATGGGGCGCGGCGCCCAGGCGAGATCACGCGCGGCTTTGGTCGTGTTCAAGAGTTGTTGCCCGCCGCTCAAATATTCACGCACCGATCCACGGGTCATCAGCCGCAGGGAGCCTGTCAAGCGGTTTTCCAGCCAATCCATGGCGGGCAGCAACGGGATCATGATTTTCGGCACGCGCTGCGTGGGGATCTTGATACCGTTGAATGCGGCATGGGCGATAGTATAGACCCTGGACGCGGGCACTGTCTCGCTGGTGACGATATAGCGACCGGCAGCCGCTGAATTCTCATAGGCGGCCACATGGGCGACGGCCAGATCACGTACGTCGACATAGGAAAACCCCGTTTCCAGCAACAGGGGTATTTTATTGCGGGCGATTTTTTCAAATATATAGGTCGACGGAGTATGTTCGTAAAATCCAGGACCGATGATGGTACCGGGCAACACCGTAACCAGATTCAAAGACAGTTCCTGCGCCAGTTTCCAGGCCAGTTTTTCCGCGTCGTTCTTGCATTGCGCGTAGAATTCCTGGGCCTCATCGTTCCAGTGCTGTTCATCCTTCACCACGCCGTCGCGGGAAACCCCCACCGCCGCCACGCTCGAAGTGTAGATCACTTTCTTGATGCCGGCTGCATGCGCGGCGCGCAATGCGTTTTCGGTCCCCTCCATGGCCGGTCGCCACACGTCCTTCATCATGTCGGCGGTGTGCATCTTATAACCCGCGGCCACCTGAAATAAACCGTCACACTCCTGCATTGCCTTGACCAGAGACGGCCGGTCGAGCAAATCCGCGTAGACGATTTCGACACCCAACTCCTTTAATCGCGCCGTTTTCTTCGCATTTTGCGCATCACGCACCGATGCCCGCACCCGATAACCACGCCTCACTAATTCCGACACAATATGAAAGCCTAAATGCCCATTTGCCCCGGTAATCAAGACCTTATCCATAAGCTCTCCTTCTTTTAATCGTTCATTTATTTTACTGACCAGCGGTCATAATAATGTGACCAGCGGTCAGTTGTCAACGGGTACAGGGGATATACAGATCAAGGCAAATCAATGGAAATCGGCAGTCTGGCAACCCTATTAAAACGAGCCCGCAACCACCGGCTGCAAAACTTTCGTTTACGCTCAAAGCCACGGCATCCGTCGGAAATCCGCTACTTCTGCACTCCTGGCGCATACAGTTTCTAGTTCAATGGCGGCGGCGTCTGGTTGACCGATGACGATTTGCTGTATCGACATACGATTTACACGACCTGCCGCAGCCCCACTCAATTCTTCGGTATTTCTACCAATCAACGTCTACATCACGCGGTCCATAATTGCATTAGATAAATAGTGCGATCGGTTGCCGGGGATGGTGCCCGATAATTGCTCATGCGTCGAACGCCATTCGTGTTCCGCGCGGTGGAAGTATGCGCAAGCGACGGATCAGGAGTCAGCTATGAAAAACTTTAGTAGATCGGTATTTCTTGGGCTCATATTCTCACTGACCGCTTGTGGCGGAGGTGGTGGCGGTGGCGGCCCCAGCGACCGCCCGACCACGGATATTACCTTAACGGTGAGCGGGACGGTCAGTTCGCTGCATGGAACTCTGGCAATGAAGGATGCAACTGGATTGCAGACGCTGTGGGCTGGATTGTTTGGCCAACCGGTTGCCGCTGATCTGTATGGTGTCGCGCCGGCGGCCGGCGCGGTGGTGCATTTATACAAAATCAACAGCATAGGTAGCGTGGTTGGCGAAGCCTTAGCCTCGGCCACCACTGATGGCGCCGGCAACTACTCGCTGACCGCCACCGGTAGCAGCAGCGACCTCGCGCTCGGCATGGGCCTGATCGTGCGCGCTGGTACGACCGAGTCATTGACCGCCCTCGTTGCCAGTGCCACCACGAATATTGATCCGGTATCGACGGCGACGTTCGGTGTGTTGGTGGCGTCGATGGGTGATCTCGGAAAAATCAGCCTGACCGAGCTGGCGGTGCTGCAGGAAGAAGTGGCGGTTTACGCCAATCAAATCGACCTGGCTGCGGCCACCAGCAATAGTGCCATGGTTACCGCCATCGAAAACGAATTTAAAAACAGCGTGACGGCCAGTTCCATGTTGGCCAACATGGGAGCAGCGGAGCAGATCTGCGGCTCCGTTACCGATGCCGGCAATTCCTCCCTGGCGGGTATCTTGATCGAAGCGCGGGACTTCAATGACAGCATCGTCCGCGCCAGGTCGATCAGCGATGCCGACGGCAAGTATTGCATTAACGTGGCGCCTGGCGACTATATCTTCGGTGCGCGCAACGAAGGTAATACGAGTTTTACCGCCGGCGAATGGTATGATGGCGCCACCGGTGCGGTGGACATTGCTCACGCCGCCAAGGTTGTGGTAGCAGCCGGCGATACCAAAACCATCGACTATCAACTCGCGCTCGGCGGACGCATTTCCGGCAAAGTAAAAGCCGGCGTCCAAGTCACATCTGGCCTGCGCATCTGGGCAGTAAACGACCCTTTGCCTGATATTCTGATCAGCGTGCGTCGCTACGATGACTACTCGCTGGTGGCGACCACGCGCAGCGCGGCCGATGGTGTTTATTACCTCAACGTCGCGCCCGGAGACTATTTCGTAATGGCATCCAACCAGACAACCCAACCCTACGCCACGGAAATCTATGACAACGCCGGCGGCCGCGCCATCTGGCAGTACGCCGGGCGCGTTGTGGTCACCGCGGCGAACACCAGCGCCGTAGGTTTTCCGCTTTCCGAGGGCAAACGCGTCGCCGGCGTGGTAAAACGCAACGATGGCAGCGTTGTGGCAGCACAACGCATCCGGATCGATGAATCCGGCAGCGGTGGCGCCGTCGAACGTATCGGCTCGCGCGTCGATGGCAGTTATCGCCTCTGGTTGCGCCAGAACAACCAGTACGTGTTGTACTGCCGGGGCCAGTCGGTCATGACGGATTTTACCCTGGGCAACAAGGACGACGCCAACTTCGTCGGGCAGGTCGCCGAGCTCACGCTTAAACTGGTGGAAACAGCGGACACGAACAAACCGGTGGCGGATGCCAAAGTGATCCTGCACAACGCGAGCTGGGGCATGGTCAGCCAGGAACCCAGCCGTGGTGACGGCTCGGTAACGGTCTATTTGCCGAACTATGACGCATCGTCCAGCGTGACCGATGACTACTACCTAGAGTTCAGGATAGACGATGGCCGCTACCTCGCCTCACAGATCTATGACGGTCAGAGCAGTAAATTTTCCGGCACGATGTTGACGATTGCTCGCAATGAACTGACACGCGATATGGGCGCTGTTAACATCGCCGCGGGAGGTGTGCTCAGAGGCAAGGTGGTATACAACGACGGCGTCACGCCGGCGAGCAACAAAGATGTGCGAATTTACGCCGGCGGAGCAACCAACGAGTATCGTTTTGCTGCCGCGACGACGAAGGGCGACGGCACCTTTATCCTATCTCTACCCGCCGGAACCAATGCGTTGTACAAACTATTGCGTGTTGGCAATACCTGGGGCAACTGCCCCACCGGATGCCTGGACATCGACCTGACCGACACCGGAGATGCCTACACCCCCGAATTCTCTATCGTCAGTGGCGCCGATTTCATCTTCGGTGACAACTCGCCTGCGCATGTCATCCGGCTGGCCGGCCCAGCGCCCTAGGCTGCGCTGAATTTGTGGCTGAATCGCCCAGGAGTTGCCGGAAATAGCGCTATCATCTTCCTAGGGCATCCGAAATATAGCTACCGCTGAATGAGGATATCAACGGACCCCATCCAGCGGTAGCGGGTGTGCGATAAAGCTTAGGCGCGATAGGTTGCGCGGCGACGACGGCTGAATCCCGCAAGGCCGAGCAATCCACTGCCCAGCAGCCAGACCGCAGCCGGCAGGGGTATAGTCGTTACCGCCAAACCCGTGGCAGTAAAATTCCGCAAACTGGTGTTGAATCCAGCAGTATCCAGTCGCAAATAGACGGATTCGGAATCCGAACAGACGACCCCCGATATCCGGCAATTCAAGTTTACGGTGTTAAAGCCAATCAGGTTCTCGGTGATGACAAACGCGTTCAAATCGAGATCGGCGCTTACCAGCCTGCCGCGGCCGCCAAAATCCGGTCCCACCAACGTGCCTCTGATGGACAGTGTTCCGCCGAGCAAATTGCCGGCGTTGTCGAATTTGGCGTACAGCTTGAAACTGCTGTTTTGAACTGCATAAACGTCCGGCACGCCATTCGTCACCCCCCTGGTGAAGAACATACTGCCGCCCTTGCTGGATACCGCGGTGAGCGTATCGTAACGTCTGCCATTGTTCCAGGTAACGGTTACGTCATTATAGAAATTTGGATTACCCGCGGAATTAAGCCCAGGCAAACTGAAATCAACGACGGTACCGTCTTCATTGTAAGTTAAGTCGTTTATTGTCGCCGCGTTTACCACCGGCAAAGGCATACCGACAAGCAACACTGAACAGAACACCCAACCCCTTACTTTCTTCATTTTCTTACATCCTTATGTCCTAATAATTTCTTGAAATAGAAATGACTGCTTTTATTTCCCCTTACAGCACGCGCTTATTCTAGATTACATAAGTGTACAGAAAAGGTGGGGTAACACCCCATTTTAGACCCTACGAGTAGGAAACTCAGGACAGGAATCTCTGGACACGCACCCTTCGAATCGGTCACACCATCCAGCCACAACCAGCGTCCCACCCCGTAAAATTCAAGCAAGCTTACCGCTATTACCCCCTGTATTTTCGAGTACTTATGTGATTTTAGTATAAAAAGCTAAACCTAACCCCGACACCCAGGACCAAGATGCCACCCGCCCCACGCCGACGCCACCCTGGAATCCGCTTGCCAAGTTTCCAGCCCATTTGAAACGGTTACCAGACAACGGTTTGAACCGATTGCTGGCCGACGCCTCTATGCAACTCACTATTTCGCAGCCGTTGTTGCTGCCATCTTTCTTAACCAGATTTTATTCATACTCCCCCCTCCCCAGACGCTATTTCATAGCGTAATGCTTGGTTTTGATTTCGGTAACTCGTCCCGGAATTTGTCACTTTTTATCAACTATCGGAAACTGGTATGAATTCGGTCGCACCTGTGTTCGTCGAAGCCCAGCAGGAACTCGATACTTCCATCATCGACGCCCTGCCCGTCAGCACCTTGGTGTGTGATCGAAACGGCAGGATCTGCAACTATAATTCTGCGTTCGCCGCGCTCTTCGGTTACGACCGGCAGGAGTTGATTGGTAAAACCGTCGACGTGCTGTTGCCTGCGGCCGTACGATCGGCGCACACAGATTTCATGGCAAAATTCATCGCCCAGCCCGAAAAACGTATCATGGGACAGGGCCGTGAACTGTTCGCCATGCGCAAAGACGGCAGCTTGTTTGCAATCGAAATCGGCTTGAACCCGATCACGACGACGACCGGGATGCAGGTGCTGGCCACAGTTGTCGACCTCTCCGCCTATCGGGCCATGGAGCAGAATATCCTCAGGATTATCGAAGCAGCTCCCGTGGGAATGCTGGTTATCAATGCCGCGGGAAATATCGCCGTCACCAACCGCAAGCTGCTTCAGACTTTTGGCTACAGCGCGGAGGAACTACGGGGGCAACCGCTGGAAACACTGGTACCGGAGCGTTTTCGCATGTCCCATCACGGATACCGGCAGAATTTCCAGAAGAATCCCGCTACCCGCGACATGGGGCTGAACAGGGATCTCACCGGACTGCATAAATCTGGCAGTGAATTTCCGGTTGAAATAGGCCTCAATCACCTAGTCACCGACAGTGGAAAGCATATCGTTGCCACTGTGGTCGACATCACCGAACGTAAAGTTGCTGAGCTTCGGCTAAAACAGATCAATGCGGATCTTGATGAATTCACCTACGTCGCGTCCCACGACCTGAAGTCCCCATTACGTGGCATCAACAGCCTGATCGAATGGATAGAAGAAGATCTTGGCAGTGACATGCCAGAACCGGTACGTAACAACCTCGAGCGGGTCCACTTGCGAATCGCGCGCATGGAAAAGCTGATGGAAGATCTGTTGAGTTTTGCGCGCTCCAGTCGCAGCGCAAATGACTATAAATCGTTTAAGGTTGCCGATTTAGTCGCCGATGTCAGATCAATTGTAGATCTACCTCCCGGATTCACCGTTGACGTCAGCGGTGAACTTGGCGAGATTTTCACGAACTACACCCCCCTATCGACCGTTCTGCGCAATCTTGTTTCCAACGCAATCAATCACCATGATCAGCAGCGGGGGAATATTGCCATAGATGTCAGGTACGAGGGCTCTTTTGCTTCAATTTGCGTCTCCGACGACGGCCCGGGAATTCCATCTGCCGCTCATGGAAGGATATTCAAACTGTTCCAGTCACTGAATAATGCAGACAAATCACGATCCGGCGTGGGACTAGCGGTGTGTAAACGTCTGGTCCAGGCACACGGCGGCAACATCGAGGTAATAACCGAAGACGGTAAGAGAGGCTGCTGTTTTCGCTTTTCGTGGCCGAGATTCCCCAGGAGAGACTTCAATGCTCAGTAGTGAATTGCTATCCGTATTCCTCATTGACGATGATGATGTGGCCTGCGAAAGCGTTATTCGCAGTTTCAAGAAATCCGGAATACCATTTCCGATCATCACCGCGGGTGACGGCCTGGAAGCACTGGAGATTCTGCGTGGCAGCCATCCTACCAAGAAAATTCCTGAACCATTTGTCATTCTTCTTGACCTGAATATGCCCCGCATGAATGGCTTCGAATTCCTCAAGGAACTGCGCAACGACGCCGCCTTGTCGTCAAATGTCGTATTCATTCTGACAACCTCCAACGATGATAACGACCGCAGCAGAGCCTATCAGGACCATATCGCCGGGTATATGGTGAAATCCGCGGTTGGCCAGCAGTTCAACCATCTGGCCAAGCTTATCCTGTCGTACCAGGATACCGTATTTCTTCCGGGGAGGCGCCGCGCATGAACATCCGTAGAGCACCTACCAGCGAACTTACTCCAATCCCTTCTGTTGTAGCAGCAGACGTGAAGACAGACCGACCTGCAATCGACCTGGCGCCCAACGTCAATACCAGCAGCAACGAAAGCAGCATCACTGCCGGTTCTTGGGACGGGCTGTTTGCCACTCGCAGCAATGCCAACCTGCTTATTGCCGACGATGACGACGTGGATCGGGAACGGATCAGTCGTGTAATCGACAAACTTAAACTGCCGGTAATCCTGCACAATGCTGCCAGTGGACGAGACGCTATACTGCAAATGGAAAGCAGTGATATCGACATCCTCTTTCTCGACTATCACCTTGGTGACATGACCGGCAAGGATGTTCTGCAGGAGCTGCGGCAGCGCGACCGCAATCATCTGCCGGTTATTATGATCACCGGCAAAGGCGACGAAGACACGGCGGTAGAAGCGCTGCGCCTGGGTGTCTTCGATTATCTGCAGAAAAAGAATATAACCCGGGAGTCCATACTGTCCATCATTTCCTCCGCCCTGCATGCTTCCGACCTGCAGCGCAAACTGCATGACACGCAGGAGAACCTGCGGCGTTTAAGCATGTATGACACCCTCACCGGGCTGCCGAATCGTAACCTGTTTTTCGACCGGTTTGACCAGGCACTGATCTCCCGCGAACGAAAAATGGGGAGTTTCTGCCTGTTGATGATAGATCTCGACATGTTCAAGCAAGTCAATGACAGTCTTGGCCACCAGGCCGGGGACCGGGTGCTCGTGGAAACCGGCGCTCGCCTGCAGGCCGTCATGAGAAAGAGCGATACCGTAGCACGCCTCGGCGGTGATGAATTCGCGTTTATTTTAAATGACATCGAGAAAACCGAACACATCGAAATGGTTGTCGACAAAATCATAGCAACCATCTCGAAACCCATTTTGCTTGATGGCGAGGTTATACAGATAGGCGCTTCCATCGGCGTGGCGCGCTATCCCGTGCACGGGACTACCAGGGAAGTTCTACTGTCGAATGCGGACGCTGCCATGTACCGCGCCAAAAAGATGCAAAAGAACTACGAAATATGCCCCCAGGAAGGCGCCGATACTTCCCCCCATGGCTTGCTGTCCAGCCAACACATTATCCGCGCAATTCAGGAGAAGGAACTCTATCTTCAGTATCAGCCGATCATAGATCTAGGCACCGGCCAGGGCAGTGGAGTAGAAGTGCTGGTGCGTTGGAACAGCCCGGAATTCGGCCTGGTCATGCCCGGTAACTTCATTTCCATTGCCGAGCGCAGCAATCTGATTCGTGACATCACCTATGAGACTATCGAAATGGCATTCGACCAGCTGCTCATATGGCACAAAGATGGCCGGTCTACACCCCTATCCATCAATCTTTCACCACGTGTATTGGACGACAAATCGTTCTGCAACTGGTTGTCACGGTCCCTGTCACGGTATCAGTTGTCTCCCGAGACGATCACTTTCGAAATCACGGAAACAACTCTGGCTTCCAGCAGCACGACGTCGAATCGCACCCTGGTCGACTTGATCGCCATGGGTTTTCATATCAGTCTTGACGATTTCGGCAGTGGTTTCACCTCGTTCAAGTCCATTCGCAACACCCATATCTCTGAATTAAAGATCGACCGCCTCTTCATCAGCCAGATAGACCGGAGCTGCAAGGATGCCGCCATCATACGCTCTTTACTTCTACTGGCCGACTGCCTGAAAATCAGGGCCATTGCCGAAGGTGTGGAAACGGAAAGTCAATGGAACAAGCTGGTGCAGCTGGGCTGTCGTTTTGGTCAGGGATTCGGCATCGCCAGACCCATGGCCGCCAGTGATATGGATGCCTGGTTGAACGGTGAGCCCAGAAACACCACCCATTGATTCTTATAAGCTTTATTTAACTTTAACCACAGCGACTCGATCGATGCCAGCGAAGAATCTATTGTGTTTTATACCCCCCGGCATCTTCGCCCGCCGATCCGCCAATCTATAAGTCTGCGCCAGCACGGACTTCAAGGGCCAGGCACGTCCGATATACATGCATTTGGATGGTTACCCCGCCCGATAGCGGCTGACTAAGGAAAAAATTTCTGGTTTTCACGTCGAACTTCCCCGGGGCCTGCGTTGTAGGTTTCGTGCAGCCAATAAAACAGTCCGGGCACATCGGTAAGACTGAACGTCAAATAGAAGTTGTTACCTGGAAAATAGTCGCTGTCATAAGCGTGTTTGCCGATGCTGATGCGCAGTTTGTCGGCCAGCAAGCCTATGTGCGCCGCCAATCCATGATTGAATTGTCGGGTTTCGCCGCCCCAATCCTTATAAGTTCGCGTCCAGTTACCACCTATTGCGACCGAACTGATAGCAAATCCCGTTCGATACTTGTAAAGTACATCCACTTGACTCATATGAACATCATACTCTCCGTAGCGATTGTTATCGTAAGGCATGAGTTTAAGATTCAGAAAATGATTGCCTCCCATATTCCAGCTGGGTTCCCAGGAACCGACCATCCCCCCATTGCGCACGTCTATTCCAAGCTCATAGGGAACTAAAGCCCATGCGCCTATTTCCGGGGAGGAGGATTGTGTCAAGGATAACCGACTGTCAAATCCGACAAGCGTGTTGGCCACCACGGCGCTGGCAAAAACGGAAAATTTTGCTACCGGTTTGAGATTTCCGAAATCTGTCCCTTGATCCGCCACCGACTGCGTGGCATCTGAAAGTGCAGCATTGTTCGGAGTTGGCGCACCATCGGCGTGGTTAGATTTGTCGTATTCCGTATAAAGCTCGGTATTCTCCAACTTAATCAGGCGATGACTGGCTCTTGTGACCAACGGCCGGTACCAGGTGTTCGGATCACGGTCTGCATTTTCCAGAATATAGTCCAGCACCGCTTCATTGTGACCAGATGGATAACCGGCTCCCTTTAACGCGTAAATAAAATCGGTAAATGCCACCTGTCTATCCTGCCCGGCATACTCAACGTCACTTGCCGCCCGCAGCCGCTCTGTGCGTTTTGTCAGAGCGTCGTGGATCATGGTGAGCTTGCGCACCCGTTGACGATCGTCGGGTTGCATCCCGCATGCATCGGCGGCATTTTTCTGCAGGCAGGCTGAACCAGGGAGCTGACGCAGTTTTTCCCTGAGATCGTCACTGGAAAAGCCGCGACTTTCGTTCTCGTAACTGGTCAGCAGACGAATCATGTAAGCCAGGACAATATCACCAGATCTGTTCAGCTGATTGTATATCTTGAAAAAATTGTCGTCGACGCAGGCTCGGTACTGCCGTTCCGATGCTACGCCTTCCGCGTCGTTAAAAGCAGCGCATCGCTGCTCGCTCAATGCGACGATTCCATCGTAGATGCCGACAAAATAATCATATTCGCGAAACGAAAAGTCGATGAAAGCGCCGAAGTGTCCCCAGTATTTTCCCGTCAGCGGAGCGAAACGCGTTGTCAGGTACAGATCATCCTTGGGAATAGGATTCCAGCGAAAACTGTTGTATAGCTCATTGTCGCTACTGGCTTTACTGCTGCCAAGGAGAAAGCGCAGCTGCTCCACAATGTCGAAAGACATGACTTTAGCGTCATAGGAGAAACCAAGCGCTGTCTTTGATCGGTCCTTCCGTCCCCCAGGGCGCAAGTTGTCAGGATCCATATAGTAGTAGTTAACATGCTTTACCACGGACTTACCCGCCACCGGCGCGTCGCCACGCTCGATTTGGTTCAAATGCGCAGATAACCCGACTGGAAGATTATCGAATGCGCCGCCATCGACAAACTCGGCCCTCGCCAGAGCGGTACCCTGCGGGCAGTGGTATTGCCCGTTTGTCACTTCCTCCGTCTGAAAGTGATTTAGCGCGCGTTGACTGAAATATTCCTTCTCCGTGTTCACCTGCAGATCGCCGTAGGCCAGGGGTTGGCAATGTGCCAGATTTATCCGACCAAATGCCACCGGGTAGGCACTGGAGGTCAGTATGGCCGTAATAACTGACTTTATCCCTATGGGATAGCTGGCCGAATGCCGGGCACTCAGCTTTACGTCCCTGGCGACAGGATCCAGCGTCGGTAAATAGATGACACTGCCAAATCGCTTTTCCTCCTCCGGCAGCAAAAGGCCATGAAATTCCAGACCATGGTCGCCGCCCGCCCGCACCAGCAGCGGTATGACCATGCGTGTACTGTTAATCTGCACGTTTTTTATTTTCAGCGCCAAGGGCGTTACCCGTGTTACCACCAATCCCATGGGTATAGCGCAGTTGCTGAATATTCTCAATTCGGCGAGTTTAACGATTTTCGCTATGACTTCCCGGAAAGCGTACCGCGTCAATAATGCGTCCTCGGGCATATACAGCTCATTTCTGATCTGGTCCGCCGGCAGCAATTTGTCAAAACCGATGCGCAGCCAGATTTCGCGCAACAGATTGTTTCCCGCGCTGTTAAAGACACCACCATCACCGCCGACGATAGCAGCAATGGCGGATTGTTGCTGGCTGGCTAGCCCCTCATCAAGACACCAGCTCACCGCCGACAGCAGCGCATTGATGGATCCGGCGGAAGCCCCGGTAACGGAGCGCAAATGGCTGCCGCCGTCGCTTTTCTGATAGTTGACTATGGTCCAATTCAAACCGGCCTCATAGGCACCGAGGCTGACTCCACCACTGATGGCGAGAGAGAAATCATTGCCTTTGCCGGCCGCCGCGGCATGGCACATCGAACTACATATATAGAGGAAAAGCAGGGCAAAATGCAGGAATTTACTTGGATGCATGGCCATGACGCTTCAACCTGTTATTTCAGACCGACGACATCTCCTGCCGGGTCCATGAGGCCTACCACATGTTTTGCTCCTGGTAGGGCGCGGGATTCAGATACAGCCGCGGACAAACATGTGCTCTTAGGTCAGTCTCATAACGGCACGCCGTAAATGAGGCTTGGCTTTGCTGTGGGAAGTAGTTAAGAATCTTCTGGTAATCTCCATAGCTCAGCGCAATGGGATTGACATCCGTTTCATAAAAAGACTGCCACCACACAAGTCGTTGGGAAGCAGCCTCGAAACAAGTCAACGTCAGTGCGGCAGCGTCGGCGGCCAGATACATGAGTTTTTGACCCTTGGAATACTTGGCACCGTCAAGTTTGACAACGCAGATTGTATCGGACGCGGTATGGCGCGCGAGCGTTGTGAGATCCCCAGGCACTGGGGCAACCAGATCCGACTCATTGGTGTCCAGAACAGCGTTTAGATTCGTAAATAACCTGGTGGCGACACTCTTTAACTCTTCATCTGTATCATATTCGGCAAGATACTTGATGGCGCTGTGGTGGGTAACGCGTTGTTTGACGTTATCGACTTGGCTGCTTAGATCTTCGTATATTGCCCTGTCGATAAAACCAGGGGAGTCGAAGGCGATACCGGCGGCTTGAGCATAAACAACCTGGTATCCCTTGCCCTCCAGTACATGTTTAATGTTTGCGGTCAGGTCGTTGGCCGCCTGCATGCTTTCTGACAAGCTGATATTCTGCGTATGATTATCCATCGGAGGACGCAAAATACGCGCGGCGCCGATAACCGCGATCTTTCCCGGGTACTGGAAATCCGCCGGGCCATAAATTAAGCTGTCGCTGCTGCCCAGCGAGATCCCGGAAGCTCTGATGCCTCTATCGTATGACATAAACTCATAGGCGTGGCCTGATTCGGCGATGAGCATTGGCGAATCGAGTCGTGCAATTTTCGGATCAGTGTGGCGCATCTCAGATATCTTCAGCTTCCCCGGTTTTCTTTGCCAGCTCAAGCTGTCAGCACCAAAATTACCTACGAATACGCCAAACGCGGCGCTACGGCAATATCTGGCGTAAAGCTGACGTTCCGAAATATCCTGATGCGCCAGCGCCGTCAACAATTCGGGATACCGCGTCTGGGGCACAACTAAAACACCCTCGGCCATCTCGATGCCTAATTTACGCTTTACGAATTGGGCAATGTTTACTCTTGAAGTGTCAAGTTCCGCGACAGCCTCATCCGGGTTTAACACCGAAACATCTTGTTTCGCCGTTTTTGCGGCAGTTCTTTCCTGGTCTTTGTCCGCGATCAAGGCGTTCCCGTTCGGCAGGCATACGAAGGCGCGCGCGGCAAGCGTTTCACCATCGTATGCTTCGCCGTGATCAACGACGATAGCCGGGGGCGCCGGCCACATTGCATGGCTGATGGTCACCTTAACAGCATCTGCGTTGCTGGTGGGACTGATGTTAAGTGTTGTCGCGGCACAACCCGCAAAAAAACAACAGCTTGTAACCGTAATTGAACATAACATCCTGACTGACACTTTTACACCCTCCTCGACGTTACTGTATTTTACTTGAGGATACTCAGGCAGAAAAGGATGCCGATCAACTGAAAAAAATTTATTTGTTATGGTAAAAACTCGGTCCCTCGCCGCATTCTTCAGTAAGCTCTGACCTATCCCCGCACCGCAAGAGAAAGGCAACCGGTGCAACGACGCAGATCCGGCTAGGGTCGACCAAACTGGGGTCGGCAAATCCTCCCCTACTTTGCCGTCGGTTGCCAATAATGTCGGGTGCATAAATCGCATCCAACTTCCTGGCAGCACTTATAAGGATAAACAGGCCAGCTACTAAGTCGCCGTGGTAGAGGTGGTACGGCATCTGGTGTTTCCTGAATTTTTCGTTGTATTCGGCGGTTGCCGGAGCCGACTGCCTGAACCCCGGCGCCGGGGTTCGGGCAGACTGCTTTAGAAGGTCAGAGTTGCCGCCCCTTCGCTTACGATACCGAGCATGGCGGTGGAACCGGCCAGCTCGGCGCCATTGATGAGGTCTTCCTTTTCATAACCACGTACCTTGGCGCAGGGTGGGCATACCAGGATGCTGCCGCCATCGTCGATGATATTCTTCATCATTTCGCCCACGGGCGGGTCCAGCGGATTGAGGCGAGCGACTTGTGCGGCACGCTTGCGCGCCCAGTCGGCGCCGGCGCTGACCAGGAACATGGTAACTTCGTAGCCGGAGGCCAGGCCACCATTGGCCACGCTCCACGCGACCGATGCGCGTTCATCATCAAGGCCTCTGGTTACCACAACAACAAGTTTCTTTTTCTCGGACATGTAAGTTCTCCTTTACAGTTAATGTTGGGCAGTACTGTTTAGGAAGACGCGGCGAATGAAGATCAGGTCCGATAATTTGCATTATATTGAAAAATATTTCGCGCGATCTGACAGACTACTTTATATAAGCGTAACCCGCATGCTGTAGCATGATGATTTCCGCATCAGCCATCGGTACCAGCTGTATCCAGTGGTCAAAGTCCCCTGGCATAAACCCCTGCAATTTTGCCGAGGCACGGCAGACACGAAACTGGATGACTTCGCCCAGGGTCAGATCCTTCGCTCGTTGTTGAAGTTCAGTGTATTGATTCTTGAGGGTAAAAAATGGAATGGCCGCTTCGTGTATGACCACGACGATGGATGCGTCGAACGAATTATTGCCGTACAAGTTTTGCAGCAGGCTC
This sequence comes from Proteobacteria bacterium UBA6920, assembly GCA_002448875.1. Taxonomy (GTDB): domain Bacteria; phylum Pseudomonadota; class Gammaproteobacteria; order SG8-11; family SG8-11; genus UBA6920. The sequence goes on along the minus strand of DKAS01000217.1, from coordinate 15,832 downwards.
AGGCGATCCAGCAGTTTCGCTACCGCCCGCGGACTCCCGCTGCTCAGGTCATACGCCACCTTGGCTGGCGTGTAGTCCGCCGCGACGGTGCAGGTATGCAGCGATAGCAGCAGCCCCAGGGCCGCGCGAACTCCCATGGTGGCTGCTTACTCGTCTTCGAATTCGTCAATCAGCTTGTCCAGCCGGGACTTGAGACCGGGGGGCGGCTTAGGCTGACCTGAGTTTTTCAAGCGGTCGTTGATTTCCCGTTCCATTTGCGCACGACTGTAGCAACTGCGGCAGTGGCTCAGATGGTGTTCGATCATGGCGACGGAGCGAGGGTCGCTCAACTCGCCATTGATATACGCATAGAGGTGATCAAACGCCTGCAGACAATCACTGTCAGTTACTTCGGGTTTGTCGGATTTGTTGTTCATGATTTTGACTCCATCATGCGGTTATCTGTAACAAGACCTGCATCCTTTGCGTGCTGCCAGAGCGCTTTTTGCAGCAGAGTCCGCCCGCGGTTCATGCGCGATCTGACCGTGCCGGGGGATTCACCCAGCACATCGGCGGTTTCGTCATAGGACAGGCCTTCGATATTGATCAGCACCACGGGGATCCGGTATTTTTCCGGCAGGCCGGCGATTGCCTGAGACAATGCATCGCCTAGCAGCGTGTTAAACACTTCCTGTTCCGGATTGGCCCACCAGAGCAGGAATTCGTTGGGTTGATCGATCAGCAGACTGGCGATTTCACTGACTTCGTCGGCGGGATTTTCATCGTAAGCCGTCTCCCTGGGGCGTATGCTTTTTTTTCGGTACTCACTGCAATAGCAGTTGTGCAGGATCCTGAAGATCCAGGGACGGAACCTGTCCGGATCCACCAGACTGTCCAGAGCCGACCAGGCCTTACCCGCGGCCTCGGCCACCAGATCTTCCGCATCGGCCGCACTGCGGGTAAGGCGCGTGGCGACGGAATACAGTGACTGCATGTTTTCATGTATACAGCGGGTAAAAAACGCCTTTTTGTCTTTTTGATCCACCATGGAATTCGCTCGCGCTGCTGGGCTATTCGCTTGTGTATCATGAACCTCGCGGTGTTGCCAATGACTTCCCATGAGTAGTTCCGTATACCATTCGGTGCTTTGACTGTATTTGCGTCACCCCGCGTGGGGTGCCAGCAAGCCTGATAAGGAGTAAGACGCAGGGCGGGCAATTCAGGTCCCAAAAACTTGCGGTTGATGAATGGCGTTACCTGGCCATCCGGCCAGGCTGTCTCAAGGCTATGTTTTATATCATTTTTATCAAGTATTTCGCCCACGCCCTGGAGCCGCGATCGCTCACGCAGCGGAGCGAACCACACCACTTGCTCGAACCCACCCTTTTACCCTAGCCAAAACCCTGCCGGTCGATGCCCCGGGTAAGGACGACCTGCCTGGATTCTTGCCACTCAAATACCGCCGCACGGCCATCCCGCAGCAAAATGGATTACGCCGTTTTGGCCCTCGGCGATCCGGTGCCATTGCGGTTGTCCTCCGCTGCATTCACTCCGCAGCATTCATTCGCGCTCGGCGCGTCGCCAAACTGCGGAAACTTGGCCGCCGGGGCGGAAGATAACGGCTTCGCTGCCGTGCCGCATCATCCGGGTGCCGTTCATAATGGTGGGTTTCGATAGCGACCACTGCCGCCAACATCCGGGGCACGCAAAGAATAACACTAGAACCTAGCCCGCCATGAACCACCCGGCAAGCTAATTCGGCGATATTTTCAATTGATCCGTCGCGGCCATATAGTAATTGTTCGTCCCGACATACACCTTGATTTCGGCATCGTCGACGGCTTCGGTAAGCTGCCAGCGGATATCCGCCGATCTTGCCTCGTTTTGCACATTCGAGACGATACAGACACCCTGTGTGGTTTCACACCTGACACGGATGCCATCGTCTGTCATCGCATGATCCCAGGATACTTGATAGTTTAGCGTGCTGCCGGCCGGCACCCTTTGCAGGTCCTGATTTAGTTTGACCTCGATGGGAAATAGCGGAGCGACCGCCAACCCCTTGACAACATTGTTGATGAACAAGTATTTGCTATCGCTGGCGACATCGGCAGCGACGCCTCGGGTATCCATTCGACCCGCAATAACAGGATTGGCGGGGTTTCGAACATCGACAATAAAAATCGATCCCTCATCCACCATGTAGACATAATCTCCGACAACTGCATAGCCGCTGGCATGAAATATCACACTTCCCACTTCACGTATTGCCGAGGGGACGCTGACATCGAAAATTGCCAGGCGCCCCCCGTCCGAAACGTACAGGTGAGTATAATATTTCGTCGTTTTGACATGTGGCTTACCGGGCGAAAAATACTCATAGGCCCCGAGGCGAGTCGGCGCGACCGGATTGCCTATATCCAGCACCTCTACATCGAAGGAACTGGTGACATAGGCAATATCCCCCTCGACGGTGATGCCTTGCGGACCATGATTCGATTTATACATTCCCACCGGAGTGGGTGACGTCGGATTGCTGAAATCCACGATTTGCAATTGCGCACCACCGGTCAAATAGCCGATATTGCCTTTGAAATCAATCTGCCCCAGCCAATAGAAATCCGGAATCTCCGCAGCACCTATTGTCCGAACATAAGTCGGCGCCGTTGGCACGGTAACATTAAAAATACTCAGTCCCCGCAGCGAGGAAATATACAAATAACCATAATTGGCCCTCATCCCCGCAATAGCTCCGATGTCGACATTGGGATACGTTGCCCCCAGGCTTACGGGACCGAGCGGATCAGTGACATCGACGATCGCAATTTCTCCAACAAGGTCGCTCAGGTATAGATACTTGTCCTTGAGATGGCTGCTGAAGGCCAGCGAGGGCAATGGCAAATTTCGCCGCGGCACGCCCAGCGTGAGCTCCTCTACATTGATAACCTCGACATATGAATTGATCGGTACTAAAGCATGACCCTTATGGACAACGGGATTTCCCGAATGCCGTAAACCGAAACTATCAACACCAGTCACCATGTCATATTCCGCCACCACCGAGGGATTTTTCGGATCGGAAACATCGATCGCTTTCAACACTCCGGTATACAAGGTGGTACCCACCAACTGCAGATCACCTAGCCCGTCTATGTCCGTCGCGCTGATTTCCGTGATGTTTTCAGGGTCGCTCACATCGAGAATAATCAATCCATAGAACGTCACCCAATATAGCTTTCCGTTCCCCACCTCGATATAACCTCCTGCGATCTGAATCAGGGGAAACGATCCCCTGCGGACAGGTTTTTTCGGGTCGCTGATATCCACGATGACGATACCTTCCGAAGTGTTACTGATATAGGCAAAGGATCCTGAGATCTTGAGCATGATGTTGCCGTCAGCGGAGTTCTCCGTGTGGCTGAACGGGATGCTTGCCAGCAGTACATTGTTAGCGGGGTCCGACAAGTCCCAAATCGCCAGTTTATCCAGATAGAGAAAATATCCGATGCCGTTGATAACTTTAATGTCCCTGAGCAAGTACTCATAACGGCGGGTGACTACGACGGGATTTTTCTTATCGGTAACGTCAAAAGCGATAAATCCGTAGAAGGTATCGACTAAATAGGCATAGTGTCCGTCAACATCTACCGCTAGCGCTTCCACTTTCATGCCATAGGGCTGACCGAAATAGTTGTAATTCTTGCTGAGAAAAACCGCATGGGTCGGATCGCTGACATCAAAAATAGTCAATCCGTAACCGCCATTGGCTGCATAGAGCGTATCTCCCTTGACGACGATATTGCAGAAGTCCAACCCCCTGTCAAAGGGAATCTGCAGCCCGGTAATCAGTTCCCAGGGCGCATCAAATATATCAAAAAACGGGTTATAGTGGGGTACGACGCTTTTACCGGTAAATGCCATGGCGGTCATGGTCACTGAATCGACACTGGTCTTAACGCCGTCACTTACCGTGACCTGAAACACATAGTCGCCATTATCCATCGGGCTGACAAACGAAGGCATCGCCGTGTCCGCATGCAACAAACGAACCGGCACTGTGCCGGCAATCTGTTTCCAGTAAAAGGACAGATTCCGGGTTTCGACATCTGTACTGGCAGATGCATCCAATTGGATTTCTTCGAAAGCCCATGCCTGAATATCCGGCCCCGCTGCAGCCACCGGCGGATTATTGAAGGGAACGACGTTGATCGTTACCATTGCCGGCACGCTTGTCGTTTTATCATCGCTGACCTGATATCGAAAGCGATCGACACCAATGAAGTCGGCATTGGATTTATAACTGTATCGCGAACCAGCGCCGGAGAGGACGCCATGCTCGGGCCCATCGATGATGGCATAGCGGACCCGCGTATCAGGCGCAGAAGAAACCTGCAGCTCGATATCAAGTTCCTCTCCCTGCTCGATTTCGTAGCTAGCGTCCTGAGTTCCGATGGTTACACCAGGTCGGGAAAGATCACTGGCGGGATGATCAGTGCGATCGTTTGCCCCCTGGAGACAACCAACCCCAAGGAACATAATTACGGTTGCGGGCAGCAGGTACTTCATAGTGTAGCGTGTACAGAAGATTGTTGTTTTAGGGGTCCATTTTAAACGGTTTCACGCATTTTTACACAGCTACGATCCCTGTAAATAAAACCAAATATCAACAAGTTGATAAATAAATGTTTAATGGACAAAGCAACAATGTCTCGGAATATGACTTATGGTAAACCGCGCCCTCCTCCTCCATCAGCCCCCCGTGGCTTACTAGTCAGCGCTGGCCACGCCGCACAAGGGGGCCGCCATTTCCGTTAGGTACCGGTTGCCGGGCGCCGCAGGACGGTAAGCCGACTTCGCGGTCTTTCGGCAAGCATCAGAAAGTCAACATAATGGCACCGCCGGCTTTGAAATGCGTGGCCTTGTCGCTGCCCGGGGCTTGCGTCGGGTCGTCATAATGTCGGTGATTGTGCTCGGCCGCAACGTAGCCGGACAGGGTGATATCGCGCGTGTACTTATAGCCCAGGGTGGCGACCGGAGTCAGGGACAGGCTGCGATAATCGAATGCACCATAACCGTCGGGGTCGGGGTCACGGTGGAATTCGTAAACGCGGTAGATCAAACTGACCATCGGACGCCAACGCGTTAAATAATTCAAGGCTACATTGCAGCGTGCCGTCGTCAACCGGTTGCGCGTATCACCATGGGTATTGGCCTCGTCGGAATTGTCGCTTGCCCGCGAATCCCGCTCCGTGTCTTTGGTGCTGTTGCTGCCGCGGCCGTAATATAAACTGCTGTCAACCCAATGGTTGCGATAGCTGACACCGTAGCGGAACATCGCATTGCTGTCATTAGCGAAAAAGTCGCCATCGCGCACGCCGATGATATAACTGGGCAGCGCCAGCTCCAGGGCGTAACGACCCCAGTCGAAACCTCCCGTAAGATGAAAAGCCTCCATCATGCGATCGTCGTGGCTGTCCAGTTCCTTCTTCTTCCATAAATAATTGGCGCCGGTCAGAATCGCCGACGGATCGAACATCACCGAAAAGTGAAAATAATCCGCCTTCAGGGCATAGCTGAACAGGGTCTGAGGTTCTTCGTGCACGCTGTAGGGCATGAAGTCGGAACCGGTAACGATGCGGCGCTGAAAGCCGAAGGGGCCATCGGAGGAATCGCTGATAATGAACGGGATGACACTGTTGTTGCGCGCGCCGGAAGCGCCGTGACGTGAATTGAAGTTGTACCACAGGCCGATGCTGGTGTCGTTGCCGTAAATGATGGGCACGGCATAGAACTTCTCGTTGCGTTTATAAGCGCTGATCAGCTGGTGCCCCGCCATTAACTGATCCAGGCTTGATTTTATCAACAGGGGGTTGCCGATCAATTGCTGCGGATAGACGTCGTTATCATCGTCTGGCTTCGTCGCCCGGTCGCGTTCGGCCTGGCAGTGTTTGAACAGGGCGGGATAATGGAAATAGTAGTTGGCACGTGCGGCGTTCTTCATCACGACAGGCGCGACATCCTCGACCGTGGTCACCGCCTCGATGTCCTCGCGGGCTATCACCAATTCATCGCCGTCGCTGGTCAGAAACAGGATGCTCTGGTCGGAAAAATCTATGGGCCACCCGCGCACCAGTTCCCGCGCCACGAAATCGCTCAAAGTGTAAACTAAAGTGACCGGCTTGGCGTCCACGTTTTGCACGCTATGGATAGGAATATTTCCCAGGGGATACTCGGCCAGATAGATAATGTCGAAGCGCGATACGGTCTTGATCACGCCTTGCAGGGTGAGCAGTTGTATATCGGCCGCGTCGACATTGATGATGACCCCCAATTCACGGTCGCAGGTGCCGAAATAAACGCCGTTTAAGGTGATGGCATCCACCGCTGCCGATGGCAGCAAACCGAGCATCAGCAGGACGGCCGCGATTCTAGAGGATGAACTCGAAAATCGTAACCAGGGATATTTTATCATTATCATTGCTGTCATGTTGGTCGAGATAGGTGGACCGTTGCAAGCGGCGGAACTGGTTAAGGTACAGTGATATGGCAATGCGCTTGTCGAACTCATGCCTGACATAAGCCGATGTAATATAGTGCCGGAACCTGACCTGATCATGGTAAGTGGCGGCGCTCGGGTCCTGGCTGTCATGCAAGGTTTCACGGTAGCTGCCAAGCAGCGCGATTTCGTCCAGCCCCAGGCGAACTTCTGATGTCATGTCCCAATCCGCGCCCAGCCGAATATAGTGGTTAGTGAAGTCGAATTCATCCAAATAACGGCTGGAGAATGCGCGTATGTTTTCGAACAAAACCGTATTGTCGCCACCGCTGGAACGCAGCCATTGCGAGGGATAGGCCGCCACCTCCTTAATGGTCGGATTTTGCACTCGGTAATTAGTGTAGGTATACAAGGCGCGCAATTGGTAGTTGTCGCCGGTGTAACGATAGCGCGCGCTGGGCGAACCTTTGCTTGCCAGAACTTCGCGAAACATGCCATCCGCGCCGCCGGTCTGGAGGCCGAATACCGGGTAGAGAAACCCTCCGGAAATCGACCACCGCCCATAATCCACGCCAGTGTAGGCCATGTAGTTGAAGGTGGTTTGCACGGCGGTCTGCTGCCTTAGTAATTGTCGCCCCTGGGAGGTGTTTTCCTGGGCCAGCGTAATGATGCTGGGATATCCCGGCACCGGATTGTTGAGCGAAATAATGAACGAGCCGTGAAACAAATGGGCCTTGACGTCGGAGGCGAAAGCGAACACCGGTTCGGCGGCCGGCGCGATATCCGAAGGTTTGGCGCCGACCCAGGACTGGTGCTGGTAAAGATAAGGTTTGCCGCCGGCCCAGTAAAAAAAAGCGGGCAGATCGCTATGCAATTCCTTGGGAGTTTCCTCTTCGCTGCCTTGTCTGCCCAGAAAATAATAGGCGCCGATGCGGCTCTGCTCCTGGTACAAGCGGGGTTTAGCGTAAAACAGCGTGCGTTGCTGGAATCGATACAGGCGTTCGAATCCCTTCTGGAAATTCAAATACCATTTTTCGATTTTTATCTGGTCGCTGAGAATCTGCATGGGCTGTAGAACGGCATCATCCACGCGTTCCGCCTTGAATCCACATTCGGGAAAATTGCGGCCGTAACCGAACACGATATCCTTGCTGGTTTCCGTTGCAATCCGCGTGGCCGTAGCGTCGATGCTGGCGTCGATCTGAACGATTTTGTGAATATCCAGATTGTAGCTTTTGCCGTCGCGACCGTAGAAGAACACCAGGTCGTCGACGAAACGCACCGCCCATCCGCTGAACAAGGCCGGACCCTGCTCCTGCACATGGATGCCGACCAGTTTAACCTGCAAGGCTTCGTCCAGCAGGATTTCGCGCATCGGATTGCTGACGCTGTTGTAGACCAGAACGCTGGATATCTGATCTCGCGGTATGTGCGCGTGACCGCCTGCAACCGTAAGCATATCCAATTGGCCGTCTTCGGCGGCTATCACCAGACCGGTGACCGTGGCGCAGTCCTTGAGGACAGTGCGATACACTTCCAGGGCCCGGGAGGTGACGGGCATCACCGTCAAAAGCACCAGTAGCAAGAGAATTGACGTTTTCATGGCTGAAATTCCCTGCACGAGAATAGGAAAAAAACCCTCTCTTGCCAGACCAGCCGAAGTATAGCGCGCCTTGACTCCGGCAATCCACCGCCAATCCTGCCCAGCCTGAAATCCTTGCGGTACGGCTTTCGGTGTTTTTTCTCTTTCGTAGCGCGATATTACGATGGCGTCGCGATCGTCCGAACCCGGCGGGTTCCCAGAAGCCATACCCTCATAGCCAGACCCCCAAACCAGCGATACAGCAGGTTGTAGCGGATTTTCTTGACCAGCTGCCGTTCGCTACGGATGGTATAGAGCGCATGCGACAATGGGGCTGGGAATACGCGCTCCGGCGCGATTGATTCCCGGCCGGCTTCCGCATGCAATTTTGTGATATTGCCGATCAACCCTATGCAACGCTTCTTCGATCAGTCGCCGCATTGGACGTAATGAATGATTCGGCGGCAGAAAATCGTTTACTGCTTTTGGTAATGAACAAAGCCCGTTGGCGGATTTCCTCACATGCGCCTTTATCCGGTGTTGTTGGGTTTTTTTAGTCCGTCATGCACTACGTTGCTTGTTGGCGTCTTTCAACAAGCCGCCAGGTGACTCGATTGCGCCGGCTATGACTTTATCGGCCTCGGGAATCGATGATTTCCAATAATTTTCCTGCCAGGCTATGCGCAACCACCTTGTGACCGTCATAGTTCCAGTGCTTCCAGTGCAAATCCTGTTGATGTTTATTCCAATCATCCCGAAACACTGTCTGTAAACCAAGAAAATGGGCGCCGAGTTTTTTCGCCAGAGACTGCAGCCTAGTGTCGAAATAAAAAGGATCAAAGCTGGGATCGACTTTTCGGAACTGTTCCTCCTCCGCTATACTCCAACCTTCGCTATCCAGGTTCACCAGCAAGAATCCGGCGTGCCCTTTTAGTATTTTTGCAATCTCCGTGATCAGCAGGATATTCATGTCAAAAGCACGCACATAACGTACATCCGGGGTAGAGGTGGCAAGACTCGAATACCCCCCTATTTTTACGGGCTGGCTCCGATCCGTATCGCTATAGGCTTCCTGCTGTTTGGTAGCAAATATCCTGTTAAAATTCTCGAAAAGAAAAGATACGAAAGTCGAATGCTGTTTGAGTGGATTCAACAAACTTTTTATCCTGTACTCCCTGCTTAGGTTGAAGGAAAGGTCCAGTGACAGTGCCTTTGAATCAGGATCCAAAACGAAAAAAGGCCGCAATTTGCTCGGCGCTAGCTCTCTAACAACATCACGTATATCATTTCCAGGGAAAAATGCGAGCACCACAAGATCGGGGGAAAACTGCATGACCTGATCCCTGATGACCAGCAGTTCTTCGGTCGTAGTGAATCCACTACGACCAAAATTCATTATTTCGACTTTATGTTTACCCGTGTCATTAATTTCTTTTTCAGCGATCTTTAGGAAAGTTTCGTCGGATTCCACCTGCATAGCAGCGACAAAACTGTCACCGACAACCGCAATCCTATAGGTATCCTGCGCTTTATTCTTGTTCCACGTCACATCGCGCCAGCCATACTCATTGATTACACCGCTGCAATGGCCACCTTCCAGTCTATCCCAGTATTTTGCATTGGGCGTAAAGCGATAACCCAGCATATCATCCGGTTCGGACCAGGATCTTGATGCATTAAACAGGTGGGTCACACTAAAAAGAATTTCTAGCGCAACAAATAGCACTACCAACGTGACAATCGTGAGCGATATGTTTTTCAGGAAATCTTTCATTTTAATTAAGTTGGTCATCGAGAAGAATCATACCCGCATCTGTCGTTTGCGGGGCTTGAAAAAACCAGTGTATCTGGTTGATTTGCTATCGCACGGCAAACAAACAACCGAAAAAAGGATACACCACCATAGGCAATAATAACATTGTTGAAATAAAAAAAAAGCACAAACACGGGGCAACGGCCACAGTTTTGATTGTAGCTGCTGAGTTTTCCAATGCCCTATGAATAACTTTATGGAAGGCTAGGCACGCTGCCGTCGGCGTGCAATGCCGAAGCGGAAGACTCCATTGATTTTCTGAAACAGCGCGATGCCGATCAGCACCTGACGCAAGAAGACCGTAAGGAGGCAACCCCGCGTCTGCCGCAGGTGTGGGTCAATCCGGAATGGAGTCGATTGTCACTTCCTTTTAGTACTGCGATGCCATCCGGGCGGCCTCTCCCTTGACCGACCAGTCCGCCACCAAAAAACATCTCGCGGCCGTCATCAGCTCTACCGACTATAAAGGCCAGCGGCGCGACCTCGTCATCATGGCTGTGGCCAGTCAGATCACCCCACCGCTTCCTTCGGTGAAATCTGGATCCAAAAATGGTAAACCGCCGGCTGGCTCAACCTCCCAGGCGATCAAGACGGTCCTAGCCACCGTATACCGTCCTCGACGCCCGGACCGGACCGGCATACTAGCGGTGAGCTGTCCGAGATCCTCCCTCAAATATCTACTTTCCACCGAGCCTGACACTCTCCCGCGCAAGGCCCTGGACAGTAACAATCTGCCTAGAATTTCACCACTCCAACCCGTCCTACCACTACCGGCGCAATAAATTTCCCAGCGAACTCGCTTGTCGACATCGACACCAAAACACTCACCGCCGCCGACTACAGCGTGCCCAGTCGCTCGCTTGCAAACGGTAAATAATTAACTATATTTCCCAATAAAGGACAACCTGACCCGGCCACTGCCCATCAACGCCCCGTTGAGACCGCGACGCCATGCGCAGGATATCCGCGGCAAAGCCGGTTACCGCCCGCGCCATCCGGCGGCCTGGCCGATTCACCACCTGCACCCCATGCCAAAGGACCTAAAAATATGAACAAGATGAGCGGGAACCTCGTGAAATTCACTACCTGCGCTGTGTTTCTGTTTTGCGCCGGCAGCGGCGCCGGCCGAGCGCAGGAAAACTGCCAAGCGGCGTGCGACCGTCCGCTGAAGTTACAGAGCTACGAACCGAACACCGTCGGTTACACCTTCGACAGCAATGACGTCGCCTATCTCGATTTTACCCTGTCGCAGATGTATCCCCTGTTTCACTCCGGCACGGCGGACCACAACACCTGGGGCGGATTTCCCTTTCCCTACTTTGCTTTCAGCGGGCGCTTTGGCCAGTATATCGGCACCCGTAATTCGTCGCCGGTGCTGGGCAAAAGATTCAATCCCAAATTGTTCGGTCGTTACTGGCTGGGTTCGAAAAACCGTTACCTGGATTTCGGCTATGCCCATGAATCCAATGGCCAGAAAATCAATTCAGAAACCTCCTACCTGAACCTGCGCAGCGAATTCGCCAACGATGGCGAACAGGAATATTTCGCCAATGACTACCTGTCCCGCGGCTGGGACTACCTTGAACTGGTGTGGAAGGATCAGTACGCGATTCCCCAGATGAAAACCGCCACGGTATCCAGCTATCTGCAGGCGCGCTACTTCCTGGCCGACGGCCTGCTGCAGGGCGAACCGGAAGAAGTTAATACCTGGGAAACCGACGCCAGGCAACTCGCCAGAAGTCATGTCGACGGCCTCAGCATCATGGTAAAGGCGTCGACGAAATTCACCGAAAAGTGGTTTGAAGGTTATAAACTGACGATGAAATACACCACCGGTTATGAACATGTTTTTCGTTACAACACCTACCGGGTGGAAGCGACATTGAATCTGGGCGGCTTGCCCCTGATGTTCTGGGCCGCCGACGGCTACAACAGCGATCTTTCCGATTACTCAACCCGGGTAAGAAGCGTCGGGATATCGTTTGAAATGCGCAACCGGCTGGATCAGATTTAGTATAGCGAGACATCTCCTCGCGTCTCTCCGTGGTGATAGCATTGCCACATAGAGGCCGCCCCTTCCCCTAACAAAAGACCCGCGCTTCAATCCCTTAACGAATTTTCCTGGTGATCCTGCCCCACCGTGCCGGTGCCCTGCTTCGATTACTTAAAAAAAGTATTAGGAAAGTTAAGAATATTATTGATTCATTTATTTAATAAAGGATTACGCAGGACGATAGCAGGAGGGAAAGAAGTCTTTTATCAACAATAGCTTAATAAATCTCTAAAGAATTCTTTATGTAACAAATGAATGGGTAATGGGTGTGGATAGAAAAACAGGGAGGAAACAACCGGATTCCTTCGCTTCACCCCGCACTCAATGCACTCCTTAATACTTAGGCCGGTAGCTACCTCACGCACGAGACACGGGCCATGAACACCGCGAATTCCCTTTGCCGCCAGTTGCTGATCGCTTTACTTATTCTCTTTATCGCCGCCTTTAGCGGTGCTTGCAGCAAGGTCACCCACGCCAAATCAAACCTGAAATCCATCTTCCAGTTCGGGTTCGCAGCGCCGGCCGCAACCGGAGTGATCAATGAGCAGACGAAAACCATTGACGTGACGGTCCCCTTCGGGACTAATGTCACCGCGCTTACCGCTGCGTTTGCCACTACCGGCCGAAGCGTCTCGGTCAATGGCGTCGAACAGTTCAGCGGCGCGACCAAAAATGATTTCACCGGTCCCGTTCCCTACCTCGTTACCGCTGATAACGGCAGTACCGCGACCTACACCGTCGCGGTGACCCAGGCGCCAAGCAGCGCCAAGGCGATGACGGCGTTCTCCTTTGTCTCCCCCGCGGTGAGCGGGACGATTAACGAGTCGGCCAAGACGATTACGGTCCTGCTCCCCTATGGGACGAACACCGTCGATTTAAAGGCGAATTTCGCCACCACCGGGCAGAGCGTTGCCGTCAACGGGACGACTCAGGTAAGCGGCACCACGGCAAATGACTTCACCACTCCCGTTCTATACAAGGTCACCGCCGCGGACGGATCCACCACCGACTACACGGTCACGGTGCTGTCCTCGCCGGGCTCCGCAAAGGCCATCACCTTATTCGCTTTCACCTCCCTCAACGCCTATGGCTCCATCAATGAAGCGACAAAAACGATAGACGTTACCGTCCTGTTCGCGACCAACCTGACGGGCCTGGTGGCAACCTACGCGACCACAGGGCAGGCGGTCACGGTCAACAATATCTCACAATCCAGCGGCGCCACCGTGAACGATTTCACGACGCCGGTTAACTATATAGTGACCGCCGCCGACGGCAGTACCGCGACCTACACCGTAACTGTTACCGTCGCGGCAAACTCCGCCAAGGCAATCACCGCCTTTACCTTCGCGAATCCGGCGGCGACCGGTGTCATTAACGAAGCGGGAAAATCGATCAATGTTGTTTTGCCTTACGGTTCTACCACCATCGGCCTGGTGGCAAGCTTCGCCACGTCCGGCAACAACGTGACCGTCGGTGGCACCACGCAGGTCAGCGGCGTCACCGCCAATGATTTCATGACCCCCGTGCCCTATGTGGTGACGGCGGCCAACGGATCGACTGCGACCTACCTTGTCACGGTTTTAGTCGCCCCAAGCTCGGCAAAATACCTCACCGCCTTCTCGTTCCCGACCGTCGCGGGCGCGTCCGGGACGATCGATGAAGCGGCAAAAACCGTCGCCATGACCGTCCCTTTTGGCACATCAGTAACCGCTCTCACCGCCGCATTTACCTCAACCGGCGCGGCGGTCAAGGTGGGGGGAGTTGTCCAATCCAGTGGTGTTTCGGCCAATAACTTTACGAACCCGGTGTCCTATCAAGTGATCGCCGGCGATGGGACCTCGGTGGCATACACGGTGACAGTGGTCATTGCACCGAATAGCGAGAAATATTTTATCGGCTATGCGTTTCCCTCTTTGCCGGCGTCCGGGACAATAGGGAACGTAAACCACACTGTCGACGTATCCGCCCCATCGGATACGAACGTGACCGCCCTCGTCGCCTCGTTCACCCTCCCGTTCGGCGCGACGGCGACGGTAAACGGTGTTGCGCAATTCGACGGCGTCACCCTCAATGACTTCTCGGCACCGGTAAGCTATGTCATCACCGCTCAGGATGGCACGCAGGCAACATGGACGGTGACGGTTACCTTGGGGCCGCCGCAACCGACTACCTGGTCGGCGCTTTCGTCCCAAACCGCCGGCAACTTCACCAGCGTCGCCTGGTCCGGCACGCAGTTTGTCGCGGTCACTGACACTGGCGAAATCTATGCTTCACCCTCCGGTGATAGCGCGTGGACAAAGGTACTCGCCTCCATCGGTGCCACACCGTTTACCGATGTCTACTGTGAACCGGCTCTGGTCGTCTGTCTGGCAGTGGGAGCACAGGGGGTAACACGGACCTCGACCGACTGGGGGACCACCTGGGTGGCGAACGGGAATATCACCATGGCCTATGCCCGAAGTGTCACGTATTCTACATCCTTCTCTACCTGGATCGCTGTCGGTGATAGCGGTCAATTATATACCTCCTACGATGGCATCCAATGGAGTACTGCGACTACCAATACCTCGGAGACGCTGTGGGCCGTTGATTGCTGGGGAACGAAGTGCGGAGCGGTAGGCAATGCGGGACTGCTATTGGGATCCATGGACTTAATTGGTTGGTATCCTCTACCGGCGGTAACTACAAATGCACTATTTGCAACCGCGGCTGTCGGATTGCACGGGATCGCCGTCGGCGATGCCGGAACTATTCTTGGTACCTCTAACGGCATAAACTGGGATTTGGTCTCCACCGGTGTTTACCCGCCGCTCCGCGGAGCTTCATCGACCGGCGTCGCCGTCGCCGCCGTAGGCGATGGAGGAACGATCATCACGTCGCTGGATGGACTCAGCTGGACGGAACGCGCATCGGGAACGGCAAATACTCTGCGGGGAGTTGCCTGGTCCCCCGCGCTTTCGAAGATGGTTGCCGTGGGCGATGCCGGCACGGTCAGTGCTTCAAACTTGACCAGCACTGCCCCTTCCAGCGCCAATGACATCGTTGGCTTTGATTTTGGAGGTTCAGCCGGGATCATCGACTCTATCGCGAAGACCGTGAACGTGGAAATTCCCTATGGCCAGCTACAGAACAGCGCCGTAGCCCACTTCACCCTCTCGCAATATGCCACGACCACGGTGAGCGGCGTGCCGCAAGCGAGCGGAGTGACCGCCAATGATTTCACCGGATCGGTGAGCTATGTGGTCAGGGCCGCCGATGGCAGCACCTCGATCTGGGTCGTCACCGCCACGCCTGGGCTTAATTCGCGGGCGGAGTTTGAGACCTTTGAGATTCCCGCACTCCCGGCAGCGGGGTGGATAGATCTTGGCTTGCAAGTGGTCTATGTCGACGTACCGTACGGAACGGATCTCACCGCCCTGGTTCCAACGTTCACGATCTCGGGCGGAGCGACAGCGACTGTGAATGGCATCCCTCAGGAAAGCGGCACGACGCCGAATGATTTTTCATACGGAGAAGTAGACTATTTCATCACTTCCCAAGATGGACTGAGCACTGTGATGTGGCCGGTCTTCGTGAACGTCATGCCGCCCAGCAACGGGGCGGATATTCTCGATTTCTCCCTCGACTACGGGTCAGGTGTCGCCATGGGGAGCATCGATAATTTTTTCCAGACCATAGATGTAACCCTACCGCAGGGTACGCCGGTGAACAGTCTGATCAGCGCTTTTTCATTGTCTCCCTATGCCACCGCATATGTCGGTGGCGTAGAGCAGACCAGTGGGGTGACCGTGCAGGATTTCACCAACCCGGTGAGCTATGACGTTCAGGCGCAGGACGGGTCTATAGTTACTTACACGGTTTACGTCACCGTTCTCCCCTAAGGATAACGTATTATAAGTTTCGCAC
>DKAS01000182.1 GCA_002448875.1 Proteobacteria bacterium UBA6920 | reverse complement strand
CCAGCAGCCAGGTGGTATGCGGATAATCCATGCGGCAGGCGGCCGCCACCGTATGCCGCACCAGTTCCACGCTCTCGTTGTAAGTGGTAATGAACACATCCACCGTCAGGCCAAGCGGTACAGGTTTTGGCTGCGGGCTGGTCAGGCGCATGATCATGAAGATATGCAGCACCGCGGTCAGAAAGCCGAAGACTTCCGCGCCCCAGATCAGCCAGGAAAAAAACATGGCGTCAGGATTGAAGGTGCCAAGTCGCCAGTAGAGATAGTAAGGCGCCATCAACAGAAAACTGAACACCACCAGCTGGCGCCCTCGCCCCAGCGATTCCACCGGCGTCTCTCCCATTTTTCGTCCCTTTCCCGCTGCATTTGATTTATTTTCGCAGTACGTCACTCAACGTACTATGTTAAATAGTGTAATCGGCTTTGTAAAAAAAGCAAAAGCAGTTAACTGCATATGAGCAATCACCGGCGAAGGATTTTACGAATAAACGACCACGGATGGTCGTCAGGCCGCGGACAAAGGCAATAACAGAAGCTCGGGATATTCGATTTGAGAATTAGGGAACCAGAGTCGCCAGGTAGCCCGCGATGGATTGCAGCTGGGCATCGGTCAGGGATTTGAGTTTGCTCATCTGCGACACATCATTGATCTTGACCCGAATCAGCGTGGCTGGAACACCCTGGATGTTTTTCGGCGTGCCGGCCGGGCTGCCCAAACCGTCCGCGCCATGACACTGGGCGCAATTCTCGGTGTACAGGCCCTCGCCCTCACTCCACACCGTAATAGAGACGCTTTCGCTGGCGCTGCGCGCCGGTGACTCGTCGCTGGTAACGGTGAACTGTACTGAATATTTGCCCCGCTGGCCGCTGGCCGGAGTCCAGCTGAACACGCCATTGCTCTGGTCAAATACTGCGGGATTGGCGCTGACCGCATAGGGGTCGGCATCCGGGCCGAGACTGCCGTCCGTGGTATAGGTGGTGTGCACGCCGGCGGGCGCCGTCACTTTCAGGTTGATGACCAGCGGCGTTTCGAAGACCACCTGCATGTCACCAACGGTTGCCAGGCTGTAGGTGTTGCTGGTCTGCGCTTGCAGGGAGTCCTCCGAGGAGACCATACAGCCCTGGGCCAGCAGCACCAGGGGCCACAACCATGCACAACGCCGCATCAACCCCTCCCTTGCAAGCGGCCGACACGGGCCGGCCACCGTATACCTTTCGAGCCTCAGCCCTGGTATTTGCTGAACACCAGGCACGCATTGGTGCCGCCAAACCCGAAACTGTTGCTCATCGCCAGATTGATGACAACATTGTCCTGGCGCTGACGGGCGATGTTCCAGCCCTCAGCCTGCGGATCCAATTGCTCGATATTGGCGGAAGCGGCGATAAATCCCGACTCCATCATGATCAGGGTATAAATCGCCTCGTGCACTCCCGCCGCGCCCAGCGCGTGTCCGGTCAGCGACTTGGTGGAAGCGATCACCGGCGTGCGCTCGCCGAACACTTCGCGCACGGCCTCCAGCTCTTTGATGTCACCGGCCGGCGTGCTGGTACCATGGGCGTTGATATAGTCGATTCGACCCGTAACCGTTGCCAGCGCTTGTTGCATGCAGCGCACCGCGCCTTCACCGGAAGGCTGTACCATGTCGGAACCGTCGGACGTGGCGCCGTAACCGACCAGTTCGGCGTAGATCTTCGCGCCGCGGGCCTTGGCATGCTCCAGCTCTTCCAGCACCAGGGTGCCGCCGCCGCCGGAGATAACGAAACCGTCCCGATTGGCATCATAAGGCCGTGAGGCGTTTTCCGGCCGGTCGTTGTATTTGGAGGACAAGGCACCCATGGCATCAAACATGAGGGTGGAGCCCCAATGCACTTCCTCGCCACCGCCGGCAAAAACGATATCCTGCTTGCCCAGCTGAATCAGCTCGTAAGCATTGCCGATACAATGCGCGCTGGTGGAACAGGCGGAACTGATGGAATAGTTAACCCCTTTGATACGAAACGAGGTTGCCAGATTCGCCGACGTGGTGCTGCTCATGGTCTTGGTTACCATGTAGGGACCGACTTTGCGTAATCCTTTGGAACGCAGCAGATCGGCGGCGAGAATAACGTTCTCGTGCGAGGCGCCGCCGGAACCCACCACCAGACCGCTGCGCGGATTGGAAATGTCCGCTTCGCTCAAGCCGGCATCGGTAATCGCCTGCTGCATGGCAATGTAATTGAATGCCGCGGCATCTCCCATGAAACGCAGCACTTTGCGATCTATGAAATCCGCTGGCGTCAATTTGATGGGGCCGTCTATATGTGAACGGAAGCCCAGCTCTTTATAAGTTTCCTGAAAGCGAATGCCGGACTTTCCCTGCTGCAGGGATTCCCGCACTTCGTCTTTGTTGTTGCCGATGCTGGCAACAACACCCATTCCGGTGACCACGACTCTTCTAAGCATTGTTAACTATCGATTGTTGTGTTTTGTGTAAATAATCCCACGCGCAGATCCTTGGCGACATAGATATCCTTGCCATCTACTTGCATTACCGCATCCGCTATCCCCATGACCAGCTTGCGCATTATGAGGCGTTTGATATCGATTTTGTAGGTTACCAGTCTGTTTTCCGGCAGCACCTGGCCGATGAACTTGATCTCGCCGCCGCCCAGCGCCCGGCCATGACCAGGGCCACCCATCCATCCCAGATAGAAGCCCACCAGCTGCCACATGGCATCCAGCCCCAGACAACCGGGCATCACCGGATCACCCTGAAAATGGCACTGGAAGAACCAGAGATCCGGCTTGATATCCAGCTCGGCAATCATCTCACCCTTGCCGTAGGCTCCACCGCTCTCCGAAATACGGGTAATACGATCGAACATGAGCATCGGTGGCAGCGGCAACTGGGCATTGCCCGCACCGAACAATTCGGCCCGCCCGCAGGCCAACAGGTCTTCATAACTGTAACTGCTTTTCTTCTCCATGGCGTCCTGACATTGTAACTGAAAAATTTAACTGGTCAGGCAGTCAAGGGAACCTCCCCCGGTATCGCCGTGGACCATCTATCGAATTGCGTTATTGTATAGAATTCGTTTATTACCACACAAATGGAAATTCCCCGATTGGCGAAATCCGCCGCCCCCACAAGTTGCCCTATGGGGGACATGGGAAAGATTCACTGGGAAGTCGCGGCCGGAAATGGCCTAGTAAGGAGCCAGCATTTCCTTAAAAGTTATTTTCTGGTCCATCCACAGACGAGCAAGATTAGTCGCGCGGCGGTTGCCATTATTTAAAAGGAATTTAAAGCGCTTGAAGCGGGCCTGACCCTGCAC
This sequence comes from Proteobacteria bacterium UBA6920, assembly GCA_002448875.1. Lineage (GTDB taxonomy): Bacteria > Pseudomonadota > Gammaproteobacteria > SG8-11 > SG8-11 > UBA6920. The sequence goes on along the minus strand of DKAS01000182.1, from coordinate 5,439 downwards.
CTGCTGCAATTTGGCATTCATATTGACCGCGAGAATGAGTTCAATCTGGTCGATGGGGTCGGAATCTTTTATTTCATCCTGTTTAGTAAGGTTAATTAGGAACTGGCTTGCCTCCATGTACTCCATGCCCATCTTTTCCGCAAAGTTTGCGATGAAACGGGTACGGGCGCAGGTTTCCGCCTGCTCTTTAATAACTGCGTCGAATGGCATAATGTTCCTGATCCCCTGTTGCGACAACCCTACACCCCGAAAGACTGATGCCCGTGCGCATCTATCCTCAACAGAATATTATAATGTTTTCAAAGAGATATTATCATCGATAAGCCCCAGGATATAAACGGGCTCTAGTTCCGTCGGACCGATCGTTAAACAATGCATACAATATCAAAAAAATGTACATTTTTCAAGCACTTCCTAAATTATCAATCGGCATAGGACAAACACATTAGGGTCGTGGCAGGGAATAACAGGAGCAAAGACAGGAAAGAGAAGGAAAAGTCCGATGTTCCGACCGCACCCGCGAGCAGTCGGAGGGAAAATTCAGGTCAGCGCGGCCAGGACGGACTCCGGGGTCAGTGGCGGGCTAGCACCCCCAGGTCCTGGCTCAAGCGGGCGTGCAAGCGGTCGACCAACGAGTGCCCGGCCAGCATCACGTTTCTTGCCATGGGCGCACCGGGCTCGACCGAGGTGATTTCCACCCCCCAGAACTCTACCTGCGGCGGAAGAATATCCAGGGTACGCGCCAGTCCCAGCAACAAGGGTAAAGTCAGTCCGTGACAACTGCCCTGGGGCACGCGCGGGGGCAGGGGCAAATCCCTTAGATCCGGCAGATGCACGATACTGCCGGGGCGACCGCCAGTGCGCACGGCATCGACCAGCACCAGCCGGTGCTCCTGCCGTAATTGATTCAACCACTCGGTGCCGGTGCGATCGCAGGTGAGGATGCGCACCGGCAGGGAGGGTGCGAGTTTCTGCCGCAGCAGCTCCGCCACCAGCCAGCCCACGCCGTCGTCGCCGTGCCCGGATCCCAGGGCGGTAAGGAGCACCGGATTCACGTGCGATGTACCTGCAGATCGAGAAAATGGGTGGCGCAGGATATACAGGGATCGTAATTGCGGATCACGGTTTCTGCACGCAGGCGCAATGCGGCGGCGTCGCNNCGCCTGATTCTGGCTGGTGGGCGGAACGATGCGTGCCGCCCGAACCGTACCCTCGGCATCCAACTCATAGTGGTGCCACAACAGGCCGCGCGGCGCTTCGCTGGCCGCAATGCCGAAACCCGCCCGTGGCGACACCGCGACCCAGGGTGATGCCGGCACAGTGTAAGCGTCGAGAATGTCACCGGCAGCCAATAGCGCGTGACAGGTTTCGGCGGCACGCGCCACCAGGCTGTGATACATATTGTTGCTGGGAAATTCCCTGCCGTAGTCCGCCAGCCATTGCCGCACCTGCGGATGCAATTGTGCATAGTTGAGATTGATCCGCGCCAGGGGCCCGACCAGGTATGACTGCCCCTGCAGCAGGCAGTGCAGGGCTGTGGAATGGGGCACCTGATGTTCGGAGAAGTGTTGGGCAAACGCCTGTTCTGAAATGCGCAGACCGCTGGAACTGACGATATCGCCCTCGACGATGGCGTATTCGCTGCTGTGTTGCAGGGCCACGCAAGTGAACTCCTGAGCCACCTGTGGCAATGGCAATCCGCACACCCACTGCAACAGCGCCTGCGCCTGCGGCAAAGCCGCCCGCAGGCGTTGCGCCAGCGAGCTTACCACGGCGACCGAGGGCGCGTGATGAAATCCACCGACCCGCGCCCCCACGGGGTTGACCGAGCGGGCGCCGAACAACGCTATGAGTTCATTACCCAGACCCTGTAGATACAGACCACGACGTACTTCCTCGGGATAGTCCACTGCCATTTCCACCACCGAGTCATAGCCGAGAAAATCCGGCAAGGCCAGCAGGTGCATATGCAGGCAGTGGCTTTCGATCCATTCGCCGCAGTAAAGCAAACGGCGCAGGGCACGCAACGACTCGGGCACTTGAACACCGAGGGCATTTTCCAGCGCATGCACCGCGCTCATCTGGTAAGCCACCGGACAGATGCCGCAAATTCGCGTCACGATGTCGGTCACTTCGTGAAAATTCCGACCCTCCAGCAGCTTTTCAAAATAACGCGGCGGCTCGTAGATACGCAGTTGTACTTGCTCGATACCCTGCGCACCCACGGTCAGGTGCAGCGCACCCTCGCCCTCGACCCTGGCGAGGATGGGCACATCTATGGTTACGCTTTTATTTTCCATGACCCGCGGCCTTGCCCTGCAGGTGGGAGTGAATCAAATGATAGCGCCGCTCGATCGCGCGCGCCGGCAGCCCGAGACCGCGCAAACATTCGCTCATACCCTCGCCATTGACGTTTTCTCCCGGACCAAAGCAACCATAGCAGTCGCGACCGAAGCGGGGACACAGGGCACCGCAGCCGGTGTTGGTCACCGGCCCCAGGCACGGCAGGCCCCGGGTCACCAGTACGCATACCGTCTGCGAGCGCTTGCATTCACCGCACAACTTGTCGCGCGGCACATGCGGCTTGACTCCCAGGCGCAGACTGTTGAGCAAGGCCAGCAACTGCCGGGTGCTCACCGGACATCCCCACAATTCATAATCGACACGCACGTTTTCCGCCAGCGGCGTAGATAGCGCCAGACTGCTGATATAGCGAGGATCGGCGTAAATCGCCCGTGTCCAGCCGTCTCCATCCTGCGTATTACGCAGCGCCTGAATGCCGCCGGACGTGGCGCAAGCGCCAATACTCACCAGATATTCGCTGTTGGCACGAACCCGCTTGATGCGTTCACAATCTTCAGGGGTGGAAATACTGCCTTCCACCAGCGCCACATCCACCTGCGCATCTGGGTTGACGATGCCCGCTTCGGCGAAATGCCGGCACTGCACACCATCCAGCAAGGTCAACAGCTGTTCACCCAGATTCAACAGCGCCAGCTGACAACCGTCGCAGGAGCTGAATTTGTGCACGGCGATGCTCAGCTTCTTCATTGCTAGAATCCCCGGCGCCCGAGTAACGAACGTGCCGCCGCGAGTGAAAAAACAGGCCCTTGGCGGCAGATGAAATGCGGGCCGAATTGGCAATGGCCGCAACGGCCGACGGCGCACTGCATATTACGCTCCATGCTGAGATAAATGCGCTCATCGGAAACCTGTCGCCGGTGCAATTCATGGATACAAGCCCGCATCATGCCTTCGGGACCACACATCATGACGATGGTATTGTTAGATATCGGCATTCGGCCGAACAATTCAGTGACCTGCCCCACATGCCAGGGCCAGTCCGCGTCGCCATCCCTCCGGTCCGCGGCCAGAAACACCTGGGTATCCGCCGCCCGGCTCCACTGCTCGTATTTTTCCCGCCACAATAGATCATTGGGCAGCTTTACGCCCTGCATGATAGTCAAATGACCGAATTGCGAACGGCGCTGGATGATGTAGTTCACCACTGAAATTACCGGTGCACACCCCAGACCACCGGTTATCACCACTACATCGCAACCCTGGGCCAGCTTCAGCGGCCAACCACTGCCGAAAGGACCACGCAATCCGATGCGATCCCCTGCTCGCAGACGGGCCAGCCCGTTGGTAATACGGCCCACGGCGCGAATCGCATGATCCAGCATGTGGCCGTCCTTGGGATCGGAAACAATGGAAATCGGCACCTCACCCACGCCGAAGAGATATACCATATTGAACTGACCCGGTTCGAAACTGTACTGCTGGCGCACCTGGGCGTCGGTAAACATCAGGCGCAAATTGAACACCGTCTGCGTTTCCTGAATTCGGTCGATGACTTCCGCTTCCTGGGGCAGATCGGTTATCAGCATGGGGCTATCCGCAAATCGCGCTTAATTCGACGGTAACATCGATGCCCGCCGGACACCAGCTGATACAGCGGCCGCATCCTACGCAACCGGAACGGCCAAACTGCTCATGCCAGAATGAAAATTTGTGGGTCAGCCATTGCCGGTAACGCAAAGCCGTATCCCCCCGGATGGTCAGACCATGCATATAGCTATGCCCCTGGTTGAAACAGGAATCCCACTCGCGGTAATGATCGCTGACACGCAAACTGATGTCGCCGTCAACGCCAGCGCGAAAACAGAAACAAGTGGGACAAACCGCCGTGCAGTTCGCGCAGGACAGGCAACGCTCCGCCACCTGCTGCCAGCGTTCGTGATCTAGAGCTGTCAGCAGTTTCGCCTGCACTTCACCGGGCAGGGTGCGCTGCTGAGCGGCGGCGGCACGCGCCAGGGAGTGCTGGACCTGCGCCAGTTGCCCCGCATCGGCGGGCGGCAGTTGCAGCGCACTCACTAGCATCTCGCCACGCTCGCTGCCTATGCCGACGACAAAACCCTGCGCCAGTTCGCTCAGCACCAGGTCATGGAAGGCCTGCACCTGCGGCCCGTCACCGGTGGCGGCGCAAAAACAGGTGGCCGCCGGGTGACTGCAGTTGACAGCCACCAGCAGCAGATTTTCCCGCCGTCGGTGATACTGCGGATCGGGTTCCCCGTTCTGGAGAAAATGCCGATCGAAGATCGCCAGCGCCGCCAGATCGCAGGCGCGTGCGCCGATGATCGCCAGTGGCCGCGGCGGTGGCAGATACGGCGTAAACTGCAAACGGTGGCCGTCCGGCCGCGCTGCCTGCCACAGAGGTTCGCGTGGCGCGAAAACGTAGGGTTTGAGCGCTTGTGGCCCATTCGCCCAGGCAAACCAGAGAGCCTCTTCGTCGACCTCGGCCGCGCCCAGAGCATAGCGACCCGGACCCTGATGGTCTCGAAATCCTCTGGGGAGATCCTCGATACCCCGCAGCGGACCGTAAACAATAGCGTTGTCCTTGATCTGGGGACCGTGCACTTCATAGCCGTCCTGGCGCAAACGGTCAAGGAACGACGGGAAAAGCGCTTTTTGCAGGTAGAATTCGCCAGCCACAATAGGTACCTGTGCTGTAATAACTGCCGGCGGCAGGACGACGGGTCAAGCCAGGTAATTGCTCTGCGGCAAACCTACGCTTGGCGGCGCCGGTTTTACCTTGCCGATAATTCAACACTAAAACATCGCCCGGCCCTTGGCAATCGGGGTTAAAGCAGCGGGAAAAAGAAAACCCCCGATACCATCGGTACCGGGGGTTTTGTAATTAAAGCCTGGCAGTGTCCTACTTTCGCATGGGTAATCCATACTATCATCGGCGCAGAGCAGTTTCACTTCCGAGTTCGGAATGGGATCGGGTGGTACCCACTCGCTATGGCCGCCAGGCAAACTTGTATAAACGACCGGAGCCGGAGAACCGGCTCCACCCGTTCAAATCTGGTTAAGTCATGAAGGTATGCGTGTATGCCATTCACACCAAGAAACTGCTTGGGTGTTATATGGTCA
>DKAS01000145.1 GCA_002448875.1 Proteobacteria bacterium UBA6920 | reverse complement strand
GGCGCAGGTGGAACCGGACCGGGAGCGGATGGCGGCGCTGTACCGCCAGTTGCAGGCGCTGTTGCTGCAGCGCCTGCCGTATGTCCCGTTATGGTACGAAGATCACTATCTGGTGGCGCGGCGCGATGTCAGCGGCTACACGCTGGCGCCCGACGGCAACTACGACGGCTTGCGCACCACGGTGAAGAACCCGTCGCCGCGGCTGGCAAAGGTGGAGCGATGAGCGAAGCGCGGATTCATGTGCATATTGGCAGCCAGACCTTGACGCTGCTGGCCGCTGACGGCGCCGTGTTGCGCAGCTATCGGGTGGCGACGGCGAAAAACGGCGCCGGGGAAATTCGCAACAGCGAGTGCACACCACGCGGCTGGCACCGCATCCGCGCCAAGATCGGCGCCGATTGCCCGGTCAATACGGTGTTCGTCGGCCGCCGGCCCACCGGCGAGATCTATTCGCCGCAATTGCGCCAGGCCCATCCGCGCCGGGATTGGATTCTCACGCGTATTCTCTGGTTGTGCGGCATGGAGCCGGGGCGCAACCGCTTCGGCCGGGTGGACACCATGGCGCGCTATATTTACATTCACGGCTGTCCCGACGAGGATGCCATGGGTGTTCCCAGTTCCCATGGCTGCGTCAAGATGCGCAACAGCGATGTGATCGATTTGTTCGCGCGGGTGACGGCGGGTACCCCGGTATTGATAGAAGAGTGAGCGGCCATGTTACAACTACTTTTTTCCAGGCTGGCGAGCGCGTTTGTTGTGGTGCTGGGCGTGGCGACCCTGGTGTTTCTGCTGATTCACATGGTACCCGGCGATCCGGTAGAGGTGATGCTGGGGGAGTCGGCGCAGCAGGCGGACCGTGACGCGCTGCGTCATACGCTGGGGCTGGACCGGCCGCTGCCGGAGCAATTGCTGGGGTTCTACCGCAATCTGCTGCATTTCAACCTGGGCACCTCGCTGCATTCCAAGCGGCCGATTACCGAGGTGCTGGCTGAGCGCCTGCCGGCCACCGCCGAACTGGCGCTGGCCGGCATGACCATGGCGGTGCTGCTGGCCTTTCCCCTGGGCGTGCTGGCCGCCACCCGCAAGGACAGCGCCTGGGACACCGGCGCCATGACCGCTTCGCTGCTGGGGGTCTCTATTCCCAATTTCGTCATGGGGCCGCTGATGATACTGGTGTTCGCCGTCTGGGCGCGCCTGCTGCCGGTGAGCGGCCGGGAAGGGCTGCTGTCCCTGATTCTGCCGGCGGTAACCCTGGGCATGGCGCTGGCGGCAATTTTATCGCGCATGGTGCGCGCCTCCCTGCTGGAGGTGTTGCACGAAGACTATATTCGCACCGCCCGCGCCAAGGGGCTTGCCGAGCGGGTGGTGGTCTGGCGTCATGGCATGCGCAGCGCGCTGCTGCCCGTCATCACTCTGCTGGGCTTGCAACTGGGAGTGCTGCTGGCGGGAGCGGTGATTACCGAAACCGTGTTTTCCTGGCCCGGTATCGGTCTGTTGACCATCGAGGCCATTCAAACCCGCGACTATCCGGTGGTGCAGGCCTGTGTGCTGCTGATCAGCACCACCTATGTGGTAGTCAACACCTTGACCGATATGGTGTACACCTGGCTGGATCCGCGTATTCGTCTGGGGGGACGTTGAGCATGAGCCGGATCCTGCGCTTCTGGCTGCCGCTGACGGTGTGCGCCGCCTGGGCTCTGTTCGCCGTGTTCGGGCGGGTATTGCCCCTGCTGCCCGATGAGGTGCAGCTGCCGCACATCCTGGTGGGGCCGGGCATGCAGGCCTGGCTGGGCTTCGACGATCTGGGCCGTCCCGTCTGGGATCGCCTGGTGATGGGGGCGCAGACTTCGTTCCTGGTGGCCTTTTTCGTCATCACGATTTCCGTCACCATCGGCACCAGCATCGGCACCCTCAGTGCCTGGCTGGGGGGCTGGTGGGACCTGCTGATCGTGCGCCTGATCGATATCTTTCTGGCCTTTCCCGGCATCCTGCTGGCCATCGCCATGGCCGGCATTCTCGGGCCCGGCATCAACAATGTGGTCATCGCCCTGTCCATCGTCGGCTGGGTGGGCTATGCGCGTCTGGCACGGGCGCAGGTGTTGAGTATCAAGGAACGTGACCATGTGGCGGCGGCCATCGCCCTGGGCACCCGGCCGCTGCGCATCATGGTTCGTCATCTGCTGCCGTTGATCGTGGCGCCGCTGATCATCGAAGCCACCTTCGGTATCGCCGGCATCGTCATCGCCGAGGCCGGTTTGTCCTACCTGGGGCTGGGGGTGCAGCCGCCGCAGGCCTCCTGGGGCAGCATGATCCGCGATGGCGCCCGCTATATGCTGGTGGCGCCGCATATGGTGCTGGCGCCGAGCGTGGCGCTGATGCTGATCGTGCTGGCGGTCAATCTGCTGGGTGATCGCCTGCGCGATCACCTGGACGTGCGCTCGGCGAAGAGCTGACGCCTGAACTATTTTGCAAATCACACGGGAATATCATCATGTCTCTGGGTCCGTTGATGATCGATGTGGAAGGCCTGACGCTGACCGCGGAGGAAAAGCAGGTGTTGCGTCATCCGCTGGTCGGCGGTCTGATCCTGTTCGCCCGCAATTTCACCTCGCCGCAACAGGTGGCGGCGCTGATCGCCGAGATTCACGCCCTGCGCGAGCCGCGCCTGCTGGTGGCGGTGGACCAGGAGGGTGGGCGGGTGCAGCGCTTTCGCGACGGCTTCACCCCCCTGCCGCCCATGCGCAGCTTTGGCCAGCTGTATGACCGCGATCCGCGCAAGGCGCGCCAGTTGTGCCGAACCTGCGGCTGGCTGATGGCCAGTGAGATGCGCGCCGTCGGCGTCGATCTCAGTCTGGCGCCGGTGTTGGACATGGATGTGGGGGTCAGCGGCGTGATCGGCAACCGCGCATTTCACAGCCGGCCGGAAATCATCGCCGAACTGGCCCATGAATTCATTCTCGGCATGAACGAGGCGGGCATGGCCGCCACCGGCAAACATTTTCCCGGGCATGGCCATGTCGCCGCCGATTCCCACGTGGCCATTCCGGTGGACGAACGGCGCTACGAGGACATCGCCATGGAGGATCTGGTGCCGTTCGAACGCACGATACACGAAGGTCTGGCGGCCATCATGCCTGCCCATGTGATTTTCCCCCGGGTGGACAACCGGCCCGCCGGCTTCAGCCCGGTATGGATCAAGGAAGTGCTGCGTCAGCGGCTGGGGTTTCAGGGTGTGGTGTTCAGCGACGATTTGAGCATGGAGGGCGCCACCGTTGCCGGCTCCTATGTGGAACGCGCCCGGCAGGCGCTGGCGGCTGGCTGCGACATGGTGCTGATCTGCAACAACCCGGCGGGCGCCCGCGAAGTGGTCTATGGCCTGGGCGACTACCACGATCCGGCGGCGCAGCTGCGCCTGGTGCGCCTGCATGGCAAAGGCACGCTGGCGCGCGATGAGCTGCTGAACAACCCGCGCTGGCAGCAGGCGGCACGGGAGCTGGACGCCCTCAACGACCACGCTTCGCTGAATCTGCAGCTCTGATTCGCCCGGTCTTTTCCCGTTAGCGCCGGCACTGGTGTATTCCCCGGGCTGCACCTATAATTGGGCGGCAAAGGCTTAGTGAGGCCGGGATGGCGGAAAGACTGCTGATATTGCTGGCGGATACCGATCCCTTCGATGGGACGACGCTGGTTACCATTTTATCCCAGGCGACGGTAGCGGCCGCCATGGAGTTCCAGGTGGAGCTGTTGTTGACCGGTCAGTGCTGGGTGCTGGCCAAGGAAAACATGGCTGCTTCGCTGGAGGTGGCGTCCGAAGGCGGGCGCACCGTGGCCCAGCTGCTGGAACAGGCCCACGCCGCCGGGGTGCGCATCAAGGTCTGCCCGCCGCCGCATACCCAGTGGAGCGACGGATTTCTCGATGTCATCGATGAAACCGTGGGCAGCGCATATATCATCAGCGAAGCCATGAACGGTGACACGGTCGTCTTCACCTATTGATGTAAAGGAAGTTATGCCGATCAGCGCAGAGGAAGCTCAACGGGTTCTGGACAAGGCCGATTGTCTGCACGACCGGGCGGCAGTGGCACAGGCCCTGGACCGCATGGCGCACGATATCACCTTGCGCATCAGTCAGCGAAACCCCCTGGTATTGTGCGTGTTGACCCCAGGGATCGTTCCCGCCGGCCAGCTGCTCACCCGGCTGAATTTTCCCCTGCAATTGGATTACATCCACGCCACCCGTTATACGGGGAACACCCGCGGCGGTGAACTGGTGTGGATAGCCCGCCCGCAGCACAGCCTCAAGGAACGTTGTGTACTCATCGTCGATGATATCTATGATGAAGGCATCACCTTGACGGCGCTGGTCCAGGCCTGCCGCGACGAGGGCGCCGCCGAGGTCTACACCGCCGCTCTGGTGGAAAAGTTGCATGACCGGAAAACGAGCTACCACGTGGATTTCATCGGCTTGCAGGTGGCGGACCGGTATGTCTTCGGCTGTGGCATGGACTACAAGGACTACCATCGCAATCTCGACGGTATCTACGCGGAAAACCCCTAAGTACAGGCGTAAGTCGTGGCAAAAATCGCAATCATCGGCGGCACCGGGCTGACCGCTCTGGCCGGCCTGCAGATCAGTGGTCAGGAAGATCTCGATACTCCCTATGGCCGGCCCTCGGGTCCCGTCAGTCGCGGCGTGTTCGCTGGCAAGGAGGTGCTGTTTCTGCCGCGCCACGGTTACAGCCATACCATACCGCCGCACAAGATCAACTATCGCGCCAATCTCTGGGCCTTGCGCGAACTGGGCGTCCAGCAGGTGATCGCGGTGGCGGCCGTGGGCGGCATCGGCGCCGCCATGGGGCCCGGCGTCCTGGCCATTCCCGATCAAATCATCGATTACACCTGGTCACGGGTGGCTACTTACTTCGAGGAAGGCTTGAGCAAGGTGGTGCATATCGACTTCAGCCTCCCTTATTGCGAAGACTTGCGCCAGCTGTTGCTGGCGGCGGGGCAGGCCGCCGGTCTGTCGCTGGTGGCGGGCGGCACTTATGGTGCGACCCAGGGGCCGCGGCTGGAAACGGCGGCGGAAATTGCCCGCATGGAGCGTGACGGCTGCCACCTGGTGGGCATGACCGGCATGCCGGAGGCGGCGCTGGCGCGGGAATTGGAGCTGTGTTATGCCGCCTGCGCCTTGTCGGTCAACTGGGCGGCGGGCAAAACGGCGGACCTCATCACCATGGCGGACATAGAACGCGAATTGCAAACGGGTATGGAGCGGGTGCGCCAGCTGCTGGCGCAGACATTGCGCATGATCTAGCGGGGCGCGGTCGCGCCGTGGTCAGCGCCGACTGGTCTTGACCGCGGGGGTGCCGTCGCTGGACACGTCCAGGGGCGTGGTTAGCAGCAGCACGCCGTACAGTGGATGGTCGAAATAGTGCAGCTCCTTGGACTTGATGCGTCTTGATTCCTTCAACCGGTAGCCGCGTTGCGCGACGGTGACCACGGGTTCGCTGCTGGTGGTGAATTTCGTGTCTTCCACCGACTGGAAAATGGAGCTCTTCATCTGATCGATTTTTTCGTAGTAGGTCACCTGCTGCGGAATGCGATAGATGAGGTCCAGGTCAACGTGGAGAAAGCGCGAGACGTACACCCGCAGGGTGCCGTACAGAGAGTAGTTGTTCGGGCCGTCGGCGCTGTCCTCGCTGACGCGCTCGGCGCCGGCGAATGGCAGGGGCAGACGGTCGTGCAGGTAGACGGCGCGTTTGGTCTCGGCGTCGAATGCCGGCTGGTTCCAGGCGGTATGCAGCAGTACCCGGTAGCCGGAATTCTTGCGCAGCGCGTAGACTTTGGGGTTGAGGTCATAGTCCTTGCCGTTGAGAATCTGAAAGGCGTCGGCGCGCGCTGCCGCGCCGCGACCGCCGCCGCCGCCACCGGGCACGCGCAGGTCGCCGGTGAGGCGTGCGTCGCCGTCTTCCGGAATCAGCTCGACGACATTGCCGATATCGAAGCTGCCGGGATCCTCTGGCCAGAATTCATTTTCCAGCGCCGCCGTGCTGGTGCGGGCGAACACCACGACTTCCACCCGGTACCAGTAAACGTCATCGTTTTTCGCCGCTGACCAGGCGGGCAGCGCTGGCAGCAGCAGGATCAGGCAGAGGATGCTATTTCGCCAAATATTGTGTTTCGTCATAATGTACTCTGGGCGGCAGTGAGAGACCGGGCACGAAAGCGCGCATCGACTGGGTAGTTTATACCATTTTCGCATCCATAGTAATTGTCGGCACGGCGGGGTGATCCTTCATGGCGGTGAGAAAAATTCTGCGCATAGGCGATGAATTTCTGCTTAAAGTGGCGGCGCCGGTGACGCATTTCGCCAGCACCGAGCTGCACGCGCTGGTGCAGGACATGTTTGATACCATGCAGGCGGTCGACGGCGCCGGCCTGGCGGCGCCGCAGATCGGGGTCGGCCTGCGGGTGGTGATCATCGGCAGCAGAAATAATCCCCGTTATCCCCAGCGGGAACCGGTGCCAACCACGGTGCTGGTTAACCCGCAAATCACCCCTGTCGGTAGGGAAATGGTCGAGGATTGGGAAGGCTGTCTAAGCGTACCGAAAATGCGTGGCTGGGTGCCGCGCCATGCGCAGATACATTACCGCTTCTGGTCCGTGGCGGGGGAAATGACGGAGCGCACGGTGGACGGATTCCACGCGCGCGTGGTGCAGCACGAGTGCGACCATCTGGACGGCATTTTGTATCCGCAACGCATCCGCGACATGAAACGTTTCGGTTTCGAGGAAGAGTTGTTTCGTCAGCCCTGAGCGGACAGCGGTACGCGAGGGTCTCACCAGCTGTAACTGGTTCCCAGGGAAATAACGCTGCGCTGGTAGCTGTAGCGGGAAATATTTGAATTGTTGCTCAAGTAGCTTACCTGCACGCCGGTGCGCCATTGCCGGTCCAGCTGGTGCGTCAACTCCAGGCTGAGGCTCGAACGCAGATCCCGCCGCCGCTGCTCGCTGCCGTCGCTCATGTGGTTGGCGTCGGCATAGCTGCTCAGCCGATAGCGCAGGTCCAGATCGCTGTACCAGTCGGCGGTCAGTGGCAGGCGCAGAGCGGCGCGCAGCTGCTGGCGTTGCGGCGAATAGCTGTAGAAGTAGCCGTTGCGATCGAGATCCTCGCGGGCATTGGTCTCGTAGGTATAGTCCATATCCAGCCGTGTGGCGGTGAAAAAGCGGCGCGCTGCCAGGCGCAACTGCTGCATGCCACCCTTGAGGTAGTCGTACTGCGCGTCATCGGCGCGCAGGCGCGAGTCACGATAGCGCAGGCTCAGAGTGCCGAGGGGGCCGGTGGTGCGCAGACTGGCCAGGAGTCCGCGGTTGATCGTGGTGATGAAGGTGGCATGTCCCAGCCATGAACGGTCGCCGTCGAGGAACAGGCGCAGCTGACCGCTTGCGGCCACCGGCGTGTTCAAATTGGCGTAAATTCTCACCTGGGAGAAATCGTAGGCGCTTTCGTGGGCGTACTGCTGGCGAAAATAACCGGCTCCCACACTGACACCGTCGTCGCGCCGGCCGGTGAGCGGCAGGTCGCCGCTGAACAGCAGTTCCAGGTAGTGGTCGCTGCCGGTCTTGCTGATAGTGATATCCTCATTGGCGCGCGCCACATTGTCGTCGTTCGCCACGTCGATTTCGACGATTCCCTGCCAGGCCTCGCGCCAGCCGCTGTCCGCGTTTGCCGCGGGGTTCAGTTGCGCCAGGGCTGCAGCCGCCAGCTGGCGCAGTTTCGCGTCATCACCCTGCAGGCTGCGGCGGAACCAGTCACGCGCCGCCGTTGGTCGCTGTTGTTTTAACGCCGTCAATCCGAGATTGTAATGCGCCACCTGGCGCATGGCGGGAACGGTCGCCAGTTTGGTGAAGGTGGCGCTGGCAGCATCGTATTGCTGCAGGCGGTAAAAACACACGCCGATGTTGTACCAGAGCGCGGGGGTGTCCAGACCTTCGGTACGCGCCTTGTTGAAATAGTCCAATGCCCGCTGAAAATCGCCGTCGATGAACGCCTTCACTCCCTGGTCGAAATCGCCATGGCTTGATGGCTGGGCGGATGCCGGGAACCCCGATGTTGCGCTGAGGAAAACGAGCAGGGCGAAGCAACGGCGCGTAAGACTCTTTCTGACTGCGGTATAGAACATAATGCTTCCAGCGCCGGTTTGTCGGCCGTCTGTCATTGTAGCGGTAGTCAGGGGAAATGAGAATGGATGGGGCGGATAAAAAAATCCCCCCCCGCAAACGGCCTGGGGGGGGTCACTGCCTTTAAACTGCAAAGGCTATTTTCCGCTAGAACAAACTACTTGCAACTAGGCTAGGGAGACGTTACGGCGCCATGCCATCGGTGCCGCCTTGATGCTGGTGGTCGGTGGTGGTGCTGCCACCGATATCTTTCATTGTGTCAGTGGTGCCGCCGCTGTCCGGTGCGGTGTCGTGCATTGCGCCGTCGCCGCCACCCGTCGCCGATCCCTCGGTCATGCTGTCGCTGGAGGCGTCGCCGGTGGCGTCGTGCGCGTCTTCGCTATGGTCGAGGTTTTCCCGGGCGGACTCGTCGGCCGATTCCATCTCGCCATGACTTTCCCGCGCACGATCCCGTGCTTCCTTGCTGGCACGCCGGTAGTCCGCGGCGTCGCCGTCGCCGTCCATCTTGCCGCTGTCGGCAGGCGGAGTCTGCGGTTTGTCGCCACGCCCGGCGGTAGTGTCGCCGCCGACATGATGGTGTTCGCCGGCGCGGACGCGTTCGCCAGCGTCGGGCAGGGAGATTTCGCGGGTGATGGTGCTGGCGTCGCCGGATTCGGATTGAATCACCGTGATGGTGACGTCCAGATCTTCCACGCCCATGGCTGCGGCCAGGTTGGTCGCGGTGCACAGCGCCAGCGCGGTCAGCAGTTGTTGGATGTTTCTTGCACGCATCTGTTTAATCCTTTCACACCAGAGGCAGCGATCGTTCGCTGGAGCCCGTTATCGGGGATTTTTCCACAGCGAGATTGATCCGCAATATTTTTATCTTGCCGTCATGTTCAATCTGGGCTTCCAGGGTGCCCACCTGCTGCTGCAACGCGCGCAGCGGCAGCGCCAGCAGGTTTTTCCCCTGATCCAGGTCCGCTTCCCAGGATACGACGCGCTGCCCCGGGAACCCCGCCAGCTCGACATTGTCCGGCAGGCGGATCGAAACTTTTGCCTGGTGCAGCTCGCGCGCGCTGGTGAAAACCAGTTTCACCTTGCGCACTTCGTCCAGTGCGATGCTGACCGTCGGCAGTGGTTGGGCCGGTGGCGGTTCTTCCTGGAACCAGACCGCGGTCACCATCCACAATGCCAGGCCGGCAGCGATCGCGCTGCCGAAGCCCGTGTAAAAACTGCGCCGGTGGAGTTCCTTTCTACCGTGTTGCGCAGCCGCCATAAAAACCCTGCGGGAAAAGTCCGGCGACAGAGGGGGCACCGGCATTTCCTTGAGGGCCTGGCGGAGTTTTTGCCGCTTTTGCAGCTCGGCCTGGCAAGACACACAGGTTGTAATGTGTTGCACAAGGATGGTGTACCGCTCCCCTTCGAGCTTGCCATCCAAGTATTCTTCGAGATCCCCGGTGTTGTCTTTGCAGGTCATTGCTTTGCCCTACCCATACGTCTGTTAACACGAATTCGGCGTTCAAAAGGTTCCATCTTTTTCCAGCAGTTCGCGCAGGCGGCTGCGGGCGCGGTGCAGGCGGGACTTGAGGGTGCCCACCGGCACGTCGAAAATTTCCGCCAGTTCAGGCAGGTTATAGCCTTCCATGTCGTGCAGGGCGAGCAAAGTGCGGTGTTCGTCGCTCAGGCGGTCGAAGTGGTGTTGCAGGCGGCCGAGGAATTGCCGGCGCTCTTGCGCCTGCTCCGGGGTAGCAGCTGGATCGGGTACCGCCAGCAACTGCGGGTCGTCCGCCTCAACGATTTCCAGCGGTGAGCGGCGGTAGCGACGGGCCTGGTCTATATAGAGATAGTAGAGCGCGCGCGCCAGCCAGGGACGCAGCATTTCCACAGCCGCCAGTTCCCCGTAGCGGGGATACAGCTTCACTACCAGATCCTGCACCAGGTCTTCGGCATCAGCGCGGTTGCCGCAAAAGCGAAAAGCCAGACGGTAGAGGTGCTGCAGATGGGGTTCGACCAGTTGCGCGAAGCGCTGTGGGTCGGATTTGCCCGGAAAAGAAAAAATACCGCTCATATACCTGAAACCAGCAATTCACACCTGTTTTTATCACGCAATGCTGTGTGCCACCTGTCGGCGGCCGTCGAAGGGGAAGGGGAAGGGGGGTCCGGCAACAACCCGGAAAGGCGACAGCGGCACCTTCCGGTCGATTATGTTAAGGCAAACTCAAGCGCAAGGCAACCGGCCGCTCAACCCGCGGGTGATGTGCCGGCCTGCAGCGTCGTAAGCAGCCTGGTGATTTCATCGATGCGCGCGCCGATATCCGGCAGCGGCTTGATGATCCGCAGTTTATCTTTGCCATCGAGTTTGTAGATCTTGGGCTGCTTCTGGATCAGGGTAATGATCTTGAGCGGATCGATATTAGGCTGCGCGGCGAACAGCAGGCGCGCGCCGCCGGCATGGGCTTCGATTTTG
Source organism: Proteobacteria bacterium UBA6920 (assembly GCA_002448875.1). Classification (GTDB taxonomy): domain Bacteria; phylum Pseudomonadota; class Gammaproteobacteria; order SG8-11; family SG8-11; genus UBA6920. Next base: position 816 of record DKAS01000145.1, on the reverse strand, counting down.
CGTATGCCCAGCGGCGTGGCCTGCAACTTGAGCTCGGTCAGAGTGAACAGGGTCTTGGTCTGCGGCGGCAGCAGGCCGAAGCGGTCTATCATTTCCACCTGCAGATCGCGCAGATCCTCGGCATTGGTAGCGCTGGCGATGCGTTTATACATGATCAGACGATTGTGCACATCGGGCACATGGTCCTCGGGAATCAGCGCCGGCGCCGCCAGGTCGATTTCTGTGCCGTGATCCAGCGGTCGGTCGAGCTCGGGTTGTTTGCCGGATTTCAGGGCTTTTACCGCCCGTTCCAGCAGTTCCGAATACAGGCTGAAGCCGATTTCCTGCATATGTCCGCTCTGCTCGTCGCCCAGCAATTCGCCGGCGCCGCGGATTTCCAGGTCGTGGGTGGCGAGGGTGAAGCCGGTGCCCAGGTCGTGGATGGACTCGATGGCTTCCAGGCGCTTGCTGGCGTCGTCGGTCATTTGCGATCGTGGCGGAACCAGCAGGTAAGCATAGGCCTGATGGTGGGAGCGGCCGACGCGGCCGCGCAACTGGTAAAGCTGCGCCAGGCCGAAACGATCGGCGCGATCGATGATGATGGTGTTGGCGTTGGGCACGTCGATGCCAGTCTCGATGATGGTGGTGCACACCAGGATGTTGAATCGCTGATGATAGAAATCGAGCATCACCCGCTCAAGGTCGCGTTCCCGCATCTGTCCGTGGCCGATGCGCACCGTCGCTTCCGGTACCAGCTGCTCGATGGTGCGGGCGAATTTCTCGATATCCTCGACGTTGTTGTGCAGCATGTAGACCTGGCCGCCGCGCTTGAGCTCG
>DKAS01000168.1 GCA_002448875.1 Proteobacteria bacterium UBA6920 | reverse complement strand
CGTCGGCAAGAGCGTGCTGCTGGGAATGATGACGCGCTACACCAACGCCGATATCGTCGTCGTCGGCTTGATCGGCGAGCGCGGTCGCGAGGTCAAGGATTTCATCGAAAACAGCCTGGGTGACGCCGGTCTGGCACGATCGGTGGTGGTGGCGGCGCCGGCCGACAGCCCGCCGGTGATGCGTCTGCACGGCGCGGCGCTGGCGACCAGCATCGCCGAATATTTTCGCGATCAGGGCAGGAATGTGCTGCTGCTCATGGATTCGCTGACCCGCTATGCGCAGGCACAGCGAGAAATAGCTCTGGCCGTCGGCGAACCACCGGCGACCAAGGGCTATCCACCCTCGGTGTTCGCCAAATTGCCGCGCTTGGTCGAACGCGCCGGCAACGGCGGGCGTGACGAGGGCTCGATTACAGCTTTTTATACCGTGCTTACCGAGGGCGACGACCCCAACGATCCCATCGCCGACGCGGCCCGCGCCATTCTCGACGGCCATATCGTGCTGTCGCGCACCCTGGCGGAAAGCGGCATCTATCCGGCGGTGGACATCGAGGCTTCGATCAGCCGCCTGATGACCGAAATCGTCCCGGCGGAGCATTTACGCGCGGCGCGCCGCTTCAAACAGATGTATTCTCTGTTTCGTCAGAACAGCGATTTGATCAATATCGGCGCCTATGCCACCGGCAGCAACGCGCAACTGGATCAGGCCGTGGCTATGTATCCGAAATTGTGCGAGTTTCTCCAGCAGGACATGAATGCGGCCATCGATTTGCAAACCAGCGTCCGTACTTTGCGGGCACTGCTGGATTGAGCAGCGGGCAACGGCACATGATTGCGTCCTTGATCAAGCGCTTCAACCAGCTGCTGTTTCGCGGTGAGTTCGCCGCCGCCTACGCCAGTCTGCATAGCGCATTGGTCGACGATCCGCCGCATCCACGGGTGGTGGCCGCGCTGGTGGCCGTCGCCGATCGCGTCGCCGCGACCGACCAGGCGCTGTCCCTGGCCAGGCAGTGTTTGCGGCATGGCCGGCTGAGCAGCGAGGAAAGGACGGAACTATTATTCAATCTGGCCAATCTGTACGACAGTCTCGGCGACTACGACCTGGCCTTCACCACCTGTGAGCAGGCGAACCGGCTGAAAAACCGCCGCTACGATCTCGACACCGATTTGTTTCTGCTGGAGGAAACCCGCAAAGTCTACGACGCTCGTCGTCATCAGCCCTGGAACCAGGCCACTGCGCGGGAAGACGCGCCGATTTTCATTGTCGGTATGCCGCGCTCCGGCACTTCCCTGCTCGAACAGGTGCTGGACATGCACAGCGGCGCCCGAGGCCTGGGCGAACTGGATGCCATCAATCAGCTGGCATGGTCTGCACCGACCGCGGTCGGCAGCGATCTGCCGTATCCCTATGTGCTGCCGCAGCTGGACAGCACGGCCCTGGATGCGCTCGCCACGCGTTATATGCAAGCGTGTCCACCGGCGGGGACCGGTGGCAAAGAGCGCAGTGTCGACAAAATGCCCCATAACTATCATTTTCTCGGCTTTATCAAACAACTGTTTCCGCGGGCGTCGATTTTGCACATGCGCAGGCATCCGGTGGACACCTGTTTGTCGATCTACTTCCGGGATTTTGTCGGTCGCCACGATTACGCATACGATTTACGGGACATCGGCCACCGCTATATTCTATATCTGGCCTGGATGGAGTTGTGGAGCGAGCAAGCGGGGTTGCCGGTGGTGCACGTGGTCTACGAAGACTGGATGAAACAGCCGCGGCAGGTACTGACGCAGGTAGTCGACTTCCTGGGTTTGCCATGGGAAGACGCGTTGTTACAGCATCACACCTCGGCACGGGTGGTGACGACCGCCAGCTATAAACAGGTGCGCGAGCCCCTGCATCAACGGGCCTGCGAGCGCTGGCGCCACTATGAATCCCACCTGGGACCATTGCTGGAAATCTTGCAGCCGATACTGTAATTTATCGGTTCCATCAACACCCCGGTCGCGGATCGCGGTGCGCGTCCGCAAAGGCTATCATGGCTGGCAACAAGAACGGCGGCAATATCTATCCGCTCTGGCAATCGCTGTCCGCGCGCCCCGGTGGGCGCTGGTTGTTCAACCGCATGTTGCGCTGGCGAGTGCCGTATTCGGGCGCCCTGGGCGCGCGGGTCGAGGATCTGCAACCCGGCCGCTCACACATCAGCTTGCGCGACCGTCGCGCGGTCAGAAATCATCTCAACTCCATCCATGCCATCGCCCTGGCTAATCTCGGCGAAATGGCCAGCGGCCTGGCCCTGATGTCGGCCCTGCTGCCCACGCAACGGGCTATCGTCGTGGCGCTGCACATCGAGTACTTGAAAAAGGCCAGAGGCCGCTTGCATGCCGAAGGGCGCTGCGAACTGCCCGAGGTCAAGGGACCCACGGATTGCACCGTACAGGCGGAAATCCGCGACGCTGCAGGCGAAGCGGTAGCGCGGGTGCGGGTGCAGTGGCGTCTGGATCTGCGGCCATGAAACTTACCGCGGCGGCCAGCGCGTTCACGCAAAGCACCGGGGTGGACTATCCCATCATCGGCGGGCCTATGTATCCCTGCAGCAACCCGGAACTGGTGGCGGCGATTTCGGCCGGCGGCGGCCTGGGGGTGGTGCAACCCGTATCCCTTACCTATGTGTATGGCTACGAATTGCGCGCCGGTTTGCGCTATATCCGCAGCCTGACCGACAAGCCTATCGGAATGAATGCCCTGATCGAGCGTTCGTCTCGCCGCTATCACCAGCGCATGCAGCAATGGATAGACATAGCCCTGGAGGAGGGTATACGTTTTTTCATTACCTCCCTGGGCAAACCCGACTGGGTGGTGAACAAGGTACATGCCGCGGGCGGCCTGGTCTATCACGATGCCACCCTGGCCAAATGGGCGCGCAAGGCGGTGGACAGCGGCGTCGATGGCCTGATCGCGGTCAACAATCGGGCTGGCGGCCATGCCGGCGGCCTCGATGCGGCAGCGCTGTACCGGGAACTCGCCGGCCTGGGTCTACCCCTGATCAGTGCCGGCGGTATCAGTACGCATGCGCAGCTGCGCGCGGCCCTGGATCTGGGGTATGCCGGCGTGCAACTGGGGACACGTTTCATCGCTACCACCCAATGCGCAGTCAGTGAGGCCTACAAGCAGGCCATAGTCGATGCCGGGGAAAAAGATATCGTACTGACCGAACGGCTCAGCGGCATTCCGGTGGCGGTTATTCGCAACCCCTATGTGGAGCGGACCGGCCTGCGACCGGGACCGGTGCTGCGCCTTCTGCTCGGTCATGCTAAAGGCAAGTACCTGGCGCGCACTTTTCTGGCGCTGCGTTCCCTCTATCAACTGAAACGATCGGCGCGGGCGGCGGCGGTTCCCAACGATTACTGGCAGGCCGGCAAGAGCGTGGCAGGCATAGATTCGATAGACAGCGTGGACACCGTGATCAGGCGTCTATTGGGCGAACAGATTTAAACCATTTATTTAAAATAGTAATACGCATTGACAGACATCCAGAAAAAAATCAAGACGATTGTTGTGCAACGGCAACAACTATTTTCTAAATTCAACTTGCTTTTTAAATCATGACTATTATAGTTAACTTTTAAGGCAGATTAAGATTGTCTTAAAATAACGAGAAGTAAGTCCGTACATCGGCTCCAGTCTCAAGTCAGTATCTTTGTTCCAGGGTGTCCGTCAGTACCACGGTGAATGCGTATGCGCAGGAGCCGGTTGTTGCGCGGGAAAACCGCCCCTGGCCGCATACGGCACTTGATGACGGTAGCGATCGATGGTGTTGCCTACGGGAGCAGATGCAAGGGGAAGGGGTAAAGGGTAGAAGTAATAATCACAATAATGCTGGATTGGGACTGTCACCATCGTGGCTAAGTCAAACTCTCCGATCGAGGATTTCACCCCCTATCGCCGACTGGCCGAAGCGCAAGTCGGCGAGGCGGGCAACGATATCGTCATCGGTCTGGCTCCCGAACAAATTTCCCAGAAAATACACGAATTGCGCGTGCGCCTGATAGAACAGGAGTTGCAGAACGGCGAATTGAAAGCCTATTGCCGTCAGCTGCAACAGGCCCAGGCCGGCCTGGAAGACAGGCTGCAGAAACTGTTGCAAACCCGGGACATCAGCGCCAGCTACCACCCCGCCAGCGGCGCAGACGGCGTCGCTCCCATGGCGGCGCCGGACCCGGCGTTGGCCCATGGCGCGGATTTCTTCACGCGCATGGGTCATCAACTGCGTTCCCCGTTGAACGCGATTCTGGGATTCAGTCAGTTGCTGGATCTGGAAAAGGAATCGCTGACGTCCTCCCAGCTTGAATATGTCGAAAGTATCGGCGATGCCGGCAAGCTGCTGCTGTCGATGATTAACTCCATTGTCGATCTGGCCAAGCTTGATGCTGGACAGGTCAGATTCAAGCCGCAGCCAGTGGTGCTGCAGGACGCAATAACGATCGCCGTCTCCCAGTGGGCGGCCTTGGCGAGAAAATTCGATATCGATATCCAGTTGCCGCCGGCGGACGCCCTAAGCCTGTCCATCGACGAGTTCCGCATGGTCCAGATCCTGTCGCAACTGGTATCCAACGCGATCCGTTTCAATCGACCCGCGGGCCGGGTGCGGATTCAGGTGGAAAAAACGCCGGCGCAGACCGCGCGCATCAGCATCGCCGACGATGGGCCGGGTATCGCGTTGGTGGATCAAACGCGGGTTTTTCAGCCCTTTGTGCAGATGAATCCCCCTATCGACAACAGCAGAGGCGCGGGTGTGGGACTCTATCTCACCCGCAAGCTGGTGACGGCGATGCACGGCAGGATAGGATTCGACAGCAAATTTGATCGTGGCACCACCTTCTGGGTGGAGTTTCCGCTGACCGAGCCGGTCCCGCGGCCGGCCGTGCCAACCGCAGCCCCGGCCGAAACCGCGGCCGCAGGCAACGTGGGCCATTTCCGCCTGATCTATATCGAGGACAATGCGGCCAACCGCCGGTTGGTGGAGAGAATGCTGCGTAAACTGCCGGATTGCCAGTTGACCTTGATGGAAAACGCCAACCAGGGCCTGGCGGAAATTCGTGCCCGCAAGCCGGACCTGATTTTATTGGACATCGAATTGCCCGACATGGACGGTTACAGCGTTTTGCGCACGCTGCGGGAAGATCCGGCCACGGCGGCCATACCCGTCATCGCCCTCAGCGCCCACGCCATGCAGGAAGAACTGGCACAGGCAAAACGCGCCGGTTTCGATGACTACATCACCAAACCCATAGACCTGGCAACGCTGCTGGCGGTGGTCCAGCGTACTTTGCCCCGGCACTAGCGCAGCGCGATATTCCTTTCAATCAAGCCAGTGCCGGTACTGGGGCAGATAGTGCAGGAAACCCTCCAGCACCCCGGCGGCATAATTGCCATTCATACCGAAAAAGTCCCCACGGGCGATATAAAGGTTCTGCGGTGTGCCGCTGTCGTCGGCCAGGCGCCGTGCCTCGGCGATCACCTCATCCTGGCTGTTGCGCACCAGCACGCTGGGTATGCGGCCGCTGGCGATGACCGGCAAATCGTTGCCGCTGTCACCGGCAAATACCGCCTGCCGTGGCGGAATATCATGGTGCCGTAACAAGTATTCGATGGCGTGCAATTTGGTGGCGGACGCGGGTAAAACGTCCAGCAGGCCGCACTGCGCCTCCTCGTCTATGCTCCAAATGACGCTGCCGCGGATGCCGGCCTGCAGCAGGCGCTGCTGCAGTTCGCCGATGATGGCGCGGGCGTCCGCCTGCAGCGGCAGATAATAGCTGAGTTTGAAGGTGTTCTGCTTGGCCGGTTCCTGCAGTGTCAGCGGATCGAGATCGGCAAACAGGCGGCGCAGATCCTCGTGCCCGGCGCCCTGCCAGTCGGCGGCGATGTGTTGCTGCCAGTGCTGCCAGGGAAGCCAGTGGCCGGCGTTGATCTGGTAGATGCTGCTGCCCACATCGCCGACGGCATAGCTCGGTTCCGGCAGGGCGTAGTCGCTGATGGCAGCGCGCAACAACTGCAGATGCCGGCCGCTGACATACGCCAGCAGCAGCGGCGCATGCCCCGCCAGTTTGCGCAGCAGTGGTCTGGCCAGGGGAGATTCGGCTTGTCTGCCGTTAGGCAGCAGGGTGCGATCAAGGTCGCTGAACAGGGCGCAGGTGTATGTGGACGACATCGGCCGAGCATAACGTGTCCGCGCGGCGTTGACCACCCTGGCGATGACGGGTGGAGCGAACAGCGGCGATCTCAGTCGGCGACGGCAATACGGTTGCGGCCTTCTTCCTTGGCGCGGTACAGCGCCTGGTCGGCGCGTTCGAACAGGGAATTTTCGTTATCGGAATCGCGGGTGGTGGCGACGCCGGCGCTGACGGTCATGCCGATGCCACGACCGCAGAGATTTTCCAGACGCTCGATCTTACGCCGTACGCGTTCCGCCAGCCGGTTGGCCCCGTGGATATCGGTGTTGTTGAGCAGAATGACGAATTCCTCGCCGCCATAGCGGAACAGCATATCCGAGCGGCGGATGCAATCGACGGTGCTTTCGGCCAGCTGTTTCAGCAGGCAGTCGCCGATGCTGTGGCCATAGGAATCATTGATGACCTTGAAGTGGTCGATGTCGAGGATGATGATGGACAACGGCGTATGGTAGCGCTTGGCCAGGCCCAGTTCACGCTGCATGGCTTCGTCCAGGGCAGCGCGGTTTTTCATTCCGGTCAGCGGATCCTTACGGGCATCGAGCAGGGCGCGGCGATAAAGCAGGGCATTGCGCAGGGGATAGACCAGGTGACGCAGCAGCAATTCCAGGTTGGCGCTTTCCGCGGCGGTAAAAGGTTTGCGGCGGGTAAACGCCACGTCGCCCAGTTTGTGCTCCTGGCTGACCATGGCGTAGCTGGCACTGTGCGGATAATCTCGGCCGATCTTGATTTTCGTGACCTGCGGTTCGAGATGAAAACGCATGCTGTCGAACACCACGTAACGTCTGACCTGCTGTGAAAAGATTTCGAACAGCTCTTCCAGGTCCAGGGTCGATTGCAGCTGGGTGTTGAGTTTCAGCAGCTCGTCGGAACTGTAGCCGGATTTGGCGGCGGCCTCACTGTGGGAAACCGCGGGCAGGGTGACGGATTTGAATACCGCTGTGCCCGTGTCAGTTTGTGTCGCATTGGTAAGCGTCGCCATAGGCCTTGTCCTGAGTTCTCCCCAGGGACAAAATGCGAATTGCGTGCCAAATCACCCACGGTTTAGCGAGATAAAGTGTGTGAAATGATGATTATACCCCGTCTTAATAGTGGTAAAAGCGACCTGGGGACGGGTTACGGGGGAGTGGGATCCGACACGCTGTTAGCGACCGCATCGGCGCAGGCCAGCCCACAGGCCACCGCCGACTCCAGTGAAGGCAGGGGTCCGTGGCGGACAAAATCTCCGGCTAGCCACAGACCCGTGATGGGCGTGGCCGCTGCCGGCTGGTGCTGCCGGTAGTGAACCGTAGCGGCCAGCAGCGCGGCGGGCGTGCGCGCCACCTGGCTGGTCAGCGGCATCCGCCAATGGGGAAACAGGACGTGCAACTGGGTGACAATCTGCATAGTCAGCAGCTCGTCGTCCTGGGGCAGGGGTTGTTGCGGTTTTTCCAGCGCGTGTACCGCCATGGTGCCTGGCAATCCCTGCAGGCGTTTGTCGACCAGCCACTGACCCAGGGTTCCCATAGTATGCAGCAGGGGCGAGGGCAGCAGGGTCTGCCGTGGGTATTTCACATACACGGTGGCCAGCGCGGGGAAGGTCAATTGGGCGAAGGCCGCCAGCGGGTCCCGCATGGCGACCAAGTCGGTCAGCAGCGCGGCGCTGCCAGCCGCGCCGGCGGCGAGCACGACTTTGTCCGCCGCCAGCTCACTGTCATCGGTGCGTAGTCCCAGCAGGCGATCGCCGGCCACCTGCAGACCGGTCACCTGATGCCCCAGTTTCACCGCGCCGCCCTTTTGCTCGATAAAATCCATGGCGCGATCGGTGAAGATGCCGCCAATGTCTGTTTTCAGCTGCAGCACATCGCTGTTGCCCTGGTCGCTGAGAAACAACCAGTCAAGCATATCCAGGAAGGCGAGGGTGGACGCGCGCTGCGTATCGCAATGCAGGAACATGCGGCAAAGCGGGCGCCAGAAAAAACGAATGGCGCGTTCCCCCTGCTTTTGCTGGTGCAGTAATTCATTGACCGGCATGTCCTGCTCGGGGCGCGTGCTGTTGCCGCGTACGGCGCGCAACAGGCGCAGCACTGCCATCTTGTCGCTCCACGACAGGCCGCGCGCCAGCAGCAGGCCGCTGATCACGCCATAGGGTGCCGGCAGCGCATGCTGGCGGAAACGGAATTTGGTGCGGCGTTTGCGCCGCAGTATGATATCGAAGGGGATGCGGATATAGTGCTGGTTTTCCCTGATCTTCAGCAGGCGAAACAGGTGCATGACATGATGGTAGCCGGCAAACAGCATGACCGGCGATTGTTCCACCGGCGCGCCGTCGAAGGCAATGCGGCGGGTCGTGCCGCCCAACTGCCGCGAGGCTTCGATGAGCAGCGGCGGAATGCCGTTTTCACACAATTGCACCGCGGTGGCCAGGCCCGCCCAGCCACCGCCGACGATGTGTACAGCGTGCTGTTGCGTCATGGCCGCGTTGCCGCTCAGCCGCCGGACGCGGGGCTCATGCCGGGGCGCCCGCGCGCAGATACAGCATCTTTTCCCGGCGCGCCGTCTGGTAGGCCAGCCAGAGTTTCCTGGCCGTGGTCACCCTGACGCGGCCGCCGAGCACGTCGTAGTCGCGCTTGCGTATTTCCTCCAGCAGGGCGTGATAGACCGCCGCCATGATCAGTCCACTGCGTTGCGCATAGCGGTCGGCGTCAGGCAGCTGGCGGTATGCGCGGGTGTAGTAGTCTTCGGCGCGCTGCGCCTGGAACTCGAACAGGGCGCGGGTCTGCGCGCTGCTGCGGTGCTGCAGTATGTCCTGTTCACTGACGGCGAAACGACGCAGTTCATCCTGCGGCAGATAGATGCGTCCGCGGGCGGCATCCTCCCGCACATCACGCAGAATATTGGTCAGTTGGAACGCCATGCCCAGATCGCGCGCGTACTGCAGGGTGCGCTCCTGCGTATAACCGAATATTTCCGCCGCCAGCAAGCCGACGACGCTGGCGACACGGTAACAATACAGGCTCAGTTCCGCAAAAGTTGCGTAGCGTCGACCCTCCAGGTCCATGGCCATGCCGTCGATGATTTCCAGAA
>DKAS01000105.1 GCA_002448875.1 Proteobacteria bacterium UBA6920 | reverse complement strand
GCAACTGAAAACACAGGCGCCTGTCCCGGTAATTCGTCTGCAGTTTCTAGCTGAATTTCTCCGCGAATATTTCCCCTGCGCTTGTCCCTCAAGCATGCTCTCTGACGGTGATCGATTCAGGTTCGGGATCCCTGGGCAACTGCCAGGAAACCATGGCCGTGGCGGCGAGAACCAGACCACCCAGTCCGATCATGGCCAGGGTGGGATCGAGGTGTGTGGTCATCGCCAGCGAGTAGACGCCGGTGCCGATCAGCATGGCCACATTTTCGAAAAAGTTCTGTATCGCCACGGCGCCGCCGGCGCCGATGGTATGGTGGCCGATCTCCTGCAGCGCGGCGTTGNNATGCAGCCACCCATCAGGTAGGCGGCCAGGCGTGCGCGGCGCAACTTGTCGATGGGTATGAGCCTGGGCACCAGCAGGGCGCCGATGGCAATGCCGATGGCGATAAAAACGGTAAGGTTGGCGATGTCGGCGGTGCTGTGCGTCAGCAGTACCGCCGGCGCCCACGCTACCAGCATTACCCGCAGCACGACGGCGGCGGCCCAGAAGATGGCTGCGCCGAGCATGGAGAAGCGGGCGCGCGAGGTGGTAAAGAAGCCGCGCATCATCAGGACGAACTGGCCTATGGCCGTGCCCTCTCTGCGTGCCTGGGTGGCGGTTTTGGGTATGAACAGGGTGGTGGCGAGTGAGACCACATAAGCGCCGGCCACCATGGTGAGGGCGCCGACCGTACTGGCATCGGCGACATGGCCGCCGATGACGGCGCCGAGCACGATGGCAACGATGGTCGAACCCTCGACCCAGCCGTTGGCGGTGACCAGTCTGTCGTGCGCCACCAGATCGGGCAGTATGCCGTATTTGGCCGGGCCGTAGATGGCGGCGCCGATGCCCACCACCGCGTACGCCAGCAGCGGTTCGACACCGATCAACAACAGCAAGGCCCCCGCCGCTTTCAAGGCGTTGCCCCAGGTGAGCACCCGGCCCTTGGCGTTGCGGTCGGCGAAGCGGCCTACCCAGGGGGCCAGGACGACGAAAGCCACGAGAAAGGACGCTTGCAAGGCCGGCTTGTACCAATCCCCGTGGGCGCCGGCCCGGCTGATCATGGCAAAGGCGGTGAACAGAATGGCATTATCGGCAAAGGCGGTGAGAAACTGCGCGAGCAGCAGCGTATAGACGGCGCGGTTCATGCTACGTTCTCCTGATCAATGTAGGTTTCGGCAGCCAGAACCGTTACCGCCGGATAGTCAATCTTGCCGGTGCCCAGCAAGGGCACCTGATGCACGCCGAGGATCTTCTTCGGAATATTGATCTCGGCGATGCCCGATGCCCGGGCGCGCGCCAGCAGCGCGCCGCGTTCGGCATCTTTCTGTTCCGTGATCAGCACCAGTTGCTCACCCTTGTTCGTGTCGGGCAGGGCTACCACCGCGTGGGTGTGCCCGGGCCAGGCCTGGGCAACCAGTTCTTCCACCGCGGTGAGCGAGACCATTTCACCGCCGATTTTCGCGAAACGCTTGGCGCGACCCTGAATGCGGATGAAGCCATCGCCGTCGACGCTGACGATATCGCCGGTGTCGTACCAGCCCGCGCCCATATCGCTGGCCACCGGTGTCAGTTGGCCGGGCCTGGCGTGCAGCAGGTAACCGAGCATGACGTTGGGACCGCGCACGAACAGGCGGCCGCCGTCGGCGACGCCGGGTACCGGCTGCAAGCGGTATTCGATACCGGGCAGCAGGCGGCCGACGCTGCCCGCGGCGTTGTCCATCGGCGTATTGGCCGACAGTACCGGCGCGGTTTCCGTTGCACCATAGCCCTCAAAAATGCGGACACCGAATTTTTCGGCCCACAGGCGCCGGGTTTCCTCCTGCAGTTTTTCGGCGCCGGCGAAGACATAGCGCACCGAGTAGAAGTCGTAGGGATGGGCGAAGCGTCCGTAGCCGGCAAGAAAGGTGTTGGTGCCGAACAGCACGGTCGCGTTGATGTCGTAGGCGACCTCCGGCACGATGCGATAGTGCAGAGGGGAGGGATAGAAAAAAGTCTTCATGCCGCAGAACAGGGGCAGCAAGGTTCCGGCGGTGAGACCGAAAGAGTGAAACAAGGGCAGCGCATTGAGAATGATGTCCTGCGCCGAAAACGCGACCCGCGTGGCCAGCTGTTCGCGGTTGGCCAGCAGGTTGGCGTGCGACAGCACCACACCCTTGGGCGTGCCTTCGGAACCGGAAGTGAACAGCACCACCGCTGGACTGTCCGGGTCGAGGTTGCCGCCGGCAAGGCGATAGGACTTGGCGGCAAAACGCGATTGCAGCCAGGCGAACAATTTAGCCGGCAGGGTGATTTCCCGCACCAGATCTTCCAGATATACCAGTGTCGCTTTCTCCGCCAGCAACTGGGTAGCGGCGCCCAGTTTCGCCGCGTCGATAAAGCGACGCGAGGTGATGACCGTGTTGATACGCGCCGTTTCACAGGCGGAGATCATGCCGTTGGCGCCCACCGTATAGTTGAGCATGGCGGGGACGCGGCCATGGGCTTGCAAGCCCAGGAAGGTGACCACGGTGCCGGTCATGCTCGGCAGCAGCAGGCCGACATTCTCGCCCCGGCCGGTGCGCCGTGCGATCACTCTGCCAAGAGCAAAGGCGGCGGTGATCAGTCTATCGTAGGAAAAGGGGCGGCGCTGGATGTCATCGATGATAAGGTGCTTGCCGCCGTGCACGCGGCGTGCATCGAGCAGCGCCTGGAACAGCGGACGGCGGTAGTTGCTGGTGGCGAACATCATCTCGGTCATGATTTCGGCCAGGGCGCGCCCGGCGGCCTTGCGCCGCGCCCGCCCGCGCACCTCGGCCGGCGGGGAGATGCGACGCGGTTCGAGTACGGTGAGCGTGATCCTGGGAAACCAGCGCAGCCGCACCCGTCCGCGCAGGCGGGAAAACGGTGTGTACTGGGCGCCGTCGATCCGCACCGGCACCACCATGGCCTCTGACTTATCAGCCACCAGGCCGGTGCCGTCGTAAATTTTCATCAGCGAACCGGTGACGGTAATGCGCCCCTCGGGAAAGATCACCGCCCGCTCATCACGCTGCAGGTAACGGATCAGCGATTTGGTGGACAGTGGATTGGTTGGATCCATGGGAAAGATTTTCGCCAGGGTGATGAACGGTCTGAAAAGTCGACTGCGAGCGACCAGTGTGTTCACCGCAAAGGTGAACTTGCCGGGTAGAAAGACCGCCAGCAGCAAAGCGTCGAGAAAGGAGGTGTGGTTGGCGACGATAAGCACGCGTGGACCGGCGTGCTGCAGATTCTCCAGTCCCCTGATTTCCACCTGATAGAGCGCGCTGAGCATGCGGCGCAAGATTCGTTTCAGAATTTCCATGGTTACATCTCCCCTATTATCGCTAGGCCTGGAAGCCAAGCATGAAATTGTCGATGAGCATATGCGCCATTTGTTCGGTAGTCTGACCGCCGGCCAGATCCATGCGATGCCGGATCTTCAGGGTGCAGATGCCGTGCACGCCGGCCCACAGCACGCGCGCCGCCTGCTGTATCTCCTGTTCGCCGCGGTGGTCGGCCAGTGGTTTGAGCGCGGCTTCGACCAGGCCGAACACTTTGCTCAGTTTGGCCAGGTACCAGTCGGGCAAATCATTGCCTTCAGCGGCGATATATTCAAACAGCACGTTCCAGCGCGCGGTCTCGGTGTTGGCGTAGGCGATATAGGTCTCGGCCAGGTGACGCAGGTTATTGCCGGGGTCGCCGCTCAGGGCGGGGCGGGCGCGCAGCCACTCGTAGAGGGCGTCGAGGGTGCGGCCATTTAACTGCAGTACCAGGTCTTCCTGGCTGTCGAATACCAGGTACAGTGTGCCGACGGTATAGCCAATGGCGCTGGCTACCTTGCGGGTGGACAGTCCCTTGTATCCTTCGGTGGTGACCAGGGACTCGGCCGCTTCCAGGGCCATTTGCCGGATCTCCTCGCGGCTGTGGTCATTGCGTCGTGCCATGGATTCCCCCTGATCGGACTGTGTTGATGGGGAGTGTAGCGCGATATTGAACAGTGTTCAATATTGTGCTACAAAATAATTGAGCGCTGTTCAATATAAAACCGTGAGTAGCGTATGGACGGCCCGCCAGCGATTCGGCGGGTTTAATTGGGAAGCAAATTGAACACTGTTTAGTTATTAAGGAGAACAACCATGAATAACTTATTGAACCGATTGAGAAATCGACTGCTGGTTTTAATTGGCGGCCTCACCCTGGCCGTTTCCAGCCAGGCCGCCGGCTTGCTCAGTCCAAAAGATGGTAGTTTGCCGCCGCTGGAGCTTAAAGAGCAGCACGTCGATGTGGTTATTGAGGACGGCTATGCGGTCACCAGGGTGGAGCAGGTGTTTCACAATCCCCACGCGCAGGATCTGGAAGCGATTTATTCCTTTCCCGTACCGGAGCATGGTGTAGTGGGTGAGTTCACTCTGTGGATCGATGGCCAGCCGGTGACCGGCGAAGTGCTGGAGAAACAGGAAGCGCGACGTGTCTATGAAGAAGAAAAGAATGCCGGGCGTGACGCCGGCATCACCGAAAAGGACCGCCACCATTCATTCGACATCAGGGTTTCGCCGGTGCGCGCCGGCCAGGATACGCGTACCCGTCTGGTCTACTTGCAGCCGGCGTTTGTCGATACCGGCATCGGCCGCTATGTCTATCCGCTGGAGGAGGGGGGCGTTGACGAGCAGAAGCTGGCGTTCTGGACCGCGGATACCAGGGTAAGCGGCAGCTTCAGTTTCAATCTGCATCTCAAATCCGGCTACCCGGTCGATGCCCTGCGTGTGCCCGCCCAGGCTGCCGCCCAGGTAAAGCAGCTGGGCGCAGGTGAATGGCAAGTGCGCATCGACAGCCAGAATGCCAACGGGCCGGCGCTGGAAGCGGAGGGGCGACAGCAGGCGCCGGCATTCAATCCGCAGCAGCAGGCGTCTGCATCGGCCTTCACGCTGGACAAGGACCTGGTGGTCTATTGGCGTCACCAGGCCGGCTTGCCCGGCAGCATCGATTTAGTGACCTACAAGCCCGATGCCGGTAAGCGCGGCACGTTCATGCTGACGCTGACGCCTGGGGATGATCTCAAGCCCATTACCGAGGGCAGCGACTGGGTGTTCGTACTCGATATATCCGGCTCCATGCAGGGCAAATACGCCACGCTGGCCGATGGCGTGCAACGCGCCCTGGGCAAGTTGCGGCCCAGCGACCGTTTCCGCATCGTACTGTTCAGTGATCGGACGCGCGAGCTGACCCATGGCTACATCAATGCCACCCCTGAAATGATCAAGCAATACAGCAGCGCGGTGCTGCGCGAGCAGCCCGGCGGCGGGACCGATCTCTACGCCGGCGTTCAACTGGGGCTGGATTCTCTGGAGGCCGATCGCACCAGCGCTCTGGTCCTGGTAACCGACGGCGAGGCAAACGTGGGCGAGACGGCGCAGCGCAAATTTATCGAACTGATCAAACGCAAGGACGCGCGTCTGTTTACCTTTATCATGGGTAACAGCGCCAATCGTCCGCTGTTGGAGGCCATGACCAAGGCATCCGGCGGCTTCGCGGTGAGCATCTCCAATAGTGACGATATCGTCGGCCAGTTGCTGACTGCTGTCGGCAAGGTGAGTCATGAGGCTTTGCACGGTGTTTCCATAAAGATCAGCGGCGTGCGAGTAGCCGATCTGACGCCGAAGGAGATCGGCAGCCTCTACCGCGGCCAGCAGCTGGTGCTGATGGGCCACTACTGGGGGGATGGTGTCGGCGCGGTGGAGTTGAGCGGTCGCATCTCCGGCCAGCCGAAGACCTACCAGACCAGCTTTGCTTTCCCGGCCCGGAGCGACGCCAATCCGGAACTGGAACGTTTGTGGGCCTATGCCGGCATAGAGGATATGCAGGCGGAGATGGAGGACTTCGGTGAAAAAACCGATATCAAGCGGGCAGCCACCGATCTGGCACTGGAATACGGACTGGTAACTGACTATACCTCGATGGTAGTGATGCGCGAGGAACAGTTCGCGGCGCGCAGGATCCAGCGGGCAAACAGCAGGCGAGTGGCCGTTGAGCAGGCAGCCCAGCAGCAGCGCGCGCAGAATGCACCGGTGTCGCGCCGGGTCGATACGGCGCAGCCCATGTTCAGAAGCAGCCGTCCCAGTCACTCAAGCGGAGGCGGCGCCTTTGACGGCTGGGTGTTGGGCGCAATGCTGGTTCTGCTGGTGGCAAGCACGGTCAGACGCAAGTTTGTTCCGGCGCCAGTCAGGTCGACGCGCAGTTTTTCCTGACAGTCGCTTGCTTCCCGCGCGGCGGAGTTTCTCGGGCGCGGTGTAGGTCAAGCTTAATTGCGGGTTTGCGGGTACAGGAGTTACACGGTGACAAGTTGGATGGTTTTGGGTGCGGATACGGGCTGGTATTTTTCCGGTTGTGCTGGATTCGGAACATCCCGTTTGTAACACAAACAGCCCGCCGCCATGCCGGCGGCGGGCTGTTTCCTTCGGCCTCAGGCCGCTTTGTGCGCCGTCTTGCGTTCCTTGCTCTTGCGCACTTCGTCGATGGCGGTGATGGCCGCCGCCTTGCGCTGTTCCACTGCCGGGCTGGTGTGTTCCACCTGCGGGATGGCCGGCTGCCGGTAGGGGCGCACGACGCTCTGCAGCAGGTCTTCACCGATCAGGGCGCTGATGGCCGGGAACACGCCCGACAGGGCCAGCAGCGAACTGACGGTGGCGTATTCCGGCAGGACGAAGACCGAACCGATCAGGGCGACGCCGGTGACGGCCAGTTCGCCGCGGCTGGTGGCTGACATTTTGCCGTCGGCGCGGTCACCGAGATCGAAGAGATCATAGACCGGGTCCCAGCCGATGAAAGCGGTGACCAGAGGATAGATGGCGACCAGGGGCAGTACGCTCATCCAACCCAGGGGGCCGGCGGAGGCCGAGACGGTGATGCCGATCAGGGCAAAGCCCGTGATGAAACGGCTCAGGCGCTGGCTGCGGTCAAGGTTTTTAGAAGTGTAGTTGCTGCGGGTCATGGCATTTCTCCTCTCACGGGTTTTGTCTGTTTGGTGGAAGCCTGTTTGCTTCGTCCATGGGAGTATTAAACTCCCGCCAGATTATCCAGACATGACTTATTCCTTACCCGATCCTTACGACTTTCTTGCAATTATTTAACCTGATGTGGGGAATAAAGGCGGCGTGGTCTCCCACCACGCCGCTTCCTTGCGTCCAATCTTGCGCCCGGGGGTCAGGCGGCCTGGGATGGACGCGTTTTATCGTTGCCTTGGTTCGTGGGGAGGGAATGTCTCGCACCGGTCGTTGGACTGGCCGCCAGGGCCTGAAACATTTGCACATAGTCACGCATCTGTTGCGCTTTGATGCGGGCTTTGTGTGCCCTGTGGGAGTGAATCAGGTCGTAAATCGGGTCCCAGCGACACAGCAGGGTCACCAGCGGATAAATGCTGGATAAAGCCAGCAGGGTCAACCAGGACGAATGCAGCGCGCTGGGCATGCTCAGCACCGGCGCCAGCAGACTGAGGGTGATCAGCCCCCGGAGCGCGGTGTCAAAATAGCCGACATTGTTGACGGCGGACAAAGTGTTGGTCGTAGTGGTTGCCATTATTACCTCCATATAAGCGCTGATGTACGCATCACCCACCGTGCGAAGTTATTGACGATGGGCCGCGACCGGGGCCTTTCCCGGGCGTGATGCCGATCTACGAAGTTATTGACTGAGGTCGAAGCGGAAAGTTTTTGGCTGTAACTTTACTTTAAGCATGCGGCAAGCGGGGAAACTCGCGGGTGGTATACGCGCGCGATTTAAGTGCGACCAGATTTTGCCGCTTGCTGCGAGTCAGCAAAGATAGTTCTAACGCATTATTTTTTTGGCCGGGAGGATCACCGGATTTGCACTTTTGGAACCCGGGTCCGGCTGGCAGGAAATTGCGGCTTGCCATACCTGAATTCTCTCCGGACGGGTTAGCGATCGGAGGCTTATTTGCGCTTCGGTGTAATCAGGGCGACAGAGGAACAGGCTCGAATACGCGCCCTGCGGACCGGATGAATGATGGCAGGTGGTTGATTATCCGAGGAATTGACTCAGGATCAAAATAAATGATCGAGTTAAACAATATTTTCACTATGTAGACTAATGTACTTAATCCGGACCTAAAGTACTATCTCTTGCGTACTAGCGTCACGGTTACACCGAAGTAACCGACTCGTTGAACATATAAGAATTATCATCTGGAGAAATCTATGAAACTCGTAGTCAGTACGGTGGCCGCGGCGTTGTCGCTCGCGGCGGGGGTGAGCTTTGCCGGGGGAAGCGGTGAAGTGACTCTGATTCAAACAGGAGACATCCATGGGCATTTGATGCCACGCCCCAATTTACGCAGCGATGCCATTCCCGGCAACAAAATGGAAGGCGGTGTGGCGCGGATATACAGCGTCATCAAGAAATTACGCAGTGATGCCACCGATTGCCGGTGGGTAAAAAGCAGCAGGGTCTGCACCGACCGCTCGTTGTTGATCAATACCGGTGATACGGTACAAGGTTCGGGCGAAGCTCTGTTCAGCCGCGGCCAGGCCATGATCGATGTGCTCAATAATTTCGGCTATGACGCGCATGCCCCCGGTAACTGGGATTTTCTCTATGGTACGGCCCGTTTTGAGGAAACGTTCAAGGGAGCCGGTGGCAATCCTCCGCTGGCCAACTGGAATGCCATGGCCTCGAACCTGTACTACTCCAATCAGTTCGACGATGCGGCGGAATGCGGCGTTACCGGCCCCTATACTTCAACCGACCCGGTAACCGGGGTTACGACTACCGTGCAACGGCCGCTGAAGCGCGTGCTGCCAACTTACAAAGTGAAGCAAGTCGGCGGCGTCAAGGTGGGTATCCTGGGCATGACCACGGCGCGGGCGATTGCCGCTGTAGGTACGACGGTAACGAAGAACTACCAGTTCAGCGATGGCAAGACCGAAGTACCGTGCTTCGTGAACAAATTGCGCACTGTGGAAGGCGTGGATGTGGTGGTGATGATTTCCGAACTGGAAATGGCTCGTGACATCCAGATCGGCGAGACTATCGCGCCGGCGCCGGATGTCATCCTCAACTCGGATATGCACGAACGCACCGTTGCCCCCATCGTGGCGGTGAATCCAGACGGGCATAAGACTCTGATCGTCGAAGAGGGCCAGGATGGCACCGTGGTCGGCAGATTGAAGCTGGAAGTGGAGTACGGCAAAATCAATAACTGGGATTTCAAGCAAATCGTCGTAACCGACAGTATCGCCGAAGATGCAGTGATCGCCGCTGCCGTGAAGAAGGCTCGCGCGCCGTATGTCACCGGCACCTTCGTACCCGGCCAGACCGTGACCGTGGGCGGCAACACCACCATGTTGACGCGTCCGGTGGATGAAGTGATTGCGACTACCGAGATTGGCTTGCACCGTTCCAACTTCATGGACGAAGACATGCCGGCCGTCGTCGAAGGCACGTCCCACGACCTCATCGCCGACGCGATGGCCGCGCTGGGCCAGGCGCAGGGGGCGTCGATCCGCGGTTTCCGCTATGGTACCCATGTCGGTCCGGGTGGCAAAATCACGATGAATGATATTTATCACTATATTCCTATCGCCGCCAAACTGGGCCGTACCAACAAAGCCTGCGGCGCCGATCTGAAGTTTGCCATCGAAAATTCCATTGGCGGCACCTTCCATTCCGACCCGGCGCAGTGGAGCGGTGGCTGGATGTTCGGCTACAACGGGCTGAGCTACGATGTGGACGCCTGTGACGGCTTCATGGGCGCCACGCCGATCAATCCGACGGCAATGACGATTCTCAACCGTACCGCCGCGCCCTGGACCACGAACCGCGGCAGCAACATCAAGGTGGGTGGGGTAGCGATAGACGATCATCAGGTATATGATGGGCGCGCCAAGATCAACGGCGTTGACAATCCGAATTACCAGATGTGCGTTGATATGGCGAACAATGCCGTCGAGGGTTACAGTGTGACGGGTTACTGGTTCGCCGATGATCCGACCACCATCAATAACTGCAATCCCTGCCGTGGCCGCACCATCCAGGTGGTGATGAACGACGACAGCATCGTGCAGGTTGCCGGTCCCGGCGCCAGCGGCGCTCTGCCAAACAATCTGGATGTGCTGGATGTTTCGGAAGCCGTGGTCAGATACTTGCGTAACAACCTGGGCGGCAACGTGACCGACGCGAATCTGCCGACTCATCGTCTGACGGTGAAGCGCCTGCCGACGATCAATCCGTATCCGTTCAAGGTAATCCAGCCGCTCAAGGGCGCGTCGGCGGCGACCTGCCCCGCGTTGTAAATCGCGCAAAACAGCTCTAGTCGTATTTCGACGTTAAGGCCCAGGTTTCCTGGGCCTTTTTTTTCGAAAAGATACCTCCTGATTCACCCACGACTTTTGCCGAGTATGTAAGCAGAGTGTCAGTTGCCAGTAAGCGGCGCCGTGGTACTAACTGTTGCAATAGCCGATGCGCAGCTGTCAACCGTCCATAAGGAAGGTGACCTATGACCGGATACCGTTCTCCGCCAATTCTTGTTTTTGCCCTGATCCTGGTTTTTTTTCTGGCGTTTGTTAATGGCTCGCTGGCAGCGCCGCCCCTCAGTGAGCAATTTAATCCAGCGGAATATTTGGCGCCGGAAGAGTGTTCGGCGGACTATGAATATAAGAAAGATAATTATGAGTGTGCGGTGAAAGCCGAGCAGGTTAAGTTATACAATGAAAAGGAGTGTATAGAAAAGGGATTTTCTTACGATGCCGACGAACACGACGCCAATATTAAAGTATGCAAGGCGCCCACCGAAAAGAATACGCAGGCATCGACCTGCAAGCTGCTTTCCGGCTATACCGCCACCATCAGCGGCAAGGGTAAGGATGCCAAGTGCGTCTACAAGGGTGTCATTCCGACCGCGGTCACGGGAGACTATATTGGTGACTGCTTTAAAATAAATTCCGTTCCGGTTGGCAGCAATTTAAAGGCGGGAGAGTACTATTTCGTCAGCAACCAATATGACACGGCCAGTGANNAGCTGGTTCTGGTTCGCGGTGGTCTTTGGTCTTGGTCAGGTCTGGGTTGCAACGCGAGTGAGGGGGGTGGCCAATTCCGTATTTCGGCATCCAAGCTGATAGAAGCGGGTGCCAGCCGATATGGCTATGCCTATGGATTGTTAACCATGCCTTACAAGTACTTTCCGGGCAAGAAAAGCTTCATTTCCGGAATTCCTCTGGGGCCTTATGTTGGCTGGCGCGCGGGACAGGCGGGCAGCGGTATGACCGTGGCGGCAGCGATTACGCTGGGCACCGTTCAGGCGGATACTGTGGATCCCGATACCCTCGATGATAAGGGTAAGCCGGTAAAGACCGGCACCACTAACACGACCGCGCTTTCCGGGGCGATCGGCATCATTTTCGACCTGTTGAAGTCCCCCCGGGGCAAACCTTTCAAGTACGGAATGTTTTATGGTGTTGATTTTGTTAACAAGGACCCGAAAGTAGAGTATGAATATAACGGCAAACACTGGGTTGCCGTGCAGATAGGGTTTGATTTCACGGATAACTGAGTAGCGATGACCTGAGGCCGCCGCCGGCGAACCTGGCGGAATGGCATGTTTTTTTGTCAGCTGCGGGGTACAGAATGTCGAGGAAACATTCCACTTCTCGAACGGCGCACGCCGTTCAAGAAATTACTGCTTCCAGGGTCAGCGAGTCCGGCAATACTTCGGGAAAGAATCCCGGGTTAACACCCAGTACCCTTCGCATCGGCCGCCGCTATCGCGCCAACCGTGTCGATTCCGACTACGACGCGATTGTCATTGGGTCGGGTATCGGCGGCTTGACGACCGCAGCTTGTTTGTCACAAATGGGGCGCAAAGTCATCGTGCTGGAGCAGCACTATACCGCCGGCGGATTCACCCATAGTTATGCACGCAATGGATATGAATGGGACGTGGGTGTCCACTATATTGGTGATATGGGGGCAGCCACCCCGGCACGCAGGCTTTTTGACTATATTACTGACAGCAAGCTCAAATGGTCGCCGATGGCCAAATGTTACGATCGCATCCTGGTGGGTGAGCAGTCTTACGATTTGGTGGCTGGCAAGGATAACTTCGTCGAAGAATTAAAGCGCAGATTCCCCGGGGAACAGCGCGCAATAGACGAGTATCTAAAGTTGCTGCGAGCGGCGGGTGGCTTCGCGGGCTTCTATTTTATGAGCAAGTTGTTGCCGGAAAGCGTGGTGAGGTTAGTTAAACCGTTGCTGACACGGCTGTATCCCTCCTTCCTGAAAAAAAATACCTACAATGTTCTGCGCACCCTCACTGACAATGAAACATTAATCGCTGTATTGACGGGGCAGTGGGGGGATTGTGGACTTCCGCCCCATCAGTCGAGCTTCTTGATGCATGCCGTTGTTGCCAGGCATTACCTCTATGGCGGTTTCTATCCCGTGGGTGGCGCGTCCCGCATGGCGGAAGCCATCATTCCTGTCATTCAGCGTGGCGGTGGTGAGGTGTTTACCTATGCTGATGTGAAGCAAATCGCTTTTCAGGGCTTGCGCGCCGTGGGCGTGGAAATGGCCGACGGCCACGTCATCAAAGCGCCGGTCGTGATAAGCAATGCGGGCGTGCACAATACGTTTGCGAAGCTGATGCCGGAGCGGATGGCTGGAAAATATGGCTACGCGACCCACCTTAAGAAGGTTGCGCCATCGATAGGGCATCTCTGCCTGTATGTGGGATTGAAGGCATCGGCGCAATCACTGGGGTTGCCGCAAACGAATTATTGGATATACGAAAACGTGGATTTTAAAGGTAACGTCGCTGCCTTTTACAAAGATATGAATCAGCCATTCCCGCTGATTTTTATCTCCTTTCCCTCAGCGAAAGATCCCGAGTTCCTGGCGAAATACCCAGATAAATCGACCATAGAGATCGTTGTGCCGACTCGATACGAATGGTTTCAGAGGTGGCAGGACAAAGCCTGGGGTAGGCGGGGCGAGGACTATGACGCGTTGAAGGAGGCATGCAGTCAACGTCTGATCAGTATCTTATATCGCCACTTTCCCGGTCTTGAAGGTAAGATCGACTATCACGAGTTATCAACACCTTTGTCGACAGATTACTTCTGTCGTTACTCTCGCGGTGAGATGTATGGCCTGGATCATACACCTGAGCGCTTTGCAGAAAACTGGTTGCGTCCGAAAACGAGAATTCCGGGTCTGTATTTGACCGGGCAGGACGTATTTACCTGTGGCGTATCCGGGGCCGCCATGGCGGGTGCGTTTTGTGCAGTCAAGATTCTGGGCCTTACGGGCGGCAGGGTATTGAAACAGCTATTTGACAAGAAATCACAGGCGGTAAGCTTAGTGGGTATGGATGGAGCAACTGTGTGAGCTACGGAAATATGAGCAGTGAGCCGGTGGGAGACCAGTCCGCAGCGATGAATTGATCGTGCGTTAATATCTCACGGCGGTGAGAATTTGTGACAGTCCATGCAATTGCCGGGCATTACTTCACCGTGATCGACAGGTTTTACCTTGGCCCAGGTATCGACGGCATGGCAGGCGCCGCAGTTGTCGGTGGTGGCCGCATGCTGCTCATTTTTACCCCTGGCGCTGACATTGTCATGGCAGACGGCGCAGGAGCCGCGAATCTGCCGATGGTCTATTGACGTTACGGCCCAGGTTTGATTGTCATGACAGGCGAGACAGGCGTCGCCGGTATCGATGTGCACCAGATGTTGTTCCCGGGGCGCGGGGTCGGCGTAAGTGGGAAGCCAGGCGGAGCGCAGATGGCAGACGTTGCATTGTCGGGAGGTGGCGCGATGGGTTTGCGGCAGGTTATGGCAGCGGGCGCATTTAGCCAGGACTTCGTCATGGGCCACGGTCGTCGCCGCGGCATCGGTGCCTGCGGTATGACATGCCTCGCAACGGTCGCTGCTGGCGGGGTGGCCAGCGGGTTTGCCGCTGTTCAGATCCGGGGTGAGCAGCCAGTCGCGGCTGCTGTGGCAGGCGTTGCAACTGTCACTGATATCGGGGTGTTGCGCGGGCAGGGTAATGGTCGATACCGCGTCATGGCAAGATTCGCATTCGCCCAATGCCATGTCGTGATCAAAACGATTTAATAACTGCCAGTTATTTCCGTTGTGGCAGTCGGCGCACTCATCTGCTGTACGCGGATGAGCCGGCGGCAGGACCACGATGCTGACGGTGGCTGTCTCGCTGGCGGCGCCGTAGTCGCGGACGGCCAGATCCGCGTAAATCACACCCGGATCGTTGGCTACGAACGAAGCCACCGCGGCAGTGGTATCGTCCAACGCAGGCAGCGGCGTCAACGTCGATGCAGTGCGCAACGTCCAGTTAAAGCTGAGTGCATCCCCTTCCGCATCATAACTGCCGCTGCCGTCCAGCAGAACGGTTGCTCCCAGGACTACCGCCTGATGCTCGCCGGCGATGGCCACGGGCGGTGTATTGGCTGAGCGGGTGCGGCTGGCTTGCGCGTGGTTATCATCGACGTACCGGCATGCCCCAAGACCGACCGTTATGACAAGAGCGGTGACCAGGGGGGCGGTACGATTAATAACAGGCATGGACCGATCCCATGGTTGAGCCGGGTTACATTATAGAAAAAAAGGGTGTGCCTGGCCACACATAAAGCGGGAAAAGTTTATTGAATAATGGCCTGGAAGAATGCTCGGTATTTTCAGTCCAGGGTGGCGCAATGAGGATTACTGGGGCAGCGAGTGACAAATTGGTGATACCGGGCGAGTCGGAGTTCAGGAGTGGACGAACCGGTTGAAAACTGGTGGAGGTCGATCGGTGTAACAGGGCTTTTTTCAGGAGTACAAAACATGGGCAAGACGAAAAGGGAATTTATCAGCGTGTGGGTGGATTCGGTCACCGGCGCAACCGGTGGGAAAGCCGTGCTGTAGTCGACAATTTTCCTGACCTCCTCGATGTATTTCTCGAACGGCACGGTGGGGAAGGCGCGATCGCGGATGTGTCCGAACTCGATGGTTTCTTTGCCGTGATCGCCCGTTCGCTTGAGGTCATTTTGCTGTCGCAGTTGGCTGCCGGACGTCTGGGGCAGTGAAGAGCAGAAGAGCAGCGCCGGGGCTTTCGTTACCTTGGAAGGATGGTGCGTGGGCTTTCCGCGTGGCGTCGAAGGCAAACCGACCTGGCCGGCGGCTCGCCCGGGTCAACTGGGGAACACAGTTGACGTCGCCGGCGGATCCAATGCAGCAGAGGGTACGCATCAAATCCGGCAGGGGCATGCAATCGGATTGCATGGATGCCGCATCACAGCGTCGATAAGCGGCAAGAAATGCCCATTTCTGTTCACTTTTTGCCAGCGTGCCTTTATCCCGTATTCGCTACTATGCTGTCAGGGTAGGCTAATATCAATATTTTGCTAAACCCAGGAAGTAGGGTGTCTGTATGAGAGAAATGCGTCTTATTGTCCTTCTCCTTGTGCATGGTCTGTTTTTAACGGCTTGTTATGACGGTTGCAATACCTTCCTCGAGACCGATGCCAACTCTCATATTGCGGATCCACGATATTCAATCGATAAACCGACGGTCAAGATGTACGATGACGGTAAGGCATTTGTCGTGTGGGATTTGTATCATGACAGGGAACATTGCGACGGCAGCATCGTCACGAGCGATAAAGTAACTGTCAATTCGTATTCACCTTCGAGGAATTGGGGTAAGCAATACCCGCTGGCGAAATACAGAAGTGATACAGCGTCTGGCGATACCGTGAATTCACTGCCGCGGTTGGCGGTGAATGATACAGGACAGGCTATTGCTGTTTGGGGTGCCGGTGACGGATATTTAAGCGCTGCTTTTACACCGGGTGTGGGCTGGTCCGAGATGGAAGCGATTTACAAGCGCGGCGCGTCAGGAATTTATAAATATCATCTGGCAGAGAGTAGTGTCGCGATCAATGACAGCGGCAACGCAATCGCGGTCGTCTACGATGATCCTGTCGGTGTTTACGCTATACCGCATAGGCAAGGTCTGAGCTGGAGATCGGACCCAAAATCATTGATCGCCAATGTAAGTCGAATATCCGACTTGTCTATTGTCATGAACAACCGCAATCAAGCACTGGTGACGTGGCTGGAGCCATTGGGTTACTCAAATCATAAACTGGTCGCGACCGGCTATGATCCCGCGTCCGGCTGGGGAGGCAATGAGATTGTCTCTGAATCCGTCAGCAGTGACTACACAATCAACCTGGATACCGCTGGCAATATTGTCGTGGTGTGGGGAGATGCCGGAACGGTATGGGCGAAGAGTTACCGGCCGACGGTGGGTTGGGAGTCGGCAGTGAAGATTCATGAGGCCAGCAGCGGAATCGCGCAATATGCTTTCGCCATGAATGCCGGTGGCAACGCCGTGAGCGTGTCGCTGGATTCCAGAGAGGTGTGGATAAACCAATATACCCCGGACACCGGATGGAGCGGCACGCAAGTCCTGCAAACGGTAAATGACAATCCTTCGGTTCCCAGGGTGGCGGTGGACAATGCAGGCAATATCATTGTCGCATGGCAGCAACTCTTGAAAAACAGTCCGCAGAATCCTTACCTGGATGAGCACTTGATCATGGCCAGGCGATATGCGGTGGTGTCAGGGTGGGGTGACACTGTGCAAATCACGCGCACTGAAAAAGAAATTCGCGAAATCAGTCTGGCCATGGATGACCATGGCAACGCCGTTGTGGTGTGGGACCAGAATTCGAGGACCTGCGTCGATAGCGATTGCTATTATGATGCCCAACTGTGGGCAAATAATTTCACGAGCGAGATGGGTTGGAGTTATGAAAGGCGTGTAGGTTTTTCAAAGCAAAATTAGAGGTTCGTTGTTGGCGCAGGTAAATTAAATTCCGTTGCTAGGGAGTTGATTTCGCGGGCAGGGATGGGTCTTGTCCGGCAGGGTGGCAGGGTTGTCTACGGCGCCACCTCCGGGCTCTC
Source organism: Proteobacteria bacterium UBA6920 (assembly GCA_002448875.1). Classification (GTDB taxonomy): domain Bacteria; phylum Pseudomonadota; class Gammaproteobacteria; order SG8-11; family SG8-11; genus UBA6920. The sequence continues at coordinate 6,947 of DKAS01000105.1, read as the reverse complement.
CATCGGGGGCATCTTTCCTTTTTCTGAATTTCTGATTTCCTGTTTCATACGTAATTTCTCCTCCCTGCGCAGCCTTTTCTGTTCGGCGTGAGCCTGCTTGGCCAGAATCTTGTCGCGCTTGTGTTGGCTGTATAAAATTCCGACACTGAAGAGCTGCTTGCCGATCCAGCGAGCCATGAGTTTGGCGGTTTGTTCCTGCATGCTGGGCTGATCCGACCAGGCCGTGAGCTTGCCCTGAGCCGTCCATACTATATCGCCTGTTGCCCTGTCGAGAAGGTTGATAATCACCGTGTCATAGAGTACACCGGGGACTGTGTCGGTTGCCGGTGTCCTTGCCTGGCGTATGGCCTCCTCGATATTTACGATATCACCTGTATCACCCGGCGGGGTGCCGCTCGTGATGCTAAATTGCAGTATGGCGTCATATATGTCAGCGCCAACCTGGCCTGCCTCCGCTTGATCAGTGGCAGCGGTTTCGCTAGCGGTGGCGCCGTGTGGAACGATTGACCGTGAGGGAACGGCAGCGGTGCGGTTGCGCAGATAGCGACCTATCATCGTGGCCGACAACTCCTCGACGTGTTCCCGATAGCTGGCGGGAATACCGTTGGCGACGATAAGGTAATGATAATATTCCTGATTGCTATAGTGTTGAGTGAGGTGACCTTCCAGTGTCAGCAGGCGTGCGAGGCAGGGTTGCGTGCCTCCTGTCAGCAACATTAAAAGAAGCAGCAGTCGTCTGATTGATCGGGACCTGTGGCGGGGTTCGGCAACACCTAATGGCAATAGTTTCACCTGTATTCCTCCAGGCTAGAAATAAAGACGCTTTTCGAAGCGTACACCGAAACTCAAGTCGCTATCCTGGTAGTTTCCCCATTGGAAGCGGGTAAAGCATAGTTCCATGATCAGGGCGATGTCCACGGCCGGAATCATGGCCATGCCAATATTGGCGCCGTCGATGTTGTTTTTCACTTTGTCGCGATTCACGCCGTTATCGTCTTCGACACGGAGATGGATCGTGGCGTCCCCGTAAAATATACCGCCGTAAAACAGCAAATCATAAACTGGGCGATAACCTGCGATGAGTCCGAGTTCGGAATACCAGTACCATGTTTCAATGCGGGAGTCGTTACCGCCACCGTCCCAGGTGATGTTATGGTAATACGAATTATCGGCGTTGTAGGCCTGGGCGGCGGTGATGGCCAGCGACCAATTGCCCTGCCTGGCAAATAGATGATTATCGCCTAACACTTGATATTTCACCCTGGCAGTCGGGCTACCCAAAGGGTCGTCGTTTACCCGGCCGTTTTCGTAAGTGAAAGTGAGATCGAAATTTTGTGGCAGGCCGATACTGGCGTTGAAGCCGCCGATCGAGGTCAATTTCTGTATTTCACCGGCATTGGCGTCGGCAGTGGTCATGTTTGAGGGGTACTCCACTGAGTAGCCAGCTGCGGACTGTGGGGCCAGGCTGATGGCATAGGTGCCCTCGGACTCTGGCAGAACCATGCGGTTCATGCTTTGTCTGACGAGGAGGGGCTCGGAGTAACAAGCCGTAAGCATGAGTATTGCAGTCAGGTATGGCAGGACGAACAGACGGTTCGACATCGAAGTTTATTCCGCAAAGTTATCGATAGCATTCCATTCTATGGCAGCACAATAGTTAGTACAGAATCAAGCTAGCGAATGTTTCGGCAAAATAAAGAAATGGCGTCGAGATGGTGCCATTTTTCTGAGTCCAGGCAGCACTGAATCTCAAAAGATTGTTTGCCGCCGTAAAAGCATTATTTGCAAATTGAGGAATGGTTTTCAACCGGCATTTTTTGCACACCGGTCGGGGGGGGCTCCCTAAGCTGAGGTAAACAACGTGCCGCCAGGCGACGGGATATAGTCCAGCCGTTGGCTGGCGGTACTATAAACAGATGATAATTTTCGGTAAGATGTCGCTTATAGAAGACACGGGGCAGGTTGCCTCGGCAATCCTGCCCCGCGAACTTAACAAGTTGGAAGCATTATACGGCTCGCGAAGCCGTGATCAAATGCACTGCAGGAACTGCAGGAGCGCCTGCTGTTCACTGGTGCTCAAACCACTGAACGCATTACGGGCTGCGGTCGCTTGCCCGCCATGTGCGGAGATGGCATCGCTGACGCTGGTGGCGCGCCCATCATGGAGAAATTTTCCGCGTTCGTTCAAGCTCCACAGCGGCATGGTGCGCCACTCGCTGCCCGTGGCCGAGCCCTGTTGCATCTGGTCGGCAAGCCCGGTACCCATATCGTGCAACAGCAGGTCGGAGTACAGACGCACGGCGCTGCGCACGCCAGGGCCGGGCAGCGACGGCGTATGGCATCCGGCGCAACCGATCGCGGCGAATGTTGCCGCGCCCGGCAGGGTTGCGCACGCGGCCGGAGCGGGCGGGTCGATGCTGTTGAGGAACATGGCGGTCGCCTGCAGGGCTAAAGCGTCAACTTCCGGGCTGTAGAGGTTGGCGCCGCAGCCGGACATTTCATCCGTGGGATGAATCGGGTTGGTCATGCCCATCTCGTTGCGCAAGGCGTCGCCCATGAATTCGACCAGCGTGGCAACACTGGCTTTCCAGCCGAATTTCCCGACCCGACCGTCGTCGAGTAGGTTGAGGCGGCCGCGCAATTCCGCCGGCTGCTGCAGCATATTGGCGCGCATGTCCCCCGCAGCGATATCGTCGATCAAACCGTTGCCGCGCAGCGTCATGGCATTGCGCAGGGACACGACATTGGCAACGGGCGTGGGGCCGGTAGGCAATTGGCACGGCGCACCCAGTTCGCTGGCGGAATGCGCCCGCGCCGTGGGCCCACCCAGGCCGTCGAGCAGTGAAAACGTTCCATTGCCGGCGATTCTGCCAATGACCTGAATGTCCTGGCCCGCCACCAATCCCATGCCGCCGGCCAGCGGAGAGCTGTGGCATGCGCCGCAGGACTGCTGGTTGAAGAGAGGGCCAACACCGTGTTCGATCTGCATGTTGTTATTGAAAATAAAGTCGGCAAAATCCGCCGCGCTGGCGGTCTTGCCCGCCAGTTGCGCCTGACTGTACAAGCGCGTCGTCACCGCCGACTGGCCGAAGGCAGGTAAAGCCAGCAGGGCACCATTGCCGCCTGGCAGCGTAACCGTCACGTAGAGGGTTTGGCCGTCCGACGATACGGCGATACCGTTGGCGCGGTAGTTGGTCAAGTTTGCGCGGATGGCGCGCACCTCCAGAACGTTGCCGTCCTGGCGCATGCGCACGATGGTATTGTTACCGCGATTGAGCACATACAGATCGGAGCCAACGCTTAAAGTGGTGTTGCTGGCGAAGCTGCCCGCAGCGATTTCCCGCGTGGTCGGCGCCACGTCGATGGGAACATTGAATTCCGGTGCCGTGATCTGGCGCAAGCCAGCGTGGAAATAGGTGCCATCGTCAGTGAGATCGAGCACTACCAGGCGATTGGCCAGCGGGTCGGCGATGAACATATTGCGTGTCGGTGCCCAATTGAAAGCCATGCCAGCGCGGGCAACAACCCGCGGATCGGTTGATTCGGCTGACGAGCGATTGATCGTTGCCACCGGCGTCACGGTGCCCGGCGGGGCGATCTGGTCGACGCCTTTGGATACATGAATCTGTACCACGCTGCCGTCAGCGCCCAGGGCTAGAAATACCGCGCGACCGGACAGATCAGACGATTTGCTGACGATAGCCGTGCCGAGGGTGGCGCTGATCAGGCCGCCCGTGGAGTTGGCATTGCGGTTGGTGATGGTGCCCGTAAACACACCGCCCGCCTGTGGATCGGGCGCGCCGACCAGCGGGTAACCCTGGGGATCGATAACGGTGACGGTGCCAAGGCTGGCCGCGCCCGCGGGCGCATTGGCGAACCAGGGACGACCATTGCCGTTATTGATGGAAATACCCGTGGGCAGGCTGACCGCCGGCAGGCCAAGGGTCACGGCATTGGGATTGGAGCCGTTCGCACCATTGAGAAACGCCGGGCTTTGCGCGGTGTACAGTTGTACCAAACCGCCATAGGCGGATGCCTGCGAACCGTCGGCGGCAAACTGCGGTATCGCGCTCAGATCGACGGCATTGGCGGTGGGATCGATGGACAGGATTGAACCTTCCGCCATATCTGCGTAGGCCAGCGGCGCCCCAAAATTGGAGGTCGATGCGACAAACACTCGAATCGGATCCTGCACCTCGCCAGGACGGGTGGAATAGGAATACGCTGGATTGTCGTGATTGGGGCCGCCGCGGAGGAAGTTACCGATTTCAGCCACGGCACCCGCGCCCGGGATACCGGTGGCGATGATGCGGGCAGGTAAGTCGGCCGGGACAACGGTCGATGCGGCACGCGCCTGACCAAGAATGGAAGTCGGAATTACATTCTTGTACAGGGAATTGCTATCTAAAGTTAGTGCAAGTACAGCGGTTGTCGATGCCAGCAACCAGCCGGCCGATGTTACTGCTTGTTTCCTGTTAAACATTATTACCCCCTTTTATAGTTAAGCAGCGTGGTGCAACAATGAAATTAGCACAAGATGCTGCGTGGAACACTCGGTGGTTGTCTAGGGAACGAGCAAAGACGACAAACATTCCCGGTCTCCGACTGTTTCCTGGATTTCCTGTCCGGTCGGGGCTATGCTTACTGCAAATCCTAAATAAGTGCCGAGCTGCTGCAACAATGTGTAAGGACCCACTATGTGCAGAGTAACAATGGTTTTACTGTTCCTCGGGAGTGCCGCGCTTTGTCATGCCGGTGATATACCATTGCGGCACATGATTTCAAATATTCACCAGTTCGACGAAATTACCGGTCTCAATTGCGGTCCCGCCGCGCTCGAATCGGTGTTCGCCCATTTCGGGCCGGATGTCGATCAACGGGAAATCGCCGATGTTGCACGCACTTCATCCATAGGCACTTATGTATTCGATATGATGCGCGCCGGGCATTTCAGCGCCTCGAGCGGCGCCCAAGGCCGGTTCTTTCCCGCTGCCGTGTCTGCGCATGGCTATACCGGTCGCGGTTTGGGCTATGCCAGTTTCGGGCACGCCCAGGCCAGTCCGTGGCTTGATGGCTTGAAATCTCTGGTGGCGCAGGATATTCCACCGGTGTTGCTGATGCTGTTCACGCCCGAACCCGGTAGTGGCGGCCACTACCGGATATTGGTTGGCTATGACGATCTGGTGCAGACGGCCTATTTTATCGATCCCTGGGGGCGCAGCAATGATCGCATTGCCAATGCAGACGGTACCGTCAGCTGGAGTTATGCCGACCTGTTAGCCGCCTGGAACTACGCGGATTACGGCAGCGCTTTTCCTTATTTTGCGATGATTTCGTTACCCTGGGATATAGTTCTGGAAACTCGCGGGCAAGCGCTGGATGGCAAATCATTTCAATTGTCGGCGCGGGTCACCTATCCCTGTCCCGCACCTTTCGATTGCAGTCAATCGCCGGCGTTTAACAGTGTGCTGCAGATTTCGCTGCCATCGGGCCTGTATCTGGTCAATCAACCGGAGCGAATCGAGCTCGGAACGGTCGCCGCCGGCGCATCGCTTATGGTTACCTGGAAAATTGCAGTTTCCGGTGTACTCGATGCCGGTGCCAGCCTTCAGGTTACCGCCCAGGGAGAGGTCAGCGGTGCGGTACCAGCCGCGGCCTGGGAAGGTGAGGTGGTGAGTTACCCACCTTACCTGTATACCGATCGAATCGGTGGTGTTGCACGCTATGCCTTGCTCCCCTGAGATTGAGAATACCGTGGTTTAAAAACCACCAAGCATCAGTTCTCAAAAATGCACCACCCCCTTGTTTTAAACTTATAAATGCTTTGCTGCTGAACGCTGCTCCAATTTCCCTGCGCAAAATATTTCGCGTCACAATCTTAGGATTATTTAAGTTGTGTACCGAAAATTGGTGATGTGTTGCAGGCAAAAACCGGTGGATTTAGTACTCATTGTCTGCAATCAAATATCCGCAAAAGTGTTATTTTTCTTAGGCTTGCGCCCGGCCAGGCGGCGGTGATTTAATCCTGCCACCATTCAACAGGACGTCAATGCTATGAAACTCAGGAAAGGTTTGGGCTTGGCCGTAGTGATGATTGGATCGATGCTGGTCAGTGTCGCCGGTTATGCTTCGCAGGTGTCGGTGGTGGCTCCGCAGACTTTCGCGCCCATCGTGCCGGGCGAAATCATCCCACTCAGCGTGCTTGCCAATTTTTCTACCTCGCTGATTACCGCCGATCTCACCTTGTCGTTTGATAGCCGCTTGTTTCAGGTTTCCGAGGTGAGCGTGGCTCCAGCTTTTGACTATTCGCAAGTCGATCAGACGTATGGTACGCCACCCAACATCGCTATCGACAACACGGCCGGTACCGTGACGGTGACGAATTTATTCAATTTCTACGGCGCGCCTGTGGACACGGATTTTTATCTTCTCTCATTGGTGGGCATGGCGCTGGCTCCAGGGACGTTTGACGTGAATCTCAGTCAGGCTGGTACCTGGTACGATATGGGAGAGTTCCAGCTGGTGGCGGGCACAGACTTCAAGGTAAATCCGGCCGTTATCAGCGTGGTGCCACTGCCGCCGGCGGTGTGGCTGTTGGTCAGCGGGTTGTTCGGTTTGCTGACCATGCAGCGGCGACATCTGCGGGCTTGAACAGATTTCGCGCAGGATTCACCCATTCCGCTATCATGCCACCGGCTGGAATTGCGACGGATCCTGGTTTGCCATGTATTCGTAGGTTGCCCAGCGCAGATTGGCCGCTTCCTGCGCCAGCTTCATCAGACGTTCGGCTTCGTCGGGTTCGTTGCGCAGCAGTAGTTTATAGCGCATCTCGGTGTAGGCGTAATCGGCCAGTTTCATCGTCGGTCGCGGCGAATCGAGTACGAAGGGCTGTTTGCCCGCCTGCCGCAGCACCGGATTGTAGCGCAGCAGCGGCCAGTAACCAGAGG
>DKAS01000066.1 GCA_002448875.1 Proteobacteria bacterium UBA6920 | reverse complement strand
TTAGTAAGTAATTAATTGCTAACACTGGAGAGACTATTATGTCCGGCTTAATCAAGAACTTTCCCAATGATGGTGTGGTCACCATTAACCGTGTGATTCTGAAACCGGAATACACCATTGATGACCTGCAGGAACGCGTCGCCTTCCTGTGTGAAAACGTCAAGACCTATCACTCGGATACCGGTTTCGTGGGTGGCTTCGTGGCGCTGAACAGCGGCCAGGTTTCCAATGAAGGTTCAACCGTCGGCCAGGCGGTGGAAAGCCCGATGAAAGGCAAGGAAGCGTTGATCATCACTTTCTGGCGCAGCTTTGACGAGCACGAAGAGTCGCACCGTTCCTCCACGTTTCAGCCCCTGTTCAAGGAAGTGCTGGAATTGTGCGAGAACGGCAATGAGGAAATCGCCTACAATATGCTGTGGTCGGGCGCCGCCTACAGCGCGGAACAGGCCAAGGCTGCTCAGGAAGCCAAAGCGAAATACAAAGTAGCCTGATAGCCTCCGCGGCCCCCCGGCCCCGGTCTGGCGGGGGGCGCGGTTGCGCGGTTTGGCTCCTGCCGCCGCGTCCGCCGCCATCGCCGCAAGCGACGACAGGAGGTGGTTCATGGGAGTGGTCGCAAAGCATGTGCTGCTGGCGACGGTGGGAGGCGTGTTGCTGCTGGCCGCCGCCTGTCAGCGCGAATCGGAAGAGGAGCGCATTCTTAGTCTGCTGCGGGAGATGGAGCGCGCCACCCAGGCGCATCAGCTTACCGCCCTGTTACAGCCTTTGACCGATGATTTTCGCGGGCATCCCCTGGCCAGCAAAGCCGAAATTTCCAGTGTTCTGACCTACTATTTTCTGCAGTACAAGCACATCAACGTACTGGTGACCGGCAAGGAGATCGCGGTTACCGGCGGGCGCGCCAGCGTTAACCTGCAGGTGCTGGCCGCCGCTGCCGATGGCATGGTGCCGGAGCGGGCGCAGAATCTGCGCATTCAAGCAGACCTGGAGAAGCGTGAGGGTGCCTGGCGGGTAACCCGCGCCGCCTGGGAGCCGGTGTCCAGCGCCGGCGGCGGGTCGTGACCCGGACAACGGCTGGCGCCGAGGGGTCAGGCGCGGGGTTTACGCAAGCTGTCCAGGGGAATTTTCACCTCTCCCCCGGCAGGTTTTTTATCGGCGGCCGTTACTGGTCGCAGCGTGGACTCTTCCCCACGCTCCGCTTGCAACTCCCGCTCTCGGTCCGCGATCAGAGTCAGGCACTGGCGAATGTCGTGCAGTGTGGCGTCCGACAAGGGGTGTTGCATGCCGGGCGCGGTGGCCGTTTCCTTGGCGACACTCACCAGTACGAATTTGACGGCGGCCAGGATGCGTTCTTCTTTGCTTTTTCCGTTGCTGTCCATACACGTCACTTTGCGGGCAGGCCGCTGTCCTTGAGCCAGATACAGGCTTTCTCGTAACCGCCCTTGCAGGACTTCTGCATGTTTTGCAGACCGCGGGGGATGTCGGCGGCTACCAGCAGGCCCTCGAAATACGCCAGGCCGAGGGTGTAACAATCGGTCGCGGATCCCCCCTGGCATTTCTGTTCTCCCAGGCGCAAGCCTTTTCTTACCCATTGCTGGGATTTGGCTTTGTCCACTTTGATGGTTTGCTCCTGCAGCTGGCCGGTCGCGTAGGCGGTCGCCACGTCGAGACAACGCGCTGTGTTGCCGCTGTCGCAGGCGTCCTCCAAAGGGACGATCCAGGACGAGTCGGCCGTGGCCGGGTTCGCGGCCAATGCCGCGAGCAGACCCAGGGCCGGAGCCCATCGAGAGGATTTAGGGGGGTAGCTATGATTAACCGGAAAATGGTTAAGCCTGTCTTGCATCATCAATCTCCGCGATATTGATATAGGGAATTCGTACAAAGAAAAATGAATCGGCAGAGGATAATACCACAGCTTGAGTCGGCGCGATTTGCGGCGCGAAACTTTACATAAAAAGTCTTTCTCGTCCGGCGCATGACAAAAATTTGTTTACCACTGCGATAAAGAAAAATGATAAGCAAAATTTATACTGGTAGTTTGAAAACTGGCTTGAAAATAAGCTGTGAAAGGCTATTTTAGGCATCCGGGGTCGGCGGCCATATTCCTCTGATTCCGTAAGATAAAAAAAGCAGTCACCACTACGATGCGGGAGAGGTTATGACAAGTTTAGTACCACCTCATGGAGGCGGTAATCTTAAGCCGTTACTGCTGGAAGGTCAGGCGTTGAAAAACGAGCGGGAACGCGCTCGCACCTTGACCCGTATCAATGTCAGTTCACGGGAAGCCGGCGACATCGTCATGCTGGGTATCGGCGGGTTCACCCCGTTGTCTGGTTTCATGACCAAGGCCGATTGGCAGGGCGTGTGCGATGGCATGAAGATGACCAGCGGTTTGTTCTGGCCCATTCCCATCACGCTGTCCACGGATACCGCTGCCGCTGGCGGCATCAAGGAAGGGCAGGAAATCGCCCTGTTCGATCCGGAGCGGGATGAGATCCTGGCGACGATGAAAGTGACCGAGAAATACAGCATCAATAAAGGTCACGAGTGCATGCAGGTCTATAAGACCACCGACCTGGAGCACCCGGGCGTCAAGATGGTGATGGAGCAGGGTGAGGTCAATCTCGCCGGCCCGATCAAAGTGCTGTCACTGGGCGGATTCCCCGAGGAATACGGCAAGCAGTTCATGACACCGGCGGAAACCCGCGCCGAATTCGAAAAACGCGGCTGGAAAACCATCGCCGCGTTTCAGACCCGTAATCCCATGCACCGTTCGCACGAGTATCTGGCGAAAATCGCCATTGAAATCTGCGACGGTGTGCTGATTCATTCCCTGCTGGGCAAGCTCAAGCCCGGCGATATCCCGGCCGAGGTGCGCAGCCGCGCTATCGGCGTGCTGATCGACAAGTATTTCGTCAACAACACCGTGATCCAGGCCGGTTATCCCCTGGACATGCGTTACGCCGGTCCGCGTGAAGCGCTGCTGCACGCCCTGTTCCGGCAGAACTACGGCTGTTCGCATCTGATCGTCGGTCGTGATCATGCCGGCGTCGGCGAATACTATGGCCCGTTCGACGCCCACTACATATTCGACGAAATTCCCCAGGACGCGCTGGTTACCAAGCCGCTGAAGATAGACTGGACCTTCTGGTGCAACAAGTGCGGCGGCATGGCGTCGATGAAGACCTGTCCGCATGAGGCCGGTGACCGCCTGTTGCTGTCGGGCACCAAGCTGCGTAAGTCGTTGTCCGAAGGCACCGCGGTGCCGGACAATTTCAGTCGCCCGGAAGTGCTGGAAATACTGCGCGAATATTATTCCGGCCTTAAAGATGACGAAAAGGTGGAAGTAAAATTGTCCGGGCATTCCGCCAAGTAAATCTGGTAAGCTTACGGGCTCGAAAAAACAAGCAGTAAAAAATCGAATGTAATATCAAGACGGAGAAGAGAAATGCCAACATATGTGCGCACCGACAAATGCGATGGCTGCAAGGGCCAGGATAAAACGGCCTGCATGTACATCTGCCCCCACGACCTGATGCGTCTGGACAAGGACGGTTCTGAAACCGGCCATGCCATGAAAGCCTATAACCAGGAGCCGGAACAGTGCTGGGAATGCTATTCCTGCNNCAAGTTCCCGATCCGCACCACCCCCGAAGGTTCCATCGATCCTTACGGCGGCAAGGAAGCGGCGGACATCACCAAGATCACCGAACCCGGCTTCTTCACCAAGCAGAAGGGTTATCGCGCCGGCAATCCCGCCGAGTTGATCAAGCGGAAGTAATCCGATTTGCGGTTGTAACAATTTAAATATCCAGAATAATCGAGGTAAGAACAATGGCAGGAACTTTCGGTAATCCCGAGGTGGTCCAGGAAGAAGTGGACATCCTTCTCATCGGCGGCGGCATGGCAGCCTGCGGCGCGGCCTATGAGCTCGGCCCCTGGATCAAGGCATCCGGGAAAGACATCAAAATCAAACTGGTGGACAAAGCGGCCATGGACCGTTCCGGCGCGGTAGCGCAGGGTTTGTCCGCGATCAACACCTACATCGNNTCCTACAAGTGGATCGTCGCCGAAGCGGCGAAGAAGGCCCTGGGCACCGCCAACATCCAGGAACGTATCTTCATCGTCAAGCTGGTCAACGACAAGAGCGACAAAAACCGCATCGCCGGTGCCGTCGGTTTCTCCGTCCGCGAACACAAAGTGTTCGTTTACAAGTTCAAGGCCTGCCTGCTGGTGTGCGGCGGCTGCGTCAACATCTTCCGCCCCCGCTCCGTCGGTGAAGGCACCGGTCGCGCCTGGTATCCCGTATGGAATGCCGGTTCCACCTACGCCATGGCCGCCGAAGCCGGCGCCGAACTGACGATGATGGAAAACCGCTTCGTACCCGCCCGCTTCAAGGACGGTTACGGTCCGGTAGGCGCCTGGTTCCTGTTGTTCAAAGCCAAGGCCGTCAATGCCTTCGGCGAAGTCTACATGGACACCAACAAGGAAATGCTGAACGACTATCCGCCCTACGGTCAGGCGGCGGTACCGGCTTCCTGCCTGCGCAATCACCTGATGCTGAAGGAAATGCGCGAAGGCCGCGGTCCCATCTACATGGACACCGTCACGGCCCTGGCGAAACTGAAAGAAACCCTGTCGCCGCGCGAAGTGAAGCACCTGGAAGCGGAAGCCTGGNNCTCCTCCGGTTCCCATGCCGAAGGCCGTATCGCCGCCAAGGCGATGGTCAAGTTCGTGCTGGACAATGCGAGCCACAAGCCGGAACTCGACACGCCGGTGGAGCAGCTGGTGGAAGACATCTATCAGCCGGTGCGTAACTACCTGCAGTTCAAGGATTACACCACCGCGATCGACGTCAACCCCAACTACATTACGCCCAAGATGCTG
>DKAS01000177.1 GCA_002448875.1 Proteobacteria bacterium UBA6920 | reverse complement strand
CCTGTCCAAGCGCCATGGCGCGGTGAGTGTCATGCAGTACCGGGAAGACGGCTTTCTGCCCGAAGCGCTGCTCAACTATCTGGTACGTCTGGGCTGGTCCGCCGGCGACCAGGAAGTATTTTCGATCGATGACATGATCCGCTTGTTCACCGTTGATGACGTGAACAAGGCGGCTTCCAGTTTTAACCAGGAAAAACTGCTGTGGTTGAACCAGCAGTACATCAAGAGCTGCGATCCGGCGCACATCGCCCATCACCTGAGCTGGCATCTGGGGCGTGAAGGCATCGATCCCAGTCAGGGGCCGGACATCCTGCAAGTGATCAAGCTGCACCAGGAGCGAGTGCAAACTCTACGTGAACTGGTGCTGGCGATACGGTATTTTTATCTGGACTTTACCACTTACGAGGAAAAAGCCGCAGCCAAGAATTTCAAACCCGAGACGGCGGTGATACTGCGCGATCTCGCCGGTCGTCTGGCCAGCCTGCAATCCTGGGCGGCGGAACCCATTCACCAGGTGATCGACCAGGTGGCTCAGGCACATGCAGTCGGCATGGGTAAAGTGGCCCAGCCACTGCGGGTGGCGGTCACCGGTACCGGGGTGTCACCCGCCATCGACGCGACGGTTGCTCTGCTCGGGTGGGAACGCACCCAGCGGCGCTTGACCGCGGCCATCGAATATATAGAGAAATTGGGGAAAGGCTGAGCAACTCACCGCGACTGGTTCGCGCGCCGGTCCGTCCCGCTAATTAATGTCTCAACAAACAATATTTAGTCCTCTGCGCTGCGAAAATCAGAGTCTTGCGATCCGGTGTGTACTCAGGTGCTTGCCGTGGGCGGCGTGCGTGCGGGCGCAGGGCATTTGCGGGTTGTCTGCGCGGAGCAGAAAGGATTATTATGGCGGATGATTCCCGGCCGCGGTTCGGTTAGGGATACCATAATGGATGATTGGTAGATGATAGCGCCGCAACGGATAAAAAACAGACCTTCTTCCCTGTTGAGTTTCATCTACACCCTTGTTGGTCCTGCCACCGTGGTGGCCACGCTGATCCTGCTGGGCGAGCTGCTGGGCACCCGGCTGGACCGGCCGTATGCCGTGCTGGCGGTCATCGCCTTCCTGCTGTCTTACATAGTTTTCCGCGAGTTGAATATCAACGGCACCTGGTACCGCAGCACCCTGAAATCCCAGTTGCGTGATTTGCTGGTGGCCTGGGTCATACTGGTGGGGATACTGCTGTTTCTGGGCTATGCGACCAAGGTGTCGGATGCGTACTCGCGCAAGCTGATTCTCGCCTGGTTCTTTATCGTGCCGCCGATGATCCTGCTGGCGCAACGGGTGGCGGCCGGTGTGCTGAGTTCCCTGTTGATGAGCGCCGAACGCGGCCGCAACGCGGTGATCGTCGGGGTGAATGATCTGGCGCGTAATCTGGAAGCCGAATTGAGTGCGGCGCGTGAGTTGAATGTCAGCGTCAAGGGCTATTTCGACGATCGCTCGCTGCAGCGCATCGGTCTGGAGCAGCGGCCGGCGATGCTGCTGGGCAGTCTGGCGACGCTGGGCGACTACATGAAGTCCAACCGTGTCGACCTGGTGTACATCACCCTGCCCATGGTGCATGAGAAACGCATTCTGCAGGTCATGGATCTGCTGAGCGACACCACCGCGTCCATTTACTTCGTGCCCGACCTGTTCATCTTTGATTTGATTCAGGCGCGTATCGACGAGATCCACGGCATACCGGTGCTGGCGGTATGTGAATCGCCGTTTTACGGCATGCAGGGCCTGTTGAAGCGTATCAGCGATATCGTGGTGGCGCTGCTGATTCTGATCATGGTGTTTCCTCTGTTGCTGCTTATCGCGCTCGGTATCAAACTTACCTCCCGGGGCAAGGTGTTGTTCAAACAAAAACGCTATGGTCTGGACGGGGAAGAAATCACCGTGTACAAGTTCCGCACCATGAAGGTGATGGAGGAGGGCGCGGTGGTCCGGCAGGCGACCCGCGGCGATCCACGCATCACCCGCTTCGGGGCCTTCCTGCGCAAGACTTCCCTGGATGAACTGCCGCAGTTCTTCAACGTGTTGCAGGGGCGCATGAGCGTCGTCGGTCCGCGGCCGCATGCCGTTGCCCACAACGAGGAATACCGCAAGCTGATCAAAGGGTATATGATGCGGCACAAAGTGCGGCCGGGCATAACCGGTTGGGCGCAGATTCACGGTCTGCGCGGTGAAACCGAGAACGTCGACAAGATGAAACAACGGGTTCAGTACGATCTGGAATATCTGCGCCACTGGTCGCTGGGCCTGGATCTGGTGATCATCATGCGTACCGTGTTGACCCTGTTTCGCGATCCCAATGCCTATTGAGGAGGGGTCGATTCGCCGCAGTCTGCCGGCCAATTAACCACTATTGATCGTAAGGGTAAAGTGTTTGAAACTGTTTCTTGACGAAGCCGGAGGCCATCCGTAGAATGCGCACTTCCTGATTGCACGGGGCTATAGCTCAGCTGGGAGAGCGCTACAATGGCATTGTAGAGGTC
>DKAS01000099.1 GCA_002448875.1 Proteobacteria bacterium UBA6920 | reverse complement strand
GCCAGGCTGTTGACCACATGCAGATAGGTGATCATGACGATCATCGCCAGATAAAACCAGTTGGACACGTAGATATGGGAGCTCTTGCGGTTGGCAATGGTCATGATGAAATTGGCGGCGAAGCTCAACCAAACCACGGCGATCAGAATATCGATGGGCCATTCCAACTCGGCATATTCCTTACCCTGGGTCAGACCCAGCGGCAGCGTAATGACCGCCAGCACGATAATGAGATTCCAGCCCCAGAAGGTGAACCAGGCCAGTTTATCGCTCCATAGACGCACGGCGCAGGTGCGTTGCACGCTGTAAAAACCGGTGGCCATCAGTACGCAGCCGCCGAACGCGAAGATCACCGCGTTGGTGTGCAGGGGCCGCAGGCGGCCAAAGGTAATGTAGGGAATATCGAGGTTCAGTGCCGGCCACGCCAGCTCTGCGGCAATGTACACACCGACCAGTGTTCCGACCACGAGATATAATACGGATACCACGGTGAACCATTTGACAACATCAAAATTGTAAACATTTGCCACACCTTGCCTAGCCACGGCCGCACCTCCCGATGAATTGCCATTCTTAGCGCTCGAAATAAAGAATCCGCCCCGGCAGGACTGAACACCATTGCTGGACAACTGTCGCCTGATTGATCTTACGCGTCGGCAAACTAAGAGAAGTGTAGACCAGGAAGGGAAAAAATCCACACTATATGCAAAATGTTGCCGGCTTGCATACGCGTACGCGGCAGGGCAGGTCGACAGTCGAAGTTACACGCGGCTCATCCACCAGCGCCACACGGCTTGCAGCACGTTTTCCCAGGCTGCCATGGCGCGCGGCGGGTCCTGGCGGGCCTGCTGCAATTCATCCAGTACGCGCTCGGCGGTGGTATAACGACCGGTGGCGCCGCTGATGTAGGTGGGATATTCCAGCAGGGCGCCGGCCACCAGCATGTCCAGTGTCAACCGCCGGGTACGGCGCAACAGCGGGCACATGTCACTGGTCAGCCCCCAGCCGGCAAAGAACGGCTGACCATAGGTGGTCACCGGCACGCCATGCAGCAACGCTTCGAAGCCGGCCAGCGAAGTCAGCACATGAACTTCGTCCACCTGCGGCAACATGGCGGCGATATCGACGCCGCTGACCACTTCGTCACACCAGTCGGCGGCACGGATATCCAGCAGGCCGGCTTTGCGCAGACCACTGCTGACAGCGGGATGAGATTTATAAATGATATACGCCTCGGGATGCACCGAACGCACCGCCTGCAGCAGACCCATATTGGTGCGCACGCCGGGCGCGGCCAGGCGCACGGACGCATCGTTTTCCACCTGCCCCGGCACCAGAATCACCCGCCGTTGCGTTTCTGGTCGCCGCCAGGCGGCGAGCCCCACATTGTATTTTGAAACGCCCTGTTCAACGATACGACGACGCAGTCTGGCGGCGCGCGCCAGCTGCAGTGCGTCGAAGGCGTGGTTCTGCAGCAGGGTTTCCAGGTCTGAAGCTTCGGCGGGATCGTAATACATGCCGCTGCCGTCCTGCACCCAGGACAAGGGCCGGATCAACTGTGCCGCCAGACCGACGGAACGCAAAAAGCCGTCTTCCAGGCGCAGGGTGGAATACAGCGGACCCTGGTACACCACCGTGCTCTTGGCCACCCGGCTGGCACCCCATTGCGCCAGCACCGTCCCCGCCGGCACCGTCGCGTCCGGTTTGAGAAAGCGTACATCGCTGCCCTGCAGGAAACATCTGACCATGGGCCGCTGCCAGCGGCTGAAACCCCGGGCGTAGACCTGGGCGGGAAAACGTTCGCGCATGCGGCGCTGCAAGGCCAGATAGTCCAGCACATGCTCCACTGTGCAGGCCGCGCCGGTTTCCGGATGCCGATAACGCGCGTATTCCACCAGCGTTGCGTGCACCAGCTGCTGCAGACTGGCCGCGCCGCGGCGTTCCGGTGGCGGCAGCAAATCGCGGGTCAGACCCCAGCCGGCGTAAAACGGCATGCCGAAGGTGTACACGGGTTTTTGCCACAGCAGCCCCTCGAAACCCAGCGGTGAGGTGACGGTGTAGACCGCCTGCGCGTTTTCCAGCAGGCGCACCAGATGCACATCGACGTTGGGCAGCAGTATCCGGGGATTTTTCTGTAATTTGGCCACGTCGAGATAGCCGCGCTTGCGCCCGGCCAGCACCTCCGGCGGACGCATGACCACGACGATGCTGTCGATATGGTTGGCCAGCGCGGTCTCCAGCATCAATTGAAAACTGTCCGCATCGGCCATGCCGCTGGCGACCGCCTCATCCCCCCGCGCCTGATCCAGGACCAGCACATAGCGCACCGGCAAGGCGACACTGTCTTCCCGTAAATGGTTGTGCCTGGACACCCTGCCCGCCTGCCAGGTGGCGATCAGCGCCTCAGACCGGTCCCGCTGCTCGGCCGACAAGGGCTGGCGTACCAGCGCTTCCAGACGTGATTCCCGGCGGGCATCGTCAAGCCAGCCCCGGTCATCGACTACGATGGAAAGCGGCACCGGATCCTGGCGCGGATCCACCGCATGCAGAAACCCCTGCGCCAGCTTCCAGCAGGACAAGCCAGCCGCGGCGGCCAGCCGTTCGGCACGCTGCGCGCTTTGCCGCTTGCCCCATGCCAGCAGGGCGACGACGCGATGCTCTGTTGTTACCTGTGGCTGCGGCAGCAGCGGTAATTTGAAAAAATCAGCCAGGAATCGGCGCGCAAACAGGTCCCGCTCCCGCTGCCCGATCTGCAAACACTCGGTGGTCGTGACCGACCCGCCGCGCAAATCCGCCAGCTCGCCCACTGGCGCGGGCCGATCCGGCGTATGTTCTGGAGTTAGGGATATTTCCTGGAGATTGCTCGTTCCCTTGCTCATGTCTCGCGCCCTGCCTGGTATCAGATAAACTGCAGAGCTCATACAAAAACCGTACCACTGATCCTGGAGTAGAAACCTGGCATTACAAAGGAAATAATTCGATTTTCGTAGGCTGCGGAATCGGCACTTTGTTATCATTAATGCCCGGGAAAGATCGCCACGCCGCGGCCCCTTCCATTACCATTAGATATAATAATGTTTATGTGCAGCAATTTGTATATATTAGGAATGCGTACCCCCTTATCCCCTACGCTAGTCACAAAGAACGAGGACACTCCATGAAAGGCATCATCCTCGCGGGTGGTTCGGGCACGCGGTTGTACCCTCTGACCCTGGCGGTCAGCAAGCAACTGATGCCGGTCTATGATAAACCGCTGATTTATTACCCGCTTTCCGCCCTGATGCTGGCGGGT
>DKAS01000082.1 GCA_002448875.1 Proteobacteria bacterium UBA6920 | reverse complement strand
ACCCACAATATGCAGCAGGCAGCCCGGGTTTCGGACTACACGGCTTTCATGTATCTTGGTGAACTGATCGAATTCGGTGATACCGACAGGATTTTCACCAATCCACGCAAGAAACGCACTGAAGATTATATTACCGGCCGTTACGGTTGACGGCACGCGCTGCCGCGAAGGGGAAACTATGGCAAACATTCATCTCGGGCAACATATCTCCCAGCAGTTCAACGAGGACCTGGAAGAGATTCGTAACCGCGTCCTGTCCATGGGCGGGCTGGTGGAACAGCAGATCAAGGATGCGGTGGCGGCGCTGGTGCGCTGTGATACCGCCCTGGCGGACCAGGTCATACGTGGTGATCTGAACGTCAATGCGGCGGAAGTGGCGATCGACGAAGAATGCAGCCAGATCATCGCCCGCCGGCAGCCGGCGGCATCCGACCTGCGTCTGGTCGTGGCGGTGATCAAGACCATTACCGATCTGGAGCGCATCGGCGACCAGGCGGAGCGCGTGGCGCACATGGCCCTGCGCCTGGCGGAAGAAGAACGTCCCAAAAATCAATACAATGAAATCAAAGACTTAGGCGAAAAAGTGGTGCGCCATGTGCATCTGGCGCTGGATGCGTTCGCCCGCATGGACACCCAGGCGGCGGTCAACGTGGTGAAGGAAGACAGCATCATTGACCAGGCCTATGACGGCGTCATGCGCCAGGCGCTGACCTTCATGATGGAGGATCCGCGCTCCATCACCCGCATGCTCAATGTCATGTGGACGGCGCGCGCCCTGGAGCGTATCGGTGATCACGCAAAAAATATCTGTGAATACGTGATCTACTTCGTGCGCGGTAAGGATGTGCGCCATACCAGCATCGAACGTCTGGAGCAGGAAGCCCGCGCAGATTAACCGTGCGGCGCCTGTTCCCGGCGGTCACGGTGATTCTTCCGCAGGACTGCGTCATTGACATAAAACTGTCATAGCGCGTGTTTATCATGATGGCATGTTACAGCACAGCCATTCTTCCGCTTTTACCTACCGCGCCGTCTGGATTTCGGACCTGCGCCTGGGCAATCGCCGCTGCCAGGCCCAGCGCCTGCTGACTTTTCTGCAGGCCATGCGCTGCGACACCCTCTATCTTCTTGGTTCGGTAGTTGATTTTGACAGCCTGGAGCGGCGTGCCTACTGGCCGCAAAGTCACGCGGATGTGCTGCGTGCCATTGCCGATAAAGCACGCAGCGGTTGCCGGGTAGTCTATGTGCCGGGCACGCAGGAGGCGGAGGTGCTGGATCGTGGCGCCCTGGACAGCGCGGGCATCGAGGTATGCACGCAGACGGTGCATCAAACGCGCGGTGGCTGGCGCCTGTGGGTGACCCATGGCGATCAATTCGCCGACGCGCTCTCCCTGACCCATTTCGCGGCGCTGCTCGGGCCACTGGGTGACGCGGGCTGGGCGCGCCTGGATCGCTGGTATCAGCAGGCACGGCGCTGGCTGGGCCTGTCCCCCCGTTCCCTGTCTGTCGGCCCGCAGCAACAGGACCAGGCCTTTGCACAGGCCGTCCTGCATCAGGCGCGGCGACAGGGCTGGATGGGTGTGTTATGCGGTGGTGCGCACCGGCCCGGTCTGCTGCAGGGCCAGGACGGTCTCTACGGTAACGTCGGCGACTGGTCGCATAGTTGCAATGTGATTGTGGAAAGAGAAGATGGGCGCCTGGGCTTGTTGCGGGTGGCGCCACCCTGGCAGTCGCCGGTCGATGCGGTCGCCGTTGCGCAGCCGGTGGCGGCATGAAGAATTCAACAGCTATTATTTAAAACGCGAATAGTATAGGTTGATTTTATACGCTTTTATTCGTACTTCCCGGTTGTTGAGTTTCTTTCGCCTGGTTTAAAATGATCCCAAGGGTAGCCGCGGTGGAATGCCGTGGTATTAAGGGACATGGGCAGTTGTGAACAACAAACGAATTGGCGGTGGCCGCTTCGGCGCCGCGAATGCATACGTTCGTAATAAACAATGGCGGACGACCGCGGCGCTGCAGCCGATAGACAAGGAGCTGTGGCATAGCCTGTTCGTCAGTGCCCAGCAGGATCATCTGGTGGAAACCGGTCTGGCGGTGCCACAGTTGCACCAGATCGAAATCGGGTCCGGGCGATCCAACGTCGTGCCTTTTCCCGGCCGCTCCTTCAAAGTGCTGCAATGGAATCTGCGCAACGGCACCCGCCTGGACGATTTGTGGTCCATCCCCCAGTTTCAGAACGCCGACATCCTGCTGCTCAATGAAGTCGATATGGGCATGGCACGCAGCGGCAATCGCCACCTGGCGAAGGAAATCGCCGACCATCTGGGATTCAGCTATGCCTTCGTCGTTGACTATCTCGAGGACTCCCTCGGTGACCGGCGGGATCAGCGCCGATGCCGCGGCCTGGTGAATGACTACGGTTTCCGCGGCAAGGCCATCGTTTCCCGTTATCCGTTGCATAATGTGCGCGCGGTGCGTCTGCCGGAAATGTTTCCCCTGCGGCGGCCCAGCTTCCGGCGTATCGGTTCCTCGGTGGTGCTGCTGGCGGATCTGCGCACCAGCCGCGGGCAGATGACCGTCGCCGTCGCCCAGTTGTCAGCGACGGGCAATCCCCTGTTCCGGCGCCTGCAGGTCAGCGTGTTGATGGATCATCTGCCCTTGATGCAACCCTGCCTGCTGGGCGGCGACTTCAACAGCCACACTCTGGACAGCACCACCACCTGGTCGCTGAGCAGCGTGGCCTGGCACTACCTGAACGACACCCAGCGTTTTACCACGCCGCAGCGCTACGAGCCGCTGTTCAAGTACCTGATGGAATCCGGCTTCCGTTTCAGTTATTTCAATGATCATACTCCCACCTGGCACGCACCGCGGTTGCCCCGGTTCCTGCACGCGCGTCTCGACTGGTTTTGCGGCGCGAGCCTCATTCCCATGCACAGCGAGACCATTCCCGCCGTCGATGGCAAAGGTCGGCGCATCATCGACCGGGATGGTATCTGGGTGGAATGCCGGCCCTGACCGCCTGCGGGTAGTGAAATTTTGTGACCTGATCGGCGGTTTTGCCCCGTAGCCCAGCGCGTTGTCCCTGGCCCATGCCTGCTCACCATTCAAGCCGGATTGTCCGCGGCCGAAAACGTTACTAGGACCATTTTTTTCCGGTAATACGCCGCTGGTTTCCACCACTGCGCTTTCCCTATACTGGCCATGTGGAAGCAGAACGGTAAGGAGGCGAACATGTCTGGGACACGGGCTGACGCGACCATTGTTACCCACCGCGATGTGCGTGACTATTTCCAGGCGTCCATCAATGAAGCCATCAATCGCCAGGGGCTGGACGTGGCGGTGGAAACCGCCTACTACCTGGTCAATCTGCTGACCTCCTTTGTTCATACCGAACACCTTTTCGAAGAAACCGCCGACGGTTTGCAGTTCAAACCGCTGGCGCACCTGTACAGCGATGCCCTGGCCAGCGGCAGCAGCCTGGATCGTTGCCGCACCCTGCGCCGCATGGGCGATGTCGCTTTGTTCGTAGCCGGGGTGTTCTCCTACAGTCTCAGTCGCAAGCTGGTGGACGTGGACTACTACATCGCCATGGGGGGCAACGCTTACGCCTATTTGTCGACTCCGCGCAGCGGCGCGGGCGTCAATGCCACCTACCGCGGCATATTCGCCGAGCTGGCCAGCAAGTTTTCGGATTTCGTCGATGTGCTGGCGCGGGTCAGTGAACGCAATACCGGCGAATCGGATCGCGACATCCTGCGGCTTTACGAGCTGTGGATACGCACTGGCAGCAAGCGGGTGGAGCAACAGCTGCGCGAGGTCGGTATCAGTCCCTGCGCCGACTTGAGTGCCGCGTTTTCCACCTGAGACGGGGTGCCCGATGCTGCTCAGTCGCCTGCAACAGTGTCTGCAAAGCATTTACGAACTGGATATCGAGCACGACGTCAGTCACTTCGTATGCTCCGACCGCGACCTGGTGGCGCAACTGGACCGCTCGCGCCACGCGCGTGAGCTGCCCGAGAAACTGCTGTTGTGCCAGGATGGCGACACCGTGGCGGTAACCCTCTACCTGGACGCCGGCCTGCTGGCCGGCCTGGCGGGTGATGATCCGCTGGATTCCCTACACGCCGGCAATCTGGCGGCCTATTGGGCGGCGTTGGAGGGCATCAGCCACTTCATCTATTTCGCCTGGAACAGCCGCCACGACCGGCCGGTGTCGCTGCTGGAAATGGAACTGCAGGCGGAAGTGGACAAATTCATCACCAGTCTGTTCCTGCTGACCAGCCAGCGTCACCAGTTCAGCGATTTGCATGCCAGCCTGTTCTCCGGCGTCAGCTTTGATCCGCGGCTGTCCGCCGAAGAGCATACGCGTTACCGCCTGGCCAATGAGTACGCCGCCTGGTATTGCGCCTGGCTGTACCGGAACTTCGTCGATCGTGGTCGCCACCATGCCCTGACTCGGGAAATCCGCCGCTTTTACCGGCTGCCCCATACCCGCAAGACCCGCTATATCGACTCCCTGTGACGGCGTAGGCGCGGCTCGGGCGGGAGGGCGCGGGAATTTACCCTCGCCACCCGGCTACGGCTTGAGCGGCCGGTGGTATTCATGGAAACTGGAGCAGTGCGGGCAGCGCGTCGTTGCTGTGTGGATTGCCGTTGCCGGCGTGATAACAGGATGATTGCCGATGGTGAATAAACGAATACCGCGCCGCCGGTTGTGGCTGGCCGGTGCTCTGCGCTTGGCGATCCGCTCTGTGGCCAGGCTGTCACCGTCGCTGGCGGCGGCTTGGGCCTATGGCTATTGGTTTTATTCCCCGCGCTATCCCGAACCGGCGCGGGAACAAAACTATCGCCGGGCGGCGCGGGAAATCCGCCACCGCGGTCCGGTCGGGCCGTTGCGGCTGTACCTGTGGGGTGAAGGGCCGCGTGTCCTGCTGGTGCATGGCTGGAGCGGGCGGGGTCCGCAGCTGGGGGCGCTGGTGTCGCCGTTGCTGCAACGGGGCTTCAGCGTGCTGGCTTTTGATGCTCCCGGTCACGGGCGCAGTGCCGGCCACGGTACCAATGCGTTCATGGTGACCGATATCATCACGCGCCTGGCGGCGGACTATGGTCCCCTGCACGCCCTGGTCGGTCACTCCTTTGGCGCCGTCTGCGTGGTCATGGCGCTGGCCCGTGGCGTGCCCGCGTGCTGCGCGGTGAGCTTGAGCTCTCCCACCCGCCTGCCCTGGCTGCAGGAAAACTATTTTCGCGATCTGCGCTTGTCGCCGGCGGTCATCACCGCGTTCCAGGCAAGGCAGCAGCGTGAGTTCGGCGGCGACGCGCAGCGGCAGGCGTCGGCGGATGAGCTGGCGGCGGTGCTGCGGGTGCCGGCTTTGATCGTTCATGACCGCGATGATCGCGTGGTGGCGGCGGCGCAGAGCGAACTGCTGGCGCGTGCCTGGCCCGGTTCGCGTCTGTTGCTTACCCGGCGGCTGGGGCATCTGCGGCTGCTGCGTGATCCGCAGGTCATTGCCGAAGTCAGCGAGTTTATTGCCCGCGCGGGACGGCCGCCGAGTGACGGAGAGTAAGCCTGCCGCGCACTTATGCCTGCGGGGCGCTGGCCGATATGCTGACCAGGTGCAAACTACAGGCAGCGGCTAATGATGCAAAAATTCAAAGGATTTTTCCTGCTCTTGAGTATCTGGCTGGTGACCGGTGCCCAGGCGGGGGATCGCTCCGAGATTTATGCGCGCATGGATGCCATCGCGGCGCAGGCGCCGGATGAGCTGACCCGGTCGGTGGATACCTTGACCGACTACCTGGTGGCGGATGCGAAAACCGATCTGCAGAAAGCCCGCGTCATCTACAGCTGGATCGCCCACAATATCGTTTATGACCTGCCATCCTATCTGGCAGGGCAGATTCGCGATGTCAACGTCAAACCGGAAACCGTGCTGGAAAAGCGCGTCGCCGTCTGCGACGGCTACACCCGTCTGTTCCAGGCCATGGCCAAGCGCGCCGGCCTGAAGGCGGAACGCATCACCGGCACGGCCAAAGGTTATGGCGTGGAACGGGATCGCCGCGGTTTGCAGCGGGCCAATCATGCATGGAACGCGGTCGAGCTGGAAGGCGCCTGGTATCTGGTCGACGCCACCTGGGGTGCGGGCTACATCGACAGCCAGACCAGGGAATACGTGCCGTTGTTCAATGAATTCTTTTTTCTCACTCCGCCGGAGCAGTTCCGCTTCAGTCACCTGCCGGATGACGCGCTGTGGCAGTTACTGGAAAAACAGATCAGCTTCAAGGAATTTGCTTCTTATGTAGATATTCGTCCGGCATTTTTTCAGAACAACCTGGGTTTGCTCAACGCCACCAGCGACACCCTGGTGAGCGACGGCGATCTGGAGATTCGCCTGAGCGTGCCGCCGGACACCGAGCTTACCGCCCTGCTGTTGCATGGCAGCGAAGTACTGGATACCAATACCAATTTCTGGCGGCGCCAGGGCGGGGAGTACCGGGGGCAGGTAGCGCTGCCCGGCAAGGGTCGCTATGACCTGCAGATTTTCGCCAAGGCGACAAGCGATCCCGGCAAGTTTCCGCTGGCCCTGGTCTACCATATCATCGCCAATGGCGCTTCCCGCCACAGTTACGCCAAACTGCGCCCGGCGTTTTTTGACAACGGTCTGGAACTGGCGTCACACACCGAGGGGGTGATCGATGCCAAGTCGCAGGTGGAAGTCACCCTCAATAATCCGCGTGATGCCTTTCTGTCGGCGCGGTTGCTGGACAAGAACGAAGCCCTGCCGGCCTATCTGGTGGCGATGCAGCGCAAGCCCGGCACGGCCATGGCCAAGGTGCTGTTGCCGTTCAAGGGCCGCTATCAACTGCAGCTGTTCGTTGCCGCCGCCGCTGACCAGCCGGCGCAGCTGGCTGCCGAATATACCATCGTCGCCAGCGAAGGCGCGGGTAACCAGGCGCGCTATCCGCAGTTCTACAGCGCCTATATGCAGCAGAAGGCCGAATTGCTGCATCCCTTCTACGGCGTGCTCAAAAGCTACCAGGAGGAGGAGTTCCGCATCAGCGCCCCCGGCGCCAACCGGGTGGCGGTGGTGATGAATAACGAATGGCACTATCTGGAAAAGAAAGGCGATGAATTTTCCGGGCTGGTGCCCATTACCAGCGGCGTCATCAAACTGGTGGGCAGTTTCGGCGACGATGCCGAGAAATTCCAGGTGCTGGCGCAATTTGACGCGTACTGACGCGCCGCTAGTCTGCGGCGCGGCTATTTGTCCGGGTCTAGAGATTGAGTTCGCGGTAAGCGATTTCCGCCGCCTGCAGCAGCTGCGCCTTGTCGATTTCACCCGACAGGGCGTAACCCACATCGCCATCCACCCAGTAGAACACCGCAACCTTGTTTTCCAGGCTGTAACGGAAGGCGGTGGGCTCCCGCGCCGTGCCGTTCTGCAGACGCGCGTACAGGGTGAGACGCCGGCCGCTGGCGTCCTGGTACATGAATTGCGCCGCCGGCCGGTCCCGGTCCGGCAGCAGGCGGCCGCCGACCAGGTCATAACCGACGGTTTGCAGGTGCGGTATGCGCAGCGTCGTACCCAGCCGCTTGGACAGCCAGGCCGCTAAATGCGTTTCCTGCTGCGCGTCGACCTCCACCGGGTGCAATACCTCGGGCGTGTAGACCACATGGGCGATGGCCGCCCGTTGCGGCAGGGTGGCGATGGATAGGCCGGTCTCTCCCGTCTGGTAATAAGCATGCAGCAGCCAGCCGCCGCTGCCACCCAGCGTCATCCATGCCAGCGCCGCGGCCATCGCCGCCGGTACATAGCGCCGCCGCCGGCGGCTGGCCGCCTGCAATGCCGGGGGCAGGGGTTCGGCCAGGGCCGGGTCGAACAGGGAGTGCAACAGCTGGTTCTGCTGACGGTATGCCTGGACCCGTGCCGCATCCTGCGGATGGCTGGCGAGCCAGGTTTCCACGGCCTGGCGGGCGGCGGCATCGAGCCGGCCGTCGACATAGGCGTGCAGGTCTTCTTCCCGCAGATTAGTTTGGCCAGGGTGATTCATTTTACTCTCCGCAACGTCGGCACCTGTTCTCCCGCCATCAGCGCCTGCAGTTTTTCCCGGCCGCGGGCCAGGCGGGACATCACCGTGCCCCGGGGAACGCCCAGTACCCGCGCCGCTTCGTCATAGCTCAGTTCCTCCAGCCCCACCAGCAGAACCACCGCGCGAAATTCCGCCGGCAGGTGCCGCAGCGCCGTCATCAGGTCGCGTATCTGCAGCTGTTGTTCCTGGCCGGCCGGCGGCGCTGCCAGCGTGTTCTCGCCGGTGTCGTCCAGGGGCACGCTGGGCAGGCGGTTGGCCCGCAATTGATTGATAAAGATATTGTGCATAATGGTGAACAGCCAGGCGCGCAGGTCGCTGCCGTGGCGCCACAGGGTAAACTTGCGCAAGGCCCGCTCCAGGGTGTCCTGCACCAGGTCATCGGCGCGGCTGGCATCACCGACCAGGGCGCGCGCGTAGCGGCGCAATCGGGGTATATGGACAGCGATATCGGGGGTATCCGCAGTCACGCCAAGGTTCCTGTGCCGGTGGGAGGGGACCGTGACCGGTCCCGGGGATGTCGGCATCCCCGGGACACGGTCGTGCCATGGTAGCGATTATTGATAGGCGGTCATCAGTTTCGGATCGATCTGCCAGACTTCGTTGACGATCTTGCCATCCCGGTAGGTCAGAGCATAGCGCACTTTGATGGTGTTTTTACCCTGATACACCACATTGGCGGTGACGGTTTCCCCCTTGGGGTTGGCGCTGACTTCGAGCCTGGAGATTTCCACTTTCATCTCGCCGTTGGCGCCGGTGAACTTGCTCCACACGCCGTTGATGGCGTCCTGGCCGCTGTAGCTGCCGTCCAGGGGTCCGCCCACCCATTGAAACACGGCGCTGGCGGCGTAGTCCTGCATGATGGCGGCCGGCTGGCCGGCGGCAATAGCGGCGAAATGGGCCTTGGCGGTGTCGCCGGCATCGGCGAAGGTCAGTGGCGATACCGTTGCCAGCAGGCTGGCGGTGACCAGGGCGTGGATTTTCATAAGATGCTCCTTGGGTGGCGGCGGTCGGATTGACTGCCTCTACCGGAGCTAACAGCGGTGACGGTGCGACTATTCCCGAAGCATGAAAAATATATCGAGAATAGAGAATATTTCCGATATTACAATATGTTATGCAAGCAGGCTGGTAAGGTCTACACCGTTTTCCAGGGCCGGGCCCTGGGGAAACCGGGATAAATCATTATAGACCGTGCGGGGAAAAACCCGGACACCGCTGCCGGGTTGCAGCCAGTCACAGGTGCGGGCGAGCACCCGTTCAAACGAAGTCAGGCCCAGGATGTCGGTGCCATGGGCATCGTAAGGCGTGTGCCCGTCGCTGGCGGTGATTTCGCGCCGTGGGAACATGGCGCCATAGATTCCGCCCTGCACCGCCGGACCGAGCAGCAGCATGTAGTTGCCGCTGCCGTGGTCGGTGCCCGCATTACCATTGGCACGCAGCTGTCGGCCGAAGTCGCTGGTGAACACGAACACCGTGCTGGCCAGCGTCGCCGCCGGCAGGGAGGCGGCCAGGGTCGCCAGTCCGCCCGCGCTGCCGAACAGATCGGCGAAATTGTTTTCCAGCGCCGGCCGCTGCAGGCGGTGAGTGTCCCAGCCGTTGTAATCCACGGACACTACCCGCATCTGCAGCAGCTCGGCGGCCGTATAGCTGTCGTAGAGGTTGCCGCACTGGCGATGGAACAGCGGGTTGTGGAGTTGCAGGCTGCTGAGGTTGGCAGGTATGGGGTGACTGTCGGTGAGGAGGCGCAGGTCATCGCCGAAGCGGCGCAGCTGGGCTTCATGTTGCAGAAAACGATGGTAGGGCCAGTCGGCCGGTCGTGCGGCGGCTTCGATCTCTTTGCTCGCGTAGTAGTTTTTCAGCGCCCGCGCCATGCGCTGGCCTATCGGATCTTTGCCATGGGACAGAGCGAAATTACGGCTGTCGCGCACCTGAATCACCCGGGCGTTGCGTCGGGCGGGATCGCTGCCCTTGCAGAAAATCGATACATTGTCGGTAACCGCCACCACATTGCCCTGACCCAGGGTCTCCACCAGGCGGCCGCCCCAGCCGTCGCGATCGAGATTGTACTGGCTGGCCGCCACATCGCCGCTATTGATGATCAATTGTGAATGGTCGTGACGCCGGTTGCCGGAGCCGGCCACGTTGCAGATGATAGCCACCCGGCCGGCGTTGAATTCTGCCTGCAGCCAGGCGGCGTGGCGCAGAATGCCGAAGCTGCCCCCGTGCGGGCTGGCGGTGGGCAGATACAGGTCCGCGAACATTTGTTCGTAACTGGCATAGTTGGCGCCGTTGATGTTGTACAGATCGCGGCGCGCTTCCCAGAATTTCGCGGCGTATTCGCCGTCTGCCGGGTCGGGAGCCAGCAGGAAGCGAAAGTCGGCACCGCCAACGCACATGATATTCACCAGCACCCGCTGCGCGGCGGCGGCCCGGGCCGGGAATGATGCCATGGAGCCTGCCAATGGCAGGCCGGCGAGCAGATGCAGAAAATGTCGACGGTGCATCTTCAATTACCTTCGGCGGCGAACATGAACGGCGTTGCTGCGATGAAATCTATCGCCAGTCCCACATTGCGATTGGCGATATTGCGCGTAAGCTGATCGCTGCTGGTGAGGTTGAGAATGGTTGCCGCATGGGCGCGGCGATACGAAGCATAGGGTTCGGCTTGCAGCTGTTCGGCGCTGAAGGTGTGATCGGGGTCGGCGTCATCCACTGCAGCTCCAAAATCCGTGCCGGTGGCGAGAAAGCTTTCGACGTAAGCGCGTTCCAGCGGGCCGTAGTTTTTCAAGTCGTCGGCGACAAAGCGTTGCCACAGCCACTCCCCGGTTTCCTGCACCTGGAAGACGCCGGCGGTATTGCGCGGTATCAGCACTGACCAGTCTTTGTTCCAGGTGAAATCGGCGCCGTTTTCCGTGTACTTGTCGGTGTAGCGGACGATAAACCAGTAGTTGTCGACGGTGGCATTGTAGGCGAGCTTGAAAATATCGGCGTTGTCGGCGGCTTCCGGCCCTGTCTGTCCGCCGAATACATCATGCGCCGGGTTGAACAACACTCCGCCCTGCTGGTAGAGCAATACATGCGGCATCCAGCCATTGCTGTAGGCGTCAGCATTGTTGGTGGTGTTAAGGTTGTAAATAAGGATATTGCGATCCACGGCATTGAAGAATTTATAGGTGTCGGCGCGTAGAAACAGCGGCGAGATCGCATAAGCGCGCAGAAACGCCAGCAGATTCTTCGGCTGGGTGGCCGCCCACAGGGCGCGTACGCCGCTGATTTTGTCGGCGCTGAGATTGTCATCGGCCAGGCTGGATATGACATAGAGCGGCAGGTTGTCCAGGCTCTCTGGCAGGTTGATAGCGGCCCGCGCCAGGGCGAAGATTTTTTCGCGGGCGTTGTTGCCGTGGATCCTGCCGCCGAGAATTTCCAGGTCATTGCCGTGGTGCTGCGCTGTGTTGTTGACATGGTTACCCATGGGGTCGACATGATCGCCGAAATCAATGCGATCCAGCCAGTAGTCGCCGGGCGCGTCACTGCCACCCCAAGCCTGGGGGTCGCGGTCGATCTGCATGCCGGTTAGCGCGCGGGCGGTATTCTCGATGGTGGTGTTTTCGTGATAGTCCGTGGTGAAATCGCGACCGTTGATACGGAAGAAGAGCTGATGAAATTCGCGCGCGAAATCGTCGTTGCCCTTGAAGCTGCCAGTGGCGTTGTCGAAGGTGTTGGAGTTGTGGCCGTATTGCATGGCGATTGCCGCTGAACTGGCGCCTTCGGCCAGTATGTCCTGGAACGGAGCGTCATTTGCCAGACTTTGCATGAGCTGGTCGTACAAACCGCGGATCAGCGGCGGCCTTACCTTGGTAGTGTTAACCGCCATCAGGTAATTGGTGAGAAACAGGCCGATTCTCTGCCGGAAAGGATTCAGGCCGCGTTTGTTACTGCTGGCGACCCAGGTGTAAATCAGCGCCGTGGCGCTGAGCTCCCTGTGGCCGCTGGCGTCGCTGGCCAGCAGGGGAAAAATGCCCCGCAGTGAGGGCCGCATGGGGTTGGCCGGGTCGTTCGATGCCCATAAATTCTGTAGTGCCTGCAGGCTGCCACCGAACTTGGCGGTGGTGTCGCTGGGTGGCGACAACAGGGGATTGACCTCGTCAAAGGTCAGCATCTGCTCGATTGCCTGCGCCGGTGGCAGTGTCGCCCAGGTGCTGATCTGGGCGTCAGTCGCCTGACCGCCGTAGGCAAATACCCGCAGTACCTTGCGCACTGCGGTTTCGTTCCATGGCGCGGTTTGCAGCTCGGGATGTTGTACCGCCACGCTGCCGGGATGGGAATCGTGGTGCAGTGCGTCGCAGGCGCTGAGACACAACAACAAAACGCCAAACTGGAATATTCGCATGCACTCCATCCTTCGTGCCCGTCAGACCCGCTGCGGAAAACCTCCTCGCTGTCCACGTTATCGAAATCGGAATACTAACACCATTAACCCTTGGTTAAACAGTGAGCATGCAATGGCCTGCCCGGCGCAGTGTTGCTTTATGTAAAAAACCAGTCCGTTATGATTCCAGGCTGTAGCTGACCCACAGGCGCAGTTCGCCGCCGGGAGCGAGGGTTACCACGTCATCGGCCGCGTTGCAGCTCTCCACGCACAGCATGCGCAAATGTCCGTCGTCGCCGAGGTCGCCCATTTGCCGGGCTTTGTCCTGCCAGGGATTCCAGACCACGGTGGAGTGACTGCCGCGTTTGCGAATGCGAATCCGGCGGCCACCCGCGGGATCGTCGATGACGCAGTCGCCCGCTGTCCCCAGGTAGACTCTGTCCACTTCGCGGTCGATGGTGACGCTGTCCTGCTGGCGCTTGCGCCGGCCGCCGTCGACCTTATCGATATAGGTGCAGTCCTCCAGGCCCAGGACCTGGACCTGGCGCACGTCGCCCACCGCAAAATAGGTGTGCAGCGCCTGGCCGATGGTGACCGGTGACGGGCCGTCGTTGTGCGTGACCAGCTCCAGGTCCAGGCTGCCGCCCACCGTCAGGTGCAGTTCGACGGGCGTGTTGTGTGGCCACTGTTCCCGGGTTTTCTCCGTGGGGGCATGGCGCAGGCTGACCCCCGTGGTGCCGTCCGCCGCCTGGCGGCTGGCAGTGACTTCCCAATCGGTGGTGCGGGCAAAGCCGTGGGCAGGGAAAGATGGCATGAACGCGTGCGGGCCGAACCAGGGCCAACAGATCGGTACGCCGCCGCGCACGGATTTGCCGGTGGCGAATTTGGCCGCGGGCGACAGCCAGATCACCGCCTGTTCGCCGACGGGCGCCCAGTGGGTGAGGTGCGCCCCTTGCAGCAGCACCTCGGCGCTGGCCTGACGGTTATTGATGGTCAGGCGCGGCAGGCCGGCGGGCCCGGCGCTGAAGCGCAGCTGACCGGGAATGGCGAATTGCTTATTGAGCTTTTCTACGCTGGACATGACACATCCTCGAACGAATGCAGGTTGGCAGGCGCCGATTGTAACGCAATCGGCGTGTTTGCACAGTGGCGGATTAGATACCGCGAGTCTGGTAGGGGCGGGCCGGCGCCGGCCGTGGCCGCAGGACTGGGATCGGCGAGCCGGGCACCAGGATTTTCTGTCGGCCGAAATAGCGGCTGATGTGGTTGCCTTCCACTACAAAGCCCTCCCCGTCCTCCACGACCACCACCGGTACGTTGGAGTCATCGGCCAGGGCCTGCAGTTCATGCAAGTCGCGCTGCGCCCAGGGAGCGTCAGCTTCGAAGTGCGGGCTGATATGGAACGGCAGGCGCCCCATGGCGGTCAGCTGCTGCAGCCCCAGGGTGTTGTCGTCGGGGAAGCTGCTGGGAATGCCGGCGGTGGAGATGTCCGGTGTCAGAATGATGCTGCCGGCGGATTCGCCCACGATCACGCCGCCGCGCGCCTCGAATTGGCTGAGCAGCGGAAACAGGTTGCTGCGCCGGGCGTAGTCGAGAAACTCGTAGGTATTGCCGCCGCTGAGGTAAACCGCGGCCGAGGCCAGCACGGCCTGCGCCAATTGCTGCGGATCCGCATAGTGCGCCTGCGGCAGGACCCGGGCAGGCAAGTCGACGCTGCTGAAATAGACCTGGGCTTCCTCGGCGGCTTCGATGGCCGCGGCGGTATAGGGGATCATGGTGAAGCTAGCCGTGCGGTCCAGCCGCGCCCGCAGCAAAGCGTCGAGTGCGGGAACTTCCCCGCTGTAGATGCATAACATGGTATGTCCCCCCCCACGTGCGACATTTTGCCGCGCTGGTCACGCGGCCGCCTATTATCACTCGGAAATTGCCCGGGCAATTTCCGAGTGAT
>DKAS01000123.1 GCA_002448875.1 Proteobacteria bacterium UBA6920 | reverse complement strand
AATCAGGTACTGTTCCTTGCCCGCCTCCCGGGAATAGCGATCGAACAATTCCTTGAACCGATAGTAGCTGTCGACCCCGGGCTTCATCATCTTTGACAAGGGTCCCGGCTGGGTATGTTCCGGCGCGATTTTCAGGTAACCGCCCACGTGGTGCGTCACCAGTTCNNNNTTCCGAACGATTCTGGATGATGCGTCCTTCGTGCTCGGTGATCGAGCAGAAGGTGCAGCCGCCGAAACAACCGCGCATGATGTTCACCGAAAAGCGGATCATCTCGTAGGCGGGAATGCGCCGACCCAGGTAGGTCGGATGCGGCAGCCGTCGATACGGCAAGGCAAAGACGCCGTCGAGCTCCTCTGTGGTCATGGGCAGCGGCGGTGGATTGACCCAGACGTAACGTTCGCCGTGCGCCTGGGCCAGCGCGCGGGCATTGAACGGATTGGTTTCCAGATGCATCACCCGGCTGGCATGGGCATACAGCACCGGATCCTGCGCCACTTGATCGAAGGACGGCAGCAGCACGACGCTGCGTTCCGGTTGCGCCCCGACGGCCGCCGGTCGCGGCCGCGGCGTCAGGGGTGTGACGGCGGCGGCGTCGACGGCGCAGGTCGCCGCCGCATAGGGACTGGCCGCGACTTCACCACCGCTGACGGGCACCGGCTCATCAATGGTGCGTGAATCCACCGGGGTGAATTCCTGCGGCAGGCTGGCACGCAAAAAGGCGGTGCCGCGGATATCGGTCAAGGTGTCAACCGGTTCGCGCCTGGCCAGGCGATGGGCGATTTCCACGATCTGGCGCTCACCGTTGCCATAAACCAGCAGATCGGCCTTGGCATCGGGCAGAATGGATTTGCGCACCTTGTCAGACCAGTAGTCATAATGGGCGATGCGGCGCAGGCTGGCCTCGATGCCGCCGAGCACCACCGGCACGTCTTTATAGGCCTCGCGGCAGCGCTGGGTATACAGCAGCGTACAACGATCGGGACGTTTGCCACCCAGGCCATCGGGGGTATAAGCATCGTCGCTGCGCAGGCGACGATCGGCGGTATAGCGGTTTACCATGGAATCCATATTGCCCGCGGTGACGCCGAAAAACAGATTGGGCCGGCCCAGCGCCTGAAAATCCGCCGTGGTGTTCCAATCCGGCTGAGCAATGATACCCACACGAAAGCCCTGCGCTTCCAGTACGCGGCCGATGACCGCCATGCCGAAACTGGGATGATCCACATAAGCATCGCCGGTCACCAGGATGATGTCGCAGCTGTCCCAGCCCAACTCCATCATCTCCTGCCGGCTCATAGGCAGGTAGGGCGCCACGCCGAAGCGCTGGGCCCAGTACTTGCGATAGGAAAACAACGGCTTAGCGGGGGATAGCATGGTCAAACCGGAAGACAACGGGAGCGGCCAGTATAACAGCCGGCGTGCGCCCATGCCATGACCACCGACGTCTGCCCGGCCCGCCGCCTATCCTGTAGAATCGGCGAAGATCGGCGGCACGGAGGCCAAGCCTCGGCGTGGCACCGTACCGCCTCTCCCTCGACACCACGGGCATTCATGATCAAAACTCTGCACATCGCCACCGCTGTCATCAGCATCTGCCTGTTCGTCCTGCGCGGCGTCTGGTTGTTGACCGCAGCGGCGACGCTGCGCCGCCGTTGGGTGAAAATCGCGCCCCACCTCAATGATACGCTGCTGTTGGCCACCGCCGTCGTCCTGGCGGCACGCAGCGAACAGTATCCGCTGGTCAATGCCTGGCTGACAGTCAAGGTTACCGCGCTGCTGGTTTACATCGGCCTGGGAATGGCGTTGTTTCGCGTGGCCGCCACCAACCGCAGCCGCCTACTGCTGCTGCTGGCCGCCATGCTGGTGTTTGCCTTCATCGTCTCGGTCGCCGTCAGCCGCCAGCCGCTGGGCTTCCTGGCGTGGCTGAGCTGAAACCGGCGCCTCATTGCCCGATCAGCAATTCCTTCATGGAGGCGAATTCTTCCAGGATCGCCGGCTGCATATCGTCCATCCGTTTGTCGTTGAACCCGGTCTGCTGAAGGGCGAAACTGCGTGGCGGCGGTGCCTGGCTGTGGTCCGTGGTGCGCAGCTCCGCCAGCTGCGCCATCACGTTGGCGATATTGACGATGGCGGCTTCCATCGGGTGATTGGGCGCTTTTTCCGGCTGGTGGTGAAACTCCACCGCTTCCTGGATATTGGCCGGCAGGCGCCAGCTCTTCAGCAACTCGCCGCCGACCTTGGCGTGATCAAAACCCATGATCTTGCTCTCCGCCTGCGACATTTCCATGGACACGTTGGCATTCTCCACCATCTCCAGAACCTTGCGCGACGAATCCTGCATGCGGCTGAACATCACCAGTTGACCGACATCGTGCAGCAGGCCGGAAACAAACAGCGATTCCCCGGCGCGTGGCAGTATCGCCTTGCCGATGTGCTTGGCGCTGATGCCGCAGAGCAGGCTGTGCGCCCAGAAATTTTCCATGGTCACCAGATCATTGGCCAGTCCCTTGAAGGATCGGGTGGCGGACGTGGCCAGCACCAGGTCGCGCAGCTGGTTAGTGCCGATCACGGTCAAGGCGCGAGTGATGGTATCGATCTTGGAGGTAAAACCGTAGAACGGACTGTTGACGATTTTTAACAATCTTGCCGACAAACCCGGATCCTGTTCAATCACCTTGCCGATGGCGGCCAGTGGCGTGTCGGGATCGTTAATGAGGGCGCTGACTTTTAAATAGACTTCCGGCAAGGAAACAAGCGTCGAAACACTATGCACCAGTTCATAGGGGCTGGCAGGCATATTCCGGCTCCAGACAGTAAGGGTTTTTACTGCATGGGCAGGCCGTTGGAACTCAGAACCTCCCGTGCAGCGACTTCCTGTGGTGTGGCGGATCGGATACCGATTACTTTAACGACGAAGGTCACCGTCTTACCCGCGAACGGATGATTTCCGTCTATCGTCACCATGCCATCGGCCACCTGGGTGACCAGCATTTCCATGACATCGCCGGCATCGTTTTCAAACTGCGGCCTGGCTCCCACCATCCGGAACTGCGGCGGCACGTGATCGATGTGCTGGGTAATGATCAGATCGGGATCCGGCAGGCCGAAGCCTTCCTCGGGACGCAGACTGACCTCCACCACATCTCCTTCCGCTTTACCGGTCAGCGCGTGCTCCACCTTGGGCCACATCTTTCCGTCCACACCATGA
Organism: Proteobacteria bacterium UBA6920; assembly: GCA_002448875.1. Lineage (GTDB taxonomy): Bacteria > Pseudomonadota > Gammaproteobacteria > SG8-11 > SG8-11 > UBA6920. The sequence goes on along the minus strand of DKAS01000123.1, from coordinate 18,483 downwards.
ATATACTCCAGGGGAAGATCCGACTGCTCCAGCAGGTCGCCATCCTCGCCTTTTATGGAATATGTGAATGTAACGACACTAAAATTACTAATCTTTCGAGACATCTGCACCAACTCGTGTATATAATTGTAAAAATTTTGACCCGGGGGACCCAGGGCTCGCATTGTATCACAGGGCCGGGAAGGATCCGGGGGTATGTTGGATCGCGCTGGAATGCTGTGTAATCCAGCATCACTGAAACACATTAACTTCCTGAAAGCCGTCATGAAATCTGCCCGCAATGAGTGATACCCACCTCACCCAGACACGCTTCGACAGTTTCCCCTTGGCACGCCCGGTATTGGATGCCCTGGCGGAACTGGGATTCGCCTGTTGCACGCCGATTCAGGAGAAAACTCTGCCGCATACCCTGGCCGGCGTCGATGTCTGCGGCCAGGCCCAGACCGGCACGGGCAAAACCGTGGCGTTCCTGGTCTCCGTGTTCAACCTGTTGCTGAACAGCCGGGGGAGTGAGGAAAAGGAAACGGAAACGAGCCATGGTCCCTATGCGGTGATCCTGGCGCCCACCCGGGAACTGGCGGTACAGATCGCCAATGAAGCCGAAGTGTTCGCCCGCCATGCCGGCATGACGCAAATCGCCGTCTATGGCGGCACCGGCTACGAAACGCAGAAAGCCGCCCTGCAGCAGGGCGTGGACGTGATCATCGGCACCCCGGGCCGCATCATCGATTACCATCAGCAGAAAGTGTTCAGTTTCCGCCGGGTAAAAACCCTGGTGATAGACGAAGCCGACCGCATGTTCGACCTCGGATTCATCCGCGACATCCGTTACGTGCTGCGCCGCATCCCACCGCTGGACCAGCGCCTGAGCATGCTGTTTTCCGCCACCCTGTCCTACCGGGTGAAGGAACTGGCCTACGAACACATGAACAACCCGGTGCATGTCACCGTAGAACCCGAGCAGGTGACGGCGGCCCGGGTCAGCGAGCATGTGTACTTCCCGGCACAGAATGAAAAAATTCCACTGTTGATCGGCCTGCTGCGCAGCATTCCGGAAGGCCAGGTGCTGATCTTCACCAACACCAAGCATACGGCGGAAAAAGTCGTCAATTATATCAACGGCAATGATTTCAGTGTTGCCCTGCTGACCGGGGATATCCCGCAGAAAAAGCGCCTGCGGCTGCTGTCGGAGTTCGCCGACGGCACCCGTCGCATCATGGTCGCCACCGATGTGGCGGCGCGCGGCCTGCACATTCCCGCCGTCAGCCATGTGATCAACTTCGATCTGCCGCAGGATGCGGAGGATTATGTGCACCGCATCGGCCGCACCGGCCGCGCCGGCGCCAGCGGCGCGGCCATCAGTTTTGCCTGCGAGAAATATGCGTTCCACCTGCCGGAAATCGAAGCCTATATCGGCCATAAGATCGACAGTCTGGCGGTCAGCGCCGACCTGCTGGTCGAACCTGCGCCGCCCAAGGAATTGATCAAGCCCACGCGCCGGGACCACGATGGCGACGATAGAAAAAAACCAGGCCGCCGGCGTCAGGGGCGCGGTCGTCCCGGCCGCGGCGGGCGCCGTCCGGCGACGTCACAATCCTCTTCCGAAAGCACTTAGCCGCCGGCGGATTCCCCGTTCTGCGCTTTGCTGATACGGGATGGCGCCAACGCCGGTTCGCGGGCGAAATCGACGATGATCATGCCGGCAAAGCGCTCCCCGCGATAGAACTCCACCCGGTATTTATTGCCGTCCTGATCCAGCGACAGGCTTTCCTGCAGTTCCTTCCTGCCCAGGGTCATGCCGCTGTCATCCGGCCCGCGCCGTTGCCGTAAGCCGACCACCTTCGCACGATAGGGACTGGTGTTCATTACTTTGAAGTTCATTCGCACCGGCGCGCTGCTGCCTATGGGCACCTTGTGCGCCACGCCATCGACTTGCAACTGCACCGCGGTCAGCCCGGCGTCGAAATCCAGATACTGAGGCTGCAAGCGGGTCAGACTGCGATTGCCATAGGACACGCGCAACGCATCGCCGCCATCGCTGACGGCCACCAGGGGATTCTGCGCCGAAAAGGTCAACGCCTGGCGGCGGGGAACGGGAAAGCGTGGCAGACTTTTTCTGGCATTGCTCAGATCCAGGGTCACCTTCGCATCATAAAAAGACAAGGTCAGGCCCACATCCATGGCCTGGCGCAGGGCCGCCGGCGTCAGCGCGAAGGGGCGTTCAAAGCCGATGCCCAGCCCCTGCATCAAGGCTTCGATGGCATAGAGGTGCACCAGTGCACGATTTTCGGTATCCAGGCTTTTCGTGGCTTCGACTGCCACGGCCGGCGCATGATTGCGCACCGCATAATAAGACAGGCTCTTTTCCATCTCCGGATCGCCAGCCCAGGTACGGGTATTCTTGACATGAAACGCCTTGGCCGCGTCGTCGATATGCGCGTTCGCCTGCTGCGCCATGGTACCCGCCAGTTGCAGCAGATTTCCGTACTGACTGCCGGCCACCGTCTCCTGGTCGATAATGATGCTCTGTCCCCACTGCTGCGGATTGCGCTGTTCGTCGACGTAGGTCGGATAATACCAGCCGCTGCCGTCGTGCAAATCGACAATGATATCAACCCGCAGATCCAGCATGATTTTCTTGATGCGCTCCACTGTGGCGAATTCGGGGTCCTGCGGCGTCAAACTGGCGAACTTGCGGTTCATATCGCCGTGAATACCGCGTGAATTACGAATGATGGAGGGAAAATTCAGGTTGGGCACCACCCACAGCCGTCCGCTGGTGATTTTATAGCGTGTAACCAGCAGCGAAGCAGCGGTAAATCCTCCCGGTTCATCACCCTGGATACCGCCGATTACCAGCAAGGTCGGGCCGGCCGCGCCGGAGTCAAGTTTATGCAGGGAGAAATCCGGCAGCGGCGGCGGCGCGGCGGCGGTGGCCGCGACCAGCAGGCAGAACAGCGCCAGCCCCCCTGCTGCACCACGCATGCTAGGCTACCTTCACGTGCCAGGGCTCGTAACGCACGCCGAGGTCGTTATTTTCCGCGTAACGGTTTTCCACGTAGGACAAATCGCGCAGGCGGTGACAAACTTCGCTGTCGAGAAAGATGCGGGTGAAATTGCCCTGGCCCAGGCCGGCCTGGCCGACGTCGAAGTCACCGATGGCATGGTAGGAATAGGCCGGTGGCGCGATCGAACGCGAGGCCATGGAAAGATTGCCGCCGCAGGCGACCACCTTATCCAGATAAATATGGGTTTGTTTGACCACGCCGCGGATACCCGAGGTCAACAGCAAACTGTTGCCGACGTCGCGCTGGATGCGCTGAAACAGAGCCTGCGGCGCGCCGTCGTAGAGAAAATTGCCCATCTCGCCGACTTTGACCAGTTGCGTTGATTTGACTGAATGGCTCAGTTGCGCCACCACCCGTTCGCTGCGGAAACCCAGTTCCGCCGCGTCGCGATAAAACAGTTCTTCAAGAAACGCCGTTTCCGCTGCGGTGAACGAGCCTATGCGGTGATATTGCGCGGCCTGGCGGCGCGCCTGATCGAAACTCAGCAGGTTGAACTGGCCGTGGCCCAGCTGGTCGCGCAACGCCAGCAAGCGCGCGTGCAGAGCCGTGGCCAGCAGCAGATCCTGCGCGGACAGCAGCACATCATCGGCATAAGCCAGGCGATGACTTTTCGGAGATTCCAGGCCCTCACTGATCTGGCTCAGGGAATCGCTCCCCACGGTATTCGAAGGTGCGGTTGCACCTGACCAAAGCAGGCGGCTGGCGCCGGCGGTGGCCAATCCGCACAGACCCAGGCAAGCGCCTTGTAACAGCCGGCGCCGACTCCTGTCCGGGCCGGCGTCGTTGGTGGACGATGCCACGACCGGCGCGGCGGTGGACTTGTCAATTTCTGTGTTCGACATCAGCGACCCTGGTGGCGGAAACCCCTGGATGGAGTTCGTCCACGCCGCCGGCCGCTTTACGGAAAAAAACTATGGAAAGAATGCCTGTTTGCAGGATATCGTTTTACCTGCCAAGGGCTTAGCTTTTTATATTATTTTTTCATGCTTATTTATATAAAGACGCCCTTGATTTCCAGATCCTGCATTTCCTCTTCCTGGAAATACAGACGGTCAAGGGTCTTGAAGTCGAACCGGCGGGCAATCCAGAGATCGGGAAAACGCTCGACCCGGATGTTGTTGCGAGTGACCAGGGTGTTATAGCGTTCGCGCCGGTCCGCCAGGGTAAGCTGCAGCGCGCCGACACGCTGCTGCAAGTAGCGGTACCTGTCCTCCTGCAGCAGCGACGGTTGCCCGGCGGTGAGCTGGAAAAACCTGCCCAGCACCTTGCGCAAGGCGGTTTCCGCCTCTCCCAGCGAGGCGGCCGAAGCCATTTGGTAAACCTGATAAACGGCATTTTCCCGTGCCAGCACCTGGTCGCAAGCGGCGCCATCGGACAATCTGCTCCGGCAAAAGTCCACCAGTTTGGGCAATTCGTCATGGCGCTGGGCGATCAGAGAATGCATATCCCCCTGCAGGGCGGCGATTTCGTGCTTCAGCACCACCAGATCGTTGTAGATCGCCGCCAGGTAAATACTGACGAAAACCGCGATACTTGCCCCGCAAAACAGCGCCACACCCATTGCTTTCTCCGTTGCCGAACCACCCGTATTGTATCGACCAGGCTGCGATTTCTGTTACCGCCGCATGCGCATCTTGCCGGGAATTTTCCAGCTGCTAGACTATGCTTTTGCAAACGGGTTGGCGGCACCAATGCTGACCGCATCACAGCAGGGTCACCACGGTCCCGGCAGACAACCTGTCCGAATCGTTTCCCGTTGTATTCAGAGCGGACAACATGCGCCGATATATGAGCGTCGGCAACTTTACCAAGGGAGAATATATATGACCGAGAAAAAATCCGGCAGCAGTCGCACCAACAAGACGGGCAAAGCGAAGTCCCCGACTGTGAGCAGCAAGACTCGGAAAGAAACTCCGGTAAAAAGCCGCGCCGTCGCTGCGCCAGCTGCGGAAAAAAGCCGCACCGTCGCCGCTCCCACCGCGGAAAAGACCGTAGCAACGACCTCCACCGTGGCCGCGCCCCGGGAGCGCAAGGTGCGCATCGACGCCGAGGCATTAATGCGCATGATTGCCGAACTGGCTTACTTTCGGGCTGAAAAACGCGGTTTCAATGGTGGCGACCCAGTGGAAGACTGGCTGGCGGCGGAACGGGAAATCAAAAGCCGGTTTGTTGCCTGAGACCCGACTCCGACGCTAAAGACATAAAAAAGGGTTGATCCTGCGGGATCAACCCTGCTCTGGCTGCGCAGGCGGTGCGCCCGCCGCCGGTGTCACTCGTTGGCGTGCTTGGCCATCAAATGCACCGTACTGGCCTGCGGACCGTCGTCGCCGCTGGCTTCCACGAAGCGCACGTCGCTGCCCACCGTAAGTTTCTCGTACTTTTCGTTGACCAGGCTGTTCTTGTGAAAGTAGATTTCGCGGCCATCGGCGCTGCGAATACGGCCATACTCCTGCTCCGGCACCAGTTCGATGACCGTGCCATGGGGCGCTTCCATGTGATATTTAACATCACCGCGCTGCTTACGACTGTAGTTCTCCAACTGGCGGCGCGCGGCATTGAATGCATCGCGAATGGCGACATATGCGTCTTCGTGCTGATGTTTGTCTCCCGAAGTATGACTGACCACGACTTCGCCTTCAGGCACCGTGATATCGATATGTACCGCGTAGATTTTCCCCTTGTGCTTGTGACTGTGCGGCGCTTCCAGCACCACGCGACAGGAGGTTATGCGGTCGTAGACTTGTTCGAGTTTTGCGAGTTTTTCCCGGATGCGGGCTTCTATGGCTTCAGAGGGTGGAATGTTACGAAAGGTGATCTGTAAAGGTAATTGCATAGGCGCTTTCTCCTACCTAATCAACATTGAACTTTCTCTCCCTGTCCCAAGAATAGCGCAAGCTTCCGCCCGGGGTCCAATGTTTAAACATTATTTTTTTAAAAGAAAGGTGATAACACGACCGTGGCGCCGGCGCGCATTGGCCCCGCCGCGGACCGGGCGCAATCCATGAATGCTTTATGCCTTTTCCGAATAATCAAATAAATCATTGTATCGCCAGCGCAAAACAGGCGGACACCTGGCGGATGACGCTTATTCCGAGCGAAACACTGTATTTTGCAGGCGGCCGATGCCTTCGATCTCGCAGATCACCTCGTCGCCGGCGCGCAGAAACTGCGGCGGGGTGCGCGCGAAACCCACGCCACTGGGCGTGCCGGTGGCGATCACATCCCCCGGCTCCAGACCCACCAGGCGGGACAACAGCGACACCACTTCAGCAACGGTGAAAATCTGGTGACTGGTATTGGAATCCTGCTTTACCTGACCGTTGACCAGACAACGCAGCTGCAAACGCTGTGGATCGGCAATCTCGTCGGCGGTGACCAGCGCCGGTCCCATGGGGCAGCTTCCCGGCAGGCTTTTGCCGAGAAAAAATTGTTTGTGCCGTGCCTGCAGATCGCGCGCGGAAACATCGTTTATCACCGTATAACCAAACACGCAGTCCATCGCCTGGTCGACGCTGACACCGACGCAATCCCTGCCGATGACGACTCCCAGTTCGACCTCCCAGTCCAACTCCTGGGTGACGGCCGCATGATCTGGAATTCCGGCAAACGGCCCGTTCACCGCGCTGGCGGCTTTGGTAAATACCACCGGATGTTCGGGCAACTCACCTTTGATATTTTTCGCATGCATGGACTCCCGCGCGTGATCGGCGTAGTTCCAGCCCAGGCACATGATATTTTTCGGTGGTCTGAGCACCGGCGCCCGCAGTTGTGCCGGCTCCAGGGGCTGCCACGAACAGTTGCCGGCTGCGAGGGCGCGCAGCTGAGCCAGCAGCGATTCGCGCTGGCCATGACGCAGCAACTCACCGACATCCCTCAACTGTGGCCAGGCATCGATGGCAACAGCCGGCCGGCAGACACCCAGTTTTCCCAGCAGTACCAGTTCAGTAGTCGTACCCGCTGCTATTGTCGCAAGTTGCATGCTAAACTCCTGTGCAGATAACTTTTTTCGGGCAGCCAACCGCGACGGCGGAAGGCGTATAAATTTTCGCGGTGCATGCTATGCCTCTACCCCCTACCTCACCGGGCCTGCGCGGCTTGGCCTGTGGCCTGTTGCTGAGCCTGATGGCTTGCTCTTCCGCCCCATCGGGCAACACTCCAGCGCCCATAGGCGAACTGTCGGTACTGGAGCAACTGGCCAAGTCCTATAATGAAGTGATGGAGAACGTGCCGGGCAATCCGCGGGATCTGCCGCCCGCGCAACGTCGCCAGTTCGTGGAACAGGTGTTTGCGCAAAGCGGCTACGCTTATTCCGCAACCCTGACCAGTCTGGGCGACCGGGAGCTCGATCCTTTCGACGACCAGCAACGGGATCTGGCGCGCCTGCTGCTGCTGCCCCTGGACGGAGTAGCCACGGATCAGTACGACAAATATTATGACGCGCGGGAAATCCAGGCGCTGCACCGCATACGCAAAATTTTCCCCTGAGAAGCGCGCGCGTCAGAACCAATCACTGACCACATCGCTGTCACGGGTCGCCGTCGCCCCATGTTCGGATCTGGCGATCAGCTTGATATAAATATTGTCCTTGCCCCACGCCTCGTTGAGGGTTTCGCATGGCACCATGAAACTTCGCTTCACCGGCATGGTGTCATGGCTGCCAATACGATGCATGTCATAAGGCGGCTCGCCCAGCGTCTTATGGCGCAGAATATCGTCGCCATAAAGAAAACAACCGATGTCGTAGTACTCGTTGGATTTATATTCGTCGCGCTCGGTATGTAAATAATAAGAATATTCCACCATGCAGGAATGTCCCGCCGGTGTACTGGTACGCACTATCCCAATGGTTATGTAGTCGAATCTTGCCATCGCTGCACCTCTTGTTCGCGACGAAACCCCGGCCCGAATTCGGATACCGCCCCTTTATTCCTTGATCCACTTGGTAAGGACGTCGATGATCTGCTGCGCCTGATCTCTGCTGGAGATATTGAACTTGGATTTCTGCTTGTACTCACCGTAGCGCTTCTGATAACGCCGGATCGAATATTTTTCCGGCCCGTACTCGTTTTTCTGTCTATCCCAATCCTGATAGCGGAACATGATGGTGGTCCAGGCGCCCTTGGTCAGCACCTCCTTCTCCAGCTCCTTGGTGACTTCCACGCCTTCTTCAACATAGGTTATCGTAATATCGTCAATGGTTTCAGCCATAGTAAATGGTTCCTGCTTCTCGGTTATCTATTATATCGTCTACCCGTGGCGGCGGCCGGACCGGCCGGCTATGGCTTACGCCCGGGACATGTATTTGCCGGTAAGCGTATTGATCTTAATTCGCTCACCGGGTGCCAAATATTCCGGCACTTGCAGTTCCAGACCCGTGGTCAGAACCGCGGTTTTGCTGCGCGCCGTCGCTGTCGCTCCCTTGATCACCGGCGCGGTTTCCACGATTTCCATCTCCACCGTTGGTGGCAGCTCTATGCCTATCAGCCTGTCGTCCACCAGATAGGCAACAATACCCGTCAATCCGTCGGTTATATAGGGAATCTGTTCTTCTATCGTAGCGCGATCCAGGGCGTATTGTTCAAAGTTTTCACTATCCATAAAATAATAGGTCTGGTCCTCGACGTAGGAAAACTGCGTAGCCCGTTTCACCAGCATCACCTCGGCCAGCGTATCGTCGCCCTTGAAGGTGGCCTCGACTTTCTGCCCTTTCTGCACATCATTAAATTTCACTTTATATAGCGTCGAAGCTCCGCGCGCCGAAGGCGCCTTAACCTCCACCTCACGCACAATGCAAATCTGGCCTGCGACCTCGACCACCATGCCTTTTTTCAGTTCACTGCCTTTCATTTTTGTCTTCTCAACATGGCTGCTAACGGTTGGTTGCCCGCACAACCTTCGAGACACGGGCTGGATGCGCGGCGAAGCGGGAAATTATAAGGGATAAATAGCGAAACAAAAGTGACTTTCCGTCAAGGGCCGGACGGAATACACAAACTGACTAGCCTGCTCCGGGTCCGTGGCAAGCGCCACGGACCCTACCTACAACCGTGATGGGCGTGTTTGCGCCTTACTTCGGTACCACATTGGTTGCATGCAACCCTTTGGGCCCGCGCATGATTTCATATTCCACGGTTTGTCCTTCGGCCAGGGTTTTATAGCCATCGGACCGAATTACCGAGTAATGCACGAACACGTCCTCTCCTCCACTCTCGGGCGCGATAAAACCAAACCCCTTGGTATTGTTGAACCACTTTACTTTTCCCAGCTCTGATTTCCCCTCACTTACTTCGACCACTTTCTTGCCCCCTATTTAGTAAGTACGAAAAACTCCAACTACCGTCTAACGAACACTACAATTCCCGAGTATATCGCCAGCCTATGTACATGAAAAGCGATTTGTCAATAAATGCAGTACCCCATATTGCAAAACGGCACAGGGATGCACGAGGCCGGTGCAAACTCGATAAAACTGGCGAGGATTCAGCCAAGAAAGGGAGAAATTGCCGAAAATTACAGCGAAACCGCCTGCCCGAGAGTGGCGTCTCGACACCGTACAAGATCAGTTTCCATTCAACATAGCCTGCCACCGGGTTTTTATGTCAAACTAGCAGGCTCGAAGGTTGGTCAAGTTCCAACCAATTTCCGCGTCATTCAATCCAGCCATAGAGAATCGCCATGACTACCGCACATGACCAGCTGGTACATTTGTTAAAGCAAGCATTGATCGAGCTGGCGGAATTGAGAGCCTCAATAGAATACGATGAAGAATTTATGGAGGGCATCCCCGCAGTCATCGTACCATTGGAAAAAGACCTTACACAACTACTAGGCGAAATCGAAACTTCTCGTCACGTGTTTGTGCACAAAGATCTGCCATTCATGGCCCTGGTAAGCCGGGTCAACAAAATCTATCTACCCTTCAAACAGCTTTTCATCGATATCAACAAACTTTATAAATCCCTGACCACCGGCGGCGACGATCAATGACGGAAATCACCGACAACGATACCGACGGCGACGATCTTGCGCAGGAAAAAAGCAAATCCCTGCTCAAGCGCGAAGCCGATGCGCTGCAGGAACACGGAGAACGGCTGGTGCAATTGCCAGTGAATATTCTGGATAGTCTGGCGTTGCCCACCGCCTTGCTCAGCGCGGTACTGGAGGCGAAAAAGATCAAATCCCGCAGCGCCTTGAAACGGCAGCGCCAGTATATCGGACGCTTGATGCGCGAATTGGACGTGACGCATGTGGTGGCAAAACTGCTGGAGTTGAACCAGGGACACGCGCTGCGCACCGCGGACTTTCACTTGCTTGAGCAATGGCGCGACCGCATTCTCGCCGACGGTGATTCCGCCATCGACGAGCTGATCGCGGACCATCCTGCCGCCGACCGACAAAGACTGCGGCAGTTGTATCGTCAGGCACAGAAGGAACAGCAACAGGGAGCGGCGCCGAAAGGGGCCCGTCAGCTTTATCAGTATCTTAAGGAAATATTATTGTCCGGTAACAACGCGCCGCCGGAATACTGAATTTCTCCAGGATCCTGTCCCGCCATAAATCCGGCAGCCGCTCTCCCGCGCTGACCAGCCGGTATATTGACGATAAGCCATATACTCACACATTATTAATCAGAAAGTTGACCTCCCGATACAATGTCATGGGAAGTATCTCCACTACGGCAGGCGAGCCGTCGATCAACGATGGCCCCTACCCCGCTTGTCCAAGACATACGTTGTTTATCCGGCGGGTTATGATAGAGTAGCGGCGGCGAGGGACACCTTGGTTTGAGGTGATCAGGGAACAATATGATAAAAACTCTTAATATCAACAATAAATACTATGATGTGGATGTCGATAGCCTCGATATTCCGCTGTTGTGGGTGCTGCGGGATTTCGTCGGTTTGACCGGCACGAAATACAGTTGCGGCAAAGCCCTGTGCGGCGCCTGCACTGTGCACCTCAACGGTCACGCCATACGCGCTTGCACCACGCCCTTGTCGCAGGCCTTGAACAACAAAATCACCACCATCGAGGGGCTCTCCACAGACAATTCGCATCCGGTACAAAAGGCCTGGCTGGAAGAGGATGTGCCGCAATGCGGCTTCTGCCAATCTGGTCAGATCATGTCCGCCGCCGCCCTGCTCAACACCAACCCCTCGCCATCGGACGAAGAAATCACCGCCGCCATGTCCGGCAATCTGTGCCGGTGTGGCAGTTATCCGCAAATATTCAATGCCGTTAAGCGGGCCTCGCAACTGATCAGCCAAGAAAACTGACACTAGCCCAGGACAATGAAACGCAGAACGGTACTTAAGCTTCTGGCGTTAACAGGTGGCGGAGTCGCGATCGGTGTCTGGTTGACCGACAACGACACGGCGGTTGTCGAGCTGTTGCGCACGGAGCTTTCGCGGGAAAAAAACACCGAACGTGATTTGCAGCAGGCCTGGTTCGCCAATGCCTGGCTGCGCCTGTATCCCGATGACAGCATGGTCCTGCAAGTACCGAGCTCGGAGATGGGGCAAGGCGTCATGACCGCGCTGCCGATGCTGCTGGCCGAGGAACTGGATGCTGACTGGGCACGCATACGGGTGGAACATGCACCGGTGCATCACGTCTACAGGAATCCAACGAACAACCGCCAGTCCACCGGCAATAGCGCCAGTATTCGTGGTTTTCATCATACTTTACGCCTCGCCGGCGCGGCCATCCGCGAAGCATTATTGCGTGCCGCCGCCGCCCGCTGGCAGGTGGCGGTTTCCACGCTTTCCACCCGCGACAATCTGATCAGCGACGCGGCGGGCGAACACCGCCTGCGCTATGGCGAATTGCTGCAGGAGATGGGCGCGTTCCCCCTGGCGGAAAATTCCGTCCTCAAGACGCCCGATAAGTTTCGCCTCCTTAATTCACCGCTGCGACGCCTGGACACCCCGGCGAAAATCAACGGCAGCGCGGTATTTGGCCAGGACGTGACCTTGCCCGGTCTGCTGGTGGCGGTAGTCGCCCGCTGTCCCGTGTTCAAGGGCAGTGTTGCCAATTTCAACGACACGGACGCACGCGCGGTCAATGGTGTCGTCGACGTGGTAAAAATCGGCTCCGGTATCGCGGTAGTAGCCCGGCACTTCTGGGCCGCGCAGCAGGGCCGCGAAAAACTCCGCGTCACCTGGAACGAAGGACCGCTGGCGACGCAGAACGACGCCGCCATCCTGCAACTGCTGCGCAACAGCATCGGCCAGGGCACGGTCGTTGAGAAAATTGGCGACGTCACCCCGCACCTGGAAGGCAAATCACTGATCAGCGCCGAGTACTTCACCCCTTTTCTTGCCCATACCTGCATGGAGCCGATGAACTGCACCGCCTGGGTACAGGACAGGCGCTGCGACATCTGGGCGCCCACCCAGTCACCAGAACGGGCGCGCAAAGCCGCCGCCGGTATTGCCGGCATGAGCAAGGATCATGTTTTTGTCCATACCACCTTCCTCGGTGGTGGTTTCGGGCGCCGCAGCGAACAGGACTTCGTGATCGAGGCGGTGGAAATCAGCAAGTTACTCGGCGCTCCGGTAAAAGTGCTGTGGACCCGGGAAGACGATATTCAGCACGATTTCTACCGCCCGATAACACTCAATAAACTGTCCGCCCACCTCGATGCCAACGGCATGCCGCTGGCGATACGCCACAGCATCGCCGCGCCTTCGCTGCTCGATCGCTTCGTGCCCTTTTCCAAAGTCGTGCTGCGCGGCAAGGACCCGACGGCGGTTGACGGTGTACTTGACAATAAATACCGCATTCCCAACTTTGAACTCAACTACGCGAATGTGGATACCGGCATTCCGGTCGGTTTCTGGCGCTCGGTCGGTTATTCGCAAAATGTCTTCGTCAGCGAATGTTTTCTTGATGAAATCGCTCTCGCCGGCAACCAGAATCCTTATCAGCTGCGGCGCACGCTGTTGCAGGACAATCCACGATTGTTGCGCACTCTAGAACTGGCGGCCGAAAAAGCCGGCTGGCATGCTCCGCGGACCGCCGGACATCATTTTGGCATCGCCAGCAGCGCCTGTTTTGGCAGCTACCTCAGCCAGATCGCCGAAGTTTCCATCGTCCAGGACAATAGCAACCGCCAGGTGCTGGTACACCGCATTACCTGCGTTATCGATTGCGGCATGGTGGTCAATCCACGCATCGTCAAAGCCCAGGTTACCGGCGGTATTGTTTACGGTTTGAGCGCGGCGCTGTATGGCAACATCAGCATCAAGGACGGTCGCGTACAGCAAAGCAACTTCCATGACTATCCCTGTCTGCGCATTCACAATATGCCGGAAGTTTCATTGCACCTGGTCGACAGCAACGAGGAACCAGGCGGCGTCGGCGAGATCGGCACACCACCGGTAGCGGCCGCGGTCGCCAATGCGGTTCTGGCCGCCACCGGCGCACCGATCCGCAACCTGCCTATCGCCCTGTGACCCCTCGCCGGATGCAAGCCGCCATCGACCTGCTGACCGACCGTTACGTGCTTGCACAGGCAAGTCTCTGGCTGCAGGATCCGACCATTGCCCGTACTTACCTGGTGACCGTCATTAAAACTTTCGGCAGCAGCCCCGCGCCTGCCGGCACCATCATGGCGATCAACAGCGCCGGCGCAACCGCCGGTTCAGTGTCCGGCGGCTGTATTGAACTGGATATATTGCGCCTGCTGCCAACCATGGATTTTTCCCGGCACGGTCACCAGCAGCTGGACTACGGCGTAAGCGATGCGATCGCGCACCGCACCGGTTTGACCTGCGGTGGTCAACTCAGCCTGCTGGTGGAACAGCTGCACAGCCCGGCGCAAATCCAACCCCTGCTGCACGCCATAGATTCGCGGCTGCCGTTGCGTCGCCAGCTCTGCCTCGCTACCGGCGAAATCAGCCTGCATGCACAGGGCGCGGACGCAGCGGATTTCACCATTGACGAGTTGCATGTGCAGCGTGTGTTCGGTCCGTTACAAAGACTGGTGCTGATTGGCGCCAATCACCTGGCCTACAATCTCGCGCAGCTGGCGCACGCGCTCGCATTCGAAGTCATAGTCTGTGACCCACGCCCGGATTTCGCCCCGCCGCCGACAAACGCGCCCTTGAGCTTGCACAAGATTACTGCGGAGGAAGCGGTGCGACGTTTTGTCACCGATCGGCGTTGCGCCCTGATCGCCCTCAGTCACAATCCGAATATCGATGATGCCGCACTTGCCGATGCCTTGCCGGGCCCGGCATACTTTGTCGGCGCCCTGGGTTCGCGGATGACCGCGGCAAAACGCAAACAACGCCTGCAGGCACTGGGCGTGGCCGACAGCGCGATCGACCGCCTGCACAGTCCAGTGGGGCTGGCCATCAACAGTCGCCGGCCGGAAGAAATCGCCATTGCCATCACCGCCCAATTGCTGGCCTTGCGTCATTCGTCGCAGCCGGCCGCCCGGGAACGCACAGTCGCCAGATGAATAGGCAACCTCCTGTTGACCCCAGCGATCGCGGCGCCTCCGCTGTCGTCGGTGTCCTCCTCGCCGCCGGCCAAAGCCGTCGCTTTGGTGCAGATAAACTGACTTCTCCGCTGGCCGATGGAGTTCCCATGGCCTTGGCCAGCGCCCGTAATATGCGGCAGGCCGTGGCGCATATGGTTGTCATTATTCGTCAGGAACAGCACACCCTGCAACGACAGCTGTTGTCGGAAGGTTTTCACTGTGTCACCTGCAGCAACGCAGACCAGGGCATGGGTTACAGCCTGGCTTGTGCGGTGCGCGCCACCCCGGAAGCTCCCGCCTGGCTCATCTCCCTGGCCGATCTGCCGCACATCAGCCCCGATGTCTATCGACAGGTCATTGCTGTCTTTCTCCAGCGGGGGGGAATAGTCCGCCCAACCTACCAGGGACAACCCGGCCATCCAGTGATTTTCGACCAGATATTCAAAGAGAACCTGCTGTCCTGCCGCGATCCGCACGGTGCCCGTACCGTGATAGCAACCCACGCGGCCCGGTTGAGCTGCGTCGCCGTGAGCCATCCGGGTTGCATAGCCGACATCGATCGCCCCGAAGAAATTTTTCAGTCGCTCATTTAAGAAAGCCTGCCAAAAACGGTTTATACCATTCTATGTGTGCGTATATTATATTTTGCCACATTGATCGTAAATTTAGATTTATTATAGATTTCCTCCTTGATCAGTATCGATGGAATCCATATAATTCAGTAATTGCTAATATACTTACCCTAAGGAATTTGTGACGATGATGACCATGATCAACGAAATAGAAGCTCCTCAAGTAGCTGAAATTCTGAATAATTCCTCCAGCACGGTAATTATTGACGTACGTGAAATGAGTGAGCATGCCCAAGGCATCATTCCGGGTGCGATCCAGATGCCACTGGCAACGCTGCCTCTGCGTTTGCAGGAAATCGATAAGGACAAGAAAACCATCATCGTTTGTCGCAGTGGCGCTCGCTCCGCAAACGCCTGTTATTTCCTTACACAACAAGGTTTTAATAACGTATTTAATCTGCGGGGTGGAATGATTGCGTGGCACCACCATGGTTTCAAGGCAACCTTACCCTCCGTGGCCTGACGGAACTTTTCGGCCTGGCGGCGGGACTATCCTGGGCGGGCACGATGCACTGTCGTTTTGTCGCGTAGCCGCCAGGGTTTGCCGCTGCGAACCTCAGCAACGCAGATTTTTTTCCAATTTTGAAAAATTCTTGAACTTCGAAATATAGTGATGGACTAATGGAGAGTTTCGCATAGTTTAACTGTGGCTTGAGTTTCAGGTTAATACGATGCAGCACCGAATTCTGGATTTTACGTTAACCCCCTAGAGACGGTACTACAACCCACCGTCTCGTCCTTACGCGCGCAAGAATCCCTCCCTCCTGCGCGCTTTTTTTTTGCCCGAAATGAACTTTAAGACGAATCCCCGTCTAACCACGGACTATAAAAAACTTAAAACGATGGGGTCGGTTGACAGAGTTCGTTCACTATGAATAATTACCCACAAACTTTGTTTGCCCGCCCACATTGCCTGTTTGGGCAAAAAAATATCAACTAACAACCAACAAATCGACATCCCCCAATGATAGAAGTCAGCAATCTACGCAAAGAATTCGGTAATCTGGTCGCGGTCGATAATATCTCGCTCACGGTTAACACCGGCGAAGTGCTGGGATTTCTCGGCCCCAACGGTGCCGGTAAATCGACCACCATGAAAATGATCACCGGTTTTCTCAGTCCCACTGCCGGCAGTATCAAGGTATGCGGCCATGACGTGGTGGAAAATCCGCTAGCCGCCAAATCCATGATCGGGTATCTGCCGGAAGGCGCCCCCGCCTATCCGGATATGACACCGGCGACATTTCTCGACTTCATAGCCGAAATTCGCGGTCTCAAGGGCGTGGACAAACAACAGCGGATAAGCAATGCAATTGAGAAAACCAATCTGTCCAGCGTCGTCAACAAGACTATCGACACTCTATCCAAGGGGTTCAAGCGCCGCGTGGGCATTGCGCAGGCCATTCTGCACGATCCCGTAGTCCTCATCATGGACGAGCCGACGGACGGCCTCGATCCNNCGCATATCCTCGAGGAAGTGCATGCGGTGTGTAACCGGGCAATAATCATCGCCCAGGGCAAGCTGCTGTTCAACGGCACGCCCGCAGAACTGGAAGCCCGGTCCCGTTACCACAATGCGGTCAACCTCCTGATTGCCACCGATACTCCTGGAGAAACCGCCGGCACCTTGCAGCGTGTTGCCGGCGTGCATGAAGTGGAAATGTACACCCTGCCCGACGGCCTGGTGCGCTACACCTTGATCCCCGTGGCGGGGAAATCCATTATCAAGGAAGCCAGCAAGCACGCCCTGGATAGCAAGCTGGACATCAAGGAGCTGGCGCTTGAATCCGGCCGCCTGGATGAAGTATTTCGCTCCATCACCACGGCCCAGGCCGCGCAAGGAGGGGCACTGTCATGAACCGTGTGATCAACACCCGCAACATCCTGGCTATAGGTAAACGTGAACTCATCAACTACTTCACCACCCCCGTAGCCTATGTATTTCTCGTTATCTTTCTCGCTCTGTCCGGCGTCTTCACTTTTTATCTGGGCGGATTCTTTGAACGCGGTCAGGCTGATCTGCAATCGTTCTTCAACTTCCATCCCTGGCTGTACCTGATTCTGATACCTGCGCTGTCCATGCGCCTGTGGTCGGAGGAGCGCAAGTCCGGCACCATTGAATTGCTGATGACCCTGCCGATCTCGATAACCGATGCGGTCATTGGCAAGTTCCTCGCCGCCTGGTGCTTTACCGGCGTAGCTCTGCTGCTTACTTTCCCCATCTGGATTTCGGTCAACTATCTTGGTGATCCGGACAATCTGGTGGTTGTCGCCGGTTATGTCGGCAGCTTTCTGATGGCCGGCTCCTATCTGGCGGTGGGTTCCTGCATATCCGCCGTTACCAAGAATCAGGTTATTGCCTTCATCGTCGCCGTGGTTCTGTGTTTCACCTTCGTCCTGAGCGGATTTCCCATTGTCCTGGATTTCTTCAAGAACTGGCTGCCGTTGTTTATGGTCGACTCGATCAGCTACTTGAGCTTTCTCACCCATTTCAACGCAACGATGAAAGGGGTAATCGACTTACGGGATATTTTCTTCTTTGTCTCCTTCATCGCCTGCTGGCTGTTCGCCAATGCGGTCATCGTGGAAATGAAAAAAGCGGATTGAACTACGCCATGAATCTCAAAAACAAAAAACTTTTTTCCGGCACCGGACTGGTGGTTGCTGCGGTATTGCTGCTCGCCGTCAACGCTCTGAGCAATATCGTTTTCAAATCGGCACGCCTTGATTTTACCGAAAACAAGTTGTTCACCCTGTCACAGGGAACGCGCAATATTCTCGCCAACCTCGATGAACCGGTGACTCTGAAATTTTATTTTTCGGAAAAACTGGCGACCAATATCCCGCCCTTGGCGGCTTATGCCAATCGGGTGCGGGATCTGTTGGAGGAATACGCATCGCTGGCCAAAGGCAAGATCAATCTGCAGGTGCTGAATCCAGAACCCTTTTCCGAGGAGGAAGATCAGGCCGTGCAATACCGTCTGCAAGGCGTACCGGTAGACGCCGCCGGCACACTGTTGTATTTCGGTCTGGTGGCCACCAATGCCACGGATGAACAGGAAACCATTACCTTCTTCCAGGAGGACAAAGAGCAGTCCCTGGAATACGATCTGAGCAAACTGATTTACAATCTGGCGCATCCGAAAAAGAAGACGGTGGGACTGCTCAGCACCTTGCCGATGAACAGCGCAGCCATGAATCCCTTCGTGCAGGATCCGCAAGCCCAGCAGCCCTGGATGATCGTCGATGTCATACGCCAGACCTTCAATTTGATCAACGTTGAAACCACGGCCAC
>DKAS01000044.1 GCA_002448875.1 Proteobacteria bacterium UBA6920 | reverse complement strand
TTGCGGTCCCGGCAAAGCGGACCGACGCCGCTGCGAAGAGCGGGCGGGAACTCCTTATCAGTGGTCGGCGCCGTGCCCGTCCTTGTCGCTGCGATGGGTCAGATACAGAGACAGACCGATCAGCGCGATGCCGCCGGACAGGTACAGCAGATCCATGGGCGTCTGGTATTTCATGGCGATGGCGTGCTCGAAGAACTTCACCACCAGGATCATCAGAATCACTTTCGCCAGCCGGTTCTTCAAATCATCCAGGCTGTGAATCAGCAGCACATTAGACGCAGTCTCCGAACGCTCGGCGCGATCGATGGGGCTGATGAACAATTCGTACAGACCCAGGGAAAAAATCAGCAACACCGTCGCCAGCAGATAGCCGTCGATGATTTCCACCACATGCGCCACGGTCGCGCTGCGCATGTCGGCCCGCACTTCCGGCGTCAGGTGCGCCGCGTAGTCCCCCAGGTGCACCACCAGCACGTAGGAATCGACGGTCGCCATATAGAACACGGAAAACGCCGTCAGCATGCTGGCCACGACCGCGAACAGCACCACGAAGCGGCTTTCCCACAATACCAGCTCAAAACCTTTCTCGATATTCTTCAACACCGCGCTCTTCCTTCTCCTCAAACCTATCAGCCACCGGGAACCCTCCCGGCCGCGCCATTGTCCCGTGACCGATCGCGGACGGGGCGCCACGCACACCGCCGAACCGGCCCGGTGCCGGCGCCGCGCCACCATGCGCCTGCCCTGACGGGACCGCCGGCAAGGCCCGCATTATAGAGCAAACTGGAACCGGAAAAACAAAAAGGGGCCCGCAGGCCCCTTTTCGCTGCAAACGACTCGCCGATCAGCGACTGGCCACCTTGGAATCTTTTTCGCGGGCGACATACGCCTGATCGCTGCTTTCCAGACCGCCCAGCGTCCAGGCGCCGCGATTCTTGGCATGGTGCACCGCCCGCTCCACGTCCGCCGGCGTCGCCGTACGATCTATGGCCAGCACCTGGCCGGGAGTGATCAGGTCGGGATCCTTGATCTGATTCAGATTGGCCTTATAGATCAGCGGCCATTGATAGGGATTGGAATAAACTGTCGGTTTGGCGGAGATGCCCCACAGATTGTCGCCGCGCAGCACCTGGTATTTATCCTGGGTGGAACGCGTATCTTCACCCAGGGCCACCGGTTCGCTGCTGGCCATCATCTTGCGCGAGCTTTGCTCCGCCGTCTTGCTCTCGAGAATCTCCCGGTTGCGAGCACGACTGGCCAGCTGGGCGCTGTCGGCCGGCGACGCACCCGCGGTTTCCGCCAGCAAGCCGGCGACGATTTCCAGCGCGCGTCCGCCGTTGTCATCCAGATAGGCGTTTTCCGCATCGGCGATCTTCTCCAGCAGTTCGGCGCTGGGATCCGCGTTCTGGGCCTTGATCCGTCCCAGCATGAAATTGGCCTGCTCCAACTGCCCCTGGTTGCGCGCCATCTTGGAATATTGTTCGACCGCGATGGCCATTTCCACCGCCGTATTGATTTCGCCGGCCGCGGCGGCGTCTCTGGCCTGCTGCAGCAGCTCTTCCGTATTGCTCCACGTTCCGCCGGCTTCGTTGGCCAGCTGGATGGCCGCTTCGGCGTCCTTAAGCGCCATGTCCACTTCCTGCGTATCGTACATCGCCGCCTGCGCTTGCGGGTCCACCGCGCCATTGGCGCCCTCTTCGTCGTGGACCGCAGTCAACTCGGCGCTGGTCACCGCCGGCCCCGCGCCGTCCCGGTCCGGATACTCCGCGCAGGCAACGATCACCGCAGCCACCGTGCCGGCCACGGCTATGGATTTGATAAACGTGTATTTCATACGGACTACCTCCGCAACCCGCAACCGGGGTTCCTGACTGTCTTCCTTGTTAACGTCCCCCGCGGGCGCGGTCTTTAACACGAGGATAACCAAGAACTATTTTATTATTTGACGCAGTTCACAGTTCGTCGTAATACCTCTTTCTTTGAATGGAATAAACCTGAGCTGACAACCGGTCCGCCGGCACGTTCACAGTGACAAAGACGGGAACAATTTTTTATCATTCCATTCAAATTCCAGGCGAGACAGGGAGCCGCATCCCCGTCAGTCTTCAATGGAGAAATCCCATGGCGATCACGATCTACCACAATCCGCGCTGCAGCAAGTCACGGCAGGCACTGCAATTGTTGCGGGACAACGGCATCGAGCCGGAAATCATCGACTACCTGAAAAACCCGCCGACGGCGTCGGAACTGCGCGATATCCTGGTGCGCCTGGAAGTGAAGGCCATAGCCCTGACGCGCACCGGCGAAACGATTTTTGACAAGATGAACATCAAACCGGAAAACCTCAGCAATGACGAGCTGGTGAACTTCATGGCCGAGCATCCGGAAGTCATCCAGCGCCCTATCGTCATTCGCGGGCAACGGGCGGTGGTCGGACGGCCGCCGGAGAAAGTCCTGGAACTGGTGTAAGCAGGCGCCCACGTGCAGGACATCCTGGTACTGTATTACAGCCGCAATGGCGCCACCGCCACGATGGCGCGCCTGGTGGCCCGCGGCATCGGCGAAATTTCCGGCGCCCAGGCGCGGCTGCGCACCGTGCCGCCGGTTTCCACCGTGTGCGAGGCGGTGGCCGCCGACATCCCCGACCAGGGCGACCCCTATGTGACTCTGGAAGATCTGGAACAATGCGCCGGCCTGGCCCTGGGCAGCCCGACCCGCTTCGGCAACATGGCGGCGCCCCTGAAATATTTTCTCGACACCACCGGTCCCCTGTGGCTGTCCGGCAAACTGGCCGGCAAGCCGGCGGCGGTGTTCACCGCCTGCTCAACCCCCCATGGCGGTCATGAGTCCACCCTGCTGTCGATGATGCTGCCCCTGCTGCACCACGGCATGCTGGTGCTGGGCCTGCCGTTCACCGAAGCGGCGCTCAGCCGCAGCGACGGCGGCGGCACACCCTACGGCGCCAGCCACTACAGCGGCGCCGACGGCGAGCGGGAAATCAGCCGGGACGAGCACGCCCTTTGCACCGCCCTCGGTCGGCGGCTGGCGCGCACGGTGCTGCAACTGCGCAGCAATCCCCTGCCTACTTGAACCAGTCGTCGATGGCGGCGTCATCGCCGCCATCCCGCAGATCCTCGACGTTGACCTCGCCATAGTCATCCCGGGGCGCCGGCGTCGCCGCGGAGTCGCGACCGGCGGCGGGCGCCGTGCCGGCATCCTCGGCCCGGCCGCAGGCGGCGAACTCGGCATCGAATTCGGCAAACTGACTTTCCTCCAGACAAATCACCACCGACGCGACGGCGCTGTCGACGCGCGCGTCCCAGTGCTGGCTGATGGCGCGCTGCAGGGCGTGGGCGCTGGCGCGCAGACCAAGACCGGGGATCTCCAGGCCCAGCGGCGGCAAGGCCAGACAGGACCAGTCATTGGTCTCGCAGATGAGCAGGCAGCGCGCCACCGCCTGTTCGATCACGCGGGCGGCGAAACCGTCATCGGCCGCGGGCAGCACCGCATGAATGACGGCGCGAAACGGCAGGCGGCCGGCGCCGGTCTGCGCCGCCATGCCGGGTTCGAAGGCGCCGTATTCACGCAACAGCTGCGCGCTGTCGCGCGCCAGATCGGTGCCGGCACGCTCCAGCACCCGCTGCCCCAGGCCGCCGGCCAGCGTCAGTTCCGGATCGGCGGCGATGACCACGGCCTCGGCCGCGACCGCCAGCAAATCCTGCACGACGATGCTCACCGCGCGATCTCCGAACAGATACTGGGTGTTGGCGGACAAAAGTGTATCCTCGCGTGGACTTATGGGGCGGCCGGCGACTGCTGCAGCGTCTGCCGGACGAAAGGCAGCGTGATGCGCCGTTGCTCCGCCAGGGAAGCGTAGTCGATACGGTCCAGCAGACCGCACATGGACGCCATATCGCGCGCGTAGTAGCGCAGCAGGTATTGAATCACGTCGTCGGCCAGGGAAAAGCCGCGGTTACGGGCGCGCAGCTGCAGGGCCGTGCTCTTGTCCGCCTCGTCCAGCTCCTGCACCTGAAACACCATGCCCCAGGCCAGGCGCGACGCCAGATCGGGCAGCTGCGGCGCCAGCACGCGCAGCGGCGGGCGCGCCGCCAGCAGCAGGCGATGACCGGCGCGCTCGCGCACCCGGTTGATCAGGTGAAACAGGGCTTCCTCCCAGGGTCGCTGCCCGCACAGCCGGTCGATATCGTCCAGGCATACCAGCGGATAGTGCTCCAGCTCGTCCAGGATCGCCGGCTGCCAGTGCCGGTACTGGGCGCAAGGCAGATAAACCACCGCCATCCCCGCGGCATCGGCATCGTGCCCCAGGGCCTGCAGCAAATGGGTTTTGCCGCTGGCGGCCGCGCCCCAGAGATAGCTGATGCTCTCGCCGCCACCGGCCGGCAGCTGCCGCAGATACTGCAGGCAGGCCGCGTTGCGGCCGACGACGAAATTCGCCAGTCGGGCGTGCTCGCCAAAGCTGAACCGCAGGGGAAGTTGCCGCGCCATGCCCTTGCCCGTCACTGCCGCTGATAGAGAGTGCTGCCCAGGTAACGCTCGTGGGCATAACGCAGCAGCACCATGATCACCGCCGCCACCGGCAAGGCCAGCAGAATGCCGACGAAACCGAACAACTGGCCACCTGCCAGGACGGCGAAAATCACCGCCACCGGATGCATGCCGATCTTGTCCCCCACCAGCCAGGGGGTCAGCACGATGCCTTCCAGCAGCTGGCCGACGCCGAACACGGCGGCCACCCCCAGCAGCGGCGTCCATTCATGAAATTGCAGGTAGGCTGCCACCGACGCCAGCACGATACCGACGATGAATCCCAGGTAGGGCACGAAACTCACCACCCCGGCGGCCATGCCGATGAGCAGGGCGAAATCCACGCCCACCAGCCACAGCCCCAGGGTATAAACCGTGCCCAGGCACAGCATCACGGTCAACTGGCCGCGCAGAAATGCCGCCAGCACTTCGTCGGTGCGGCGCGCCAGCCGGACCACGTCGGCTTCCAGACGCCGCGGCACCATTTCATGAATGCGCCCCACCATGATGTCCCAGTCGCGCAGCAGGTAGAAGGTGACCACCGGCACCAGCAGGACATTGGCCAGCCAGGCGACCAGCGCCAGGCCGGAGCGGCTGGCGGAAGCCATGACAGCGGCGGCGATACCCCCCGCCTGGCGCCACTGGCCGATGACGGTCTGCTTGAGCGCGTCCAGGTCCAGGGTGCCGGGCGCGATGCCCAGCAGTTCGCTCAGCTGCGGCAGCACCTGGTGCTGCAGCGTATCGATATACAGGGGCAGCTTGATCAGCAGGGTCTTCACCTGCTGTTCCAGCAGCGGCAGCAGCACCATCGGAATCAGCAGCAGCACCAGGAGTATCACCACAAACACCAGCACCACCGCCAGTGATCGCCGCACCTTGCGCGCCTCCAGCCGGTCGACCAGCGGGTCGCCCAGATAAGCCAGCAGCGCCGACAGCAGAAACGGCGTCAGAATGGGCGCCAGCAAATACACCAGTACACCCGTCAGTACGGTGGCGGCGATCAGCAGCCAGCGCCGTGTATCAGTCATTTTTCGCCCTCGATTGCCGCAGCGCGTTGCTCCCCCATTGCCAGACGTAGCCGGCGCCGCTGACCACGGTGGTGATCCAGACGATGGTGCTCATGCCATTGATGAGGCCCCAGCCCGCGTCGTAAACACCGGAATTGAACAGCACGATGAGGATCAACAGCAGGGAACACACCGTATTGATCTTGCTCAGCCAGCTGGGCGCCATCTCATAGCGCCCCACCAGATAGTGATAGGCGATGGCGCCGCTGACGATCACCAGGTCGCGAATCAGGATGGCCGCCACCAGTTCCCACTGCAGGTGCCCCATCCAGGCCAGGGTGATGAATGTCGATACCAGCAGCAGCTTGTCGGCCAGCGGATCGAGAATGGATCCCAGACGGCTCTGCCAGCCGAAACGCTTGGCCAGAAAGCCGTCCACGCCGTCGGAAACGCCCGCCAGTGCGAACAGCAGCAAGGCGGTCAAATAGTGGGCCTGCAGCAGCATGTAGACCACCGGCAATGTCAACAGGATACGAATGACACTGATGACATTCGGCAGGTCGCGTGCTCTCATGGCATCAATCGATACGCCAGCTGCACCGTTTCCTGATCCGTGGGCGCCGGTTGTGGCTGCAGTGATTGCTCGGCGGTGGCGACCACGGGCGGCGCGGGCGGAATCTCCATGGGCTGCAGCACTCGCCCCAGCTGTATCGCCCGCGTCAGACCGTCGCGGCTGCCCTTGTAACGCAGGCGAAACACCATCTGGCCGTTGCGCACCTGCACCGGCAGCAACTCGCTCACCGGCGCCAGCGAGGTCAGATACTGCTGCACCCTGGCGTAGTCCTGCAGAGTTTTAAGTTCGCTGACCCGCAACAGCAGCGCATCTTCGCTGCCCTGCTCGATGAATTGCGCATAGCGGCGCGCCAGGGCATCGCTGCCCGCGTCCATGGCGTCGGCCAGCAGCGCATTGACCTGTCCACTGTCGTTTTCCCAGACCACCGGCGGTTGATCGCTGTGCAACAGGCTCCAGCGGCCATGCCAGGCACCGGCTGTCAACGCGGACACCCGGCCGACCAGGATCGCTTCGGCGCTGTAGCGTTTGGAAGCCGTTTGCAGTTCATCGAGAAAGCCGGCCCATACGTCCTGCACCTTCACCTGCCCCCGCTCGCGGCTGTCCAGCAAGGGCAGCACCAGCGGCACGCCGCGACGATTGCCGGCGTACTCGATCTGATCGCGCAAGGGGCTGGGAGACTGGGCATCGACGAAGCGGCGTTCGCCGCCATCCTCCACCAGCAGCCAGACCAGCAGGCTGGGTCGTGATTGCCCCCAGATGGGCAGACCGTTATTTTGCAGGGTACGATTGACAGCGGCGCTGTCGAAACTCACCCACAGCATCTGTGACGGGCGGGGATCGAGGAAACGCAGCGTCTCGGGGGACGGTTTCTGATAGCGGAACTGCTGGGCGAAACCCGCCGGATTCTTCAGGGCCGCAGGTATTCCCGGGGCCAGCGACACATCGCGATTGCCGGAGACACGCACCAGCACATCGACCAGGGCCCGGCGCATGGCATCATCACGCGCCTGTTTGTCGCTGCCGTAAATCGGCGTTTCCGTTTCGTAGAGTCCCGACACGGTGGCCGCCAGGCTCTCGACCGGCAGGGTAAACAGCAGGAACAGTGAAGATAATGCTAGTTTTAACAATCTCGTCATGGCGGCAGAACCTATCTCAGTGCAGGAAACCAGTCAATAAACAGCATACCCGAAGCCGGATGCAGCCCGAAAGTCGCTACCCGCTCCCGATGGTCAAAGCTCCCGGTGGCGGCCAACCGCCGATTCTAGGATAATAGCCCGCCGATTTCCGCATTCGGCGTCGGCGGGCAGGCGTGGTAAAGCCGCCGGGAGCGCACCCGGGATGCCCGAGGCGGCGAGCAGTTTTTGCGCCACCTCCAGACAAAACCCTAGACAAACAAATTTCGCAAATTGTATCAAGCCTTTGGAGCCATATGACAGACAAATCCCCGCCTCGCCCCCCCTTAAGCTATGAGCAGGCCGGCGTCAGCATCGATGCAGGCAACCGCCTGGTGGAACGCATCAAACCCATCGCCCGCGCCACGCAACGGGCGGGCGTTCTGGGCGGGCTGGGCGGATTCGGCGCCCTGTTCGAAATCCCACTGGATCGTTACCGCAATCCGGTGCTGGTCTCGGGCACCGATGGGGTGGGGACAAAACTGCTATTAGCCAAGAAAATGGGCAAACATGATACGATCGGCATCGATCTTGTAGCCATGTGCGTCAATGATATCGTTGTTCAGGGGGCCGAGCCCTTGTTTTTCCTTGATTACTACGCCACGGGCAAGCTGGAAGTGGACGTGGCCGCGGATGTCATCAAAGGCATCGGCG
>DKAS01000181.1 GCA_002448875.1 Proteobacteria bacterium UBA6920 | reverse complement strand
CGAGGTAGTACCACCAGTTCAACAGCAGACAAATGAAGTAAAAAATGGCGAAACCGTAAAGCGCGTATTCCGGCGTCGTTGCCTTGATTTGCTCGCCGAATACCATAGGGATAATGAACGCGCCGTAAGCGGCCACCGCTGACGTCCAACCCAGCACCGGCCCGGCCTGTTCCTTGGGAAACACGATGGCGATGGTGCGAAAGGTCGAACCATTGCCTATGCCACTGGCGGCAAACAGAGTGAGAAACAGCAGAAAGAACGGCAGGAAATACTCTTCCGGCGTCGCCGAACCGTAGGCGGCTTTCATGTAGTGGGCTGCGCCCAGCGCCGAGGCCACCATGATCACGGTGATGAATTGCGTGACCTTGGCACCGCCGACCTTGTCCGCTACCCAGCCCCCCAGCGGCCGAATCAGTGCACCAATGAATGGGCCCATCCACGCGTACATCAGCGCTGACGGACCGTTGGGATTGACGGTGGCATGGGTCAGCACACCGTTCACCGGCAAATGCTGAAAACCGAAAATTACCTTGATCGCCAGGGCAAAAGCGGCGGAATAGCCAATAAAGCTGCCAAAGGTCATGGTATAGATGACGCTCATCACCCAGGTATGTTTATTACCGAAGATCTTGAACTGCCGCCGCAGGCTGGTGTTGATCTCCCCGGGCAGCAGCCGCAGCAGCAGTACCGTCGCCGCGATCACTCCGGGCAACACCACCCATTTGACCCAGTCCGGCAGGCCCAGGCCGGTCGGCTTGGGCAGGATCAGGTACAAACCGGCAGCGGCGGCCAGAAATCCTATGAGCAGCATGCCGCTGATCCGGCCGAAGGACTGCAACGGACTGCCGGGATTGGGCGATACTTCCGCGGTGCGTATATTGTTCATGCCCAGCCAGCCGACGACGGCCAGTGGCACCAGAAACACCAGCCAGATATAGCCGGCGTTGTGAATATAGGTTTCGCTGCCTGCGGGTATCTTGCCAATCAAAGTACCCGAGGTGCTGATCAGCGTCATCGAGGTACCGCCGAACATGCCCGCAGTCATCACCAGTGGCACCAGGATCTGCATGGTAGTCACGCCAAAATTGCCCAGACCGGCATTCAAACCCAGTGCCAGGCCCTGCATGCGCTTGGGAAAAAAGAAGCTGATATTCGACATCGACGAAGCAAAATTGCCGCCGCCGAAGCCGGAAAAAAATGCCAGCATCTGAAACACCCACAAGGGCGTGGTTTTATCCTGTAACGCAATGCCGGTGCCGATGGCGGGAATCATCAGCAGCGCGGTGGTGAAAACTACGGTATTGCGCCCGCCGGCGATACGAATAAAGAAGCTCGAAGGGATGCGCAGCGTGGCGCCGGTCAGCCCCGCGATCGCCGACACGGTGAACAGCTCCGCCTGCGTGAAAGGGAATCCCACGCTCAGCATCTGTACCGTGATGATCCCCCAGTACATCCAGACGGCGAAGCCGCACAGTAGACTCGGAATCGAAATCCACAGGTTGCGATTGGCAATGCGCTTGCCCGTCGCCTCCCAGAACTCCTTGTTTTCCACATCCCATTCTCTGATATCAGCCATGGCTACATCCTCAGGTAATTTATTCCGCGCACGGGCGCGCCCATCAGGAAGTCGTGTCTATTGGATAAAACTGCTTACGCCGGGTACGATCCTTTTCCCGCTCCCCTGAATATTGCATCCACATCAGGGACACCAGCGTCACGCCGAACAGCAGCATGAACGCGGTGGTGTAAACGCCGGTGAGATCCAGCAGAGCGCCGAACATGATGGGCAGGACAAAGCCGCCCAGACCACCCACCAGACCGACAATGCCGGACATGACACCGATATTGTGCGGGTACTCATCGGAGAGATATTTGAACACCGACGCCTTGCCAAAACCCCAGCAGATACCGACGACGAACAACAGCGCGGTGAACACGTACTGGTTCACCCCCAGGTGCATGGCGAAGGTGCTGCCGTCCACCCGGTGAATCTGTAAATCAGTCTGCGGATAAGACATGAAGAATAAGCAGGCCAGCGAAGCCCACATTACCCACCAGGTGACGCGATGAGCGCCGAATTTGTCGGACAGCCAGCCACCCAGGGCACGGATCACCCCCGAGGGCAGAACGAATATCGCCGCCAGCAACGCCGCCTCTTGAATACCGTGCCCGTAGACACCCATGTAATATTTCGTCATCCACAATGACAGGGCGACATAACCGCCGAACACCAGGGAATAGTACTGACAGTATTTCCACACTGTGGGGTCGCGCAGCGACTTGATCTGGTCCCATATGGTTACCGAGGTGTGAACGTGATGGGCTTTCTCCGTATGGGTAAACAGCAGAAACAGAATGACGACGACGCTCAGTGCAATGGCGTAAACCACCGGCACCATCTGCCAGCCCCAGGCGACGACGATGCTCGGCGCCACAAACTTGGTAACTGCCGCGCCGGCGTTACCGGCGCCGAAGATACCCATGGCCAGACCCTGCCGCGACTTGCTGAACCAGCGCGCGGTATAGGCGATGCCTACGGAAAATGAGGCGCCGGCGGCGCCCACGAACAGACCCAGCACCAGAAACTGCCAGTAGGCCGTGGCCATGGAAATGAGAAACAGCGGCGGGATCACCGCCAC
Organism: Proteobacteria bacterium UBA6920; assembly: GCA_002448875.1. GTDB lineage: Bacteria > Pseudomonadota > Gammaproteobacteria > SG8-11 > SG8-11 > UBA6920. The sequence continues at coordinate 13,314 of DKAS01000181.1, read as the reverse complement.
CATCAGAATCGCGAACACCATGCGGCCGCCATATTTATCGGTCAGCATGCCCAGGGGCAGACGCAGCAGGGAGCCGGTCAATATCGGCGTCGCCGCCAGCAGGCCGAACTGCGTATCCGACAGCTGCAGTCCGGTTTTGATCGGTATGCCGATGACGGAGAACATCACCCAGATGGCAAAACAGGCGGTAAATGCCAGCGTATTGAGGGTAAGAACGGACATTTGTTTGACGCGATGACTTGGCATAGTAGCTGCTCCGGAAGTGTCGCGGGTTCGTAGCCTACTACGTACTAAAGTAGAAAATATTTACCTAGCGCGCTGTTCAACCATTAACCGCCCGACCCGTCTGGCTACCCCCGGGGGGGTAGCGGGAGTAGCGGGAGCCATAAGCGTTAACTTATTGAGTTGATAGGGATTTAGTCCGGTTGTACTATACTGTCTAAAGCGTCCTGCCGCTCATTCATAGCAATGGGGGTACGCCTTTTTCGCCAGGCGGCCGCTATCCCCACCGGGATCACGAAGAGAAAAGCTGGCCCATGTTGAAAATACTCAACCAATCGCTGTTTCTGCGCCTGGCCGTTTCCATGGTTTTGATCATCAGTCTGGCCTTCAGCGGCATGCTCAGCACCGTAATCGTCGCCGAGTCCTCGGAGGGCCAGGCCGCCGCCATCAATCTCGCCGGTAGCCTGCGCATGCAGGCCTATCGTTTGTCCAGCGCGCTGGGTGAGGCCGTGCAAACGTCGGCTGACCAGCAATCCCGCCTGCTGGAGTTGAGCGCGGCCTTCAGCCAACGACTGCGCGACCCGCGGCTTACCGGTGTGCTGCTCAAGATCCGCAGCGCAGACGTAAACCGCGCCTACCACCAGGTGGAGGAGCAGTGGCAGGGGGAGTTTCAACCGATGCTGCGGCAATACATCGAGGCACTCACCGATCATTCATCCGAGGCCAATACGCTGCGCTGGCGGTTTTCCGAACATACGCCGCTGCTGGTAACTCATATAGACGCTATGGTGCGCGCGCTGGAATTTTCTGCTGAAGCCAATATCCAGCGCATACGTCTGATTCAGGTGAGTACGCTTTTTCTCACCCTGCTGGTGGCTTTCGTCACTCTCTACTGGATGCACAACCGAGTGCTGGCGCCATTGCGCGATCTGTCGCAGTGCGCCCGCGCGGTGCGCGACGGTGATTTTTCCGCGCAGACCCGCTATCAGGGCGCGGACGAGCTGGGACAACTGAGCATCGCCTTCAACACCATGGCGGCGGAACTGTCGCGCATGTATCGGGATCTCGAGGCCCGGGTGCGCCGCAAGACCGCCGACCTGGAACGCAGCAATCGCTCGCTGGACCTGCTGTATCGCACCACCCGTCGCCTCAGCGAGGCGCCGCTGACCGACGCGGTATACCGCGATCTGCTGCAGGACATTCAGGACACCATCGGCACGGGTCCGGGGGAAATTTGTCTCGGGGAAGACGGCAAAAGTCATGCTTTCCGCCTCGCCAGCAACCGCAGCGCGCCGCTGCCGGCAAGCGATATCTGTCGGCGGCCGGATTGCCAGGCCTGCTTCACCGGCGCCGCCACCCACACCGTGATTCGCGTCCCGCAATCACCCGCCGCCACCCCGATGCTGTCCATTCCGATAAAGGACATGGAAAAGCAATACGGGGTATTGTTGCTGGAAACCGGCACCGAGGGCAATCTGCAGCCGTGGCAGCAGATCCTGCTGGAAACCATCGCCAGCCACATCGCGCTGGCGCTGAAAATGGCGCAACGTGGCTCGCAGGTGCGCATGCTGGCCCTGCTCGAGGAACGCAGCACCATAGCGCGCGAATTGCACGACTCGCTGGCGCAATCCCTGTCGTACTTGAAAATTCAGGTCAGCCGGCTGGATGCCGAACTCGGTCACGACCAGCAGTCAGCGAGCAGGATAAAAGGCATCACCGGCGAATTGCGCGATGGCCTGAACAATGCCTACCGCCAGTTGCGTGAACTGCTCACCACCTTTCGCCTGCGTATCGACGAGGCCAACTTCAACAACACCATGCAGAATATTGTGCGCGAATACCAGCAGCGCGGCAGCGTGCGAATCATTCTGGAAAACCATCTTGGTAACTGCAAACTGCCGCCGAACGCGGAAATCAATGTCATTCAGGTAATTCGCGAAGCTCTGGCCAACGTGCTGCAGCATGCCAGGGCGAAACAGGCCGCGGTGGCCTTGCACTGCGACATCCACGGCGGAGTAAACATCAGCATCGACGACGACGGCGTCGGCCTGCAACAGCCGGAAGCGCTGCACCACCACTACGGCCTGACTATCATGCGTGAACGCGCCCACGCCATCGGTGGTGAACTGCAGATCCTGGCATCACCGCTGGGCGGCACCCGGGTGCTGCTGCATTTCAGGACCGACATGCAGGAAATCTATCAACAAGCCATCACCTCATGAGCGCATGTACAATGCCCACTGAACATCCCTGCACCATTATCGCCATCGACGATCATCCTTTGTTCCGCAAGGGGCTGGCAGACCTGATCGCCATGGAACCGGGTTTGTCGCTGCTGGCCGAGGCCGCCGACGGCGGCAGCGGTATCGCGCTGGTACAGCGCCTGCGACCGGATCTGGTGATTCTTGACCTCAATATGAAAGGCATGGATGGCATGCAAACCCTCAAAGCCATACGCAGCGCCGATCTGGACAGCCGGGTAATCATGATGACGGTTTCCGACGCGGAACAGGATGTCATCGCCGCCCTGCGCGCCGGTGCCGACGGCTATTTGCTCAAGGACATGGAACCGGAGGATACACTGCACTACCTGCGTCAGGCGGCCCAGGGCCATATGGTGGTCAGCGAACGCCTGACGGAACTGCTGGCACAGGCCTTGCGCAACGAGCGCCTGACACCGGAAAACACCGGCAGCGCCGGCCTGACCGAGCGCGAACAGCAGATTCTGCAGCTCATCGCCCAGGGATTGAGCAACAAACTGATCGCCCGCCGCCTGGACATTGCCGAGGGCACGGTCAAGGTGCACGTAAAACACTTGTTGAAGAAACTCAATCTGCACTCGCGTATCGAAGCGGCTGTTTGGGTGGTCAACAACGATCAGGCCCGCCCAGGCCAGAAATAGCGCGGGCCGCGCCATGCTGCGCGACACGCACCCCAGTGCCCCAGGCGCATCTGCCCGCCGCTGGCACCGGCGCCGGCGTCGCTGCATATTCAAATTTCCCGCGTCGCGGCCGATATGCCTGGCACGTATCGGCATACTCCGGGACCCGCTGCCAGCATGTTGGAAAAGAAATCCGCGCACCCGCCACCGCAGCTGACCGCCGCGGACCAGGCTCGTCTGGACGACCTCCACCGCACTATCGCTGAGCAAGCCCAGCGTTTTCTCGGCTATCCCTGCAATGGCGACTTCGATTATTCACCGCTGTACCGCTTTTTGCAGTTTCCCCTGAACAATGTCGGCGACCCGTTTCTCGACACCACCTTCCGTCTCAACACCCACGCCATCGAATGTGAAGTTCTGGAAATGTTCCGGCAATTCACCCGCGCACCGGCGGCGGATTTCTGGGGTTACATGACCAATGGCGGCACCGAAGGCAATATGTACGGCATTTACCTGGCGCGGGAGCTGCTGCCCAACGGCGTGGTGTACTACTCCGAAGACACGCACTACAGCGTGGCCAAAATCCTGCGTTTGCTGCATGCCCGTAACATCATGATCAAGAGCCTGGCCAACGGCGAAATCGACTACCTGGATCTGAAGGAAACCATCCGTATCCATCGCGACGCGCCGCCCATCATTTTCGCCAATATCGGCACGACGATGAAAGGCGCGGTGGATGATGTGACCCGGATCAAGAATATCATGCGCGAGCTGGCGATACCCGCCTACTACATCCATGCCGACGCCGCCCTCAGCGGCATGATCCTGCCGTTCGTCGACAATCCGCAACCTTTTGACTTTCCCGCCGGTATCGACAGCGTTTCCATCAGTGGTCACAAACTCATCGGCTCGCCGATACCCTGCGGCGTGGTTATCGCCAAGAAAACCAATGTCGATCGCATCGCCCGCTCCGTCGAATACGTGGGCACCCTGGATACGACACTTTCCGGTTCACGCAACGCCATCACCCCGCTGTTCATCTGGTACGCCCTGCGCATGCACGGTGAAAGCGGATTCCGCGCCATGATTCGCCGTTGCCTGGAAATGGCTGACTACGCCATCGAGCAGTTCGCGGCCCAGGGCATCAAAGCCTGGCGCAATCGCAATTCCATTACCGTCGTATTCCCCCGCCCGGATGCCGACCTGGCGAAGCGCTGGCAACTGGCCGTGCACAACGACATCGCCCACATCATTACCGTGCCGCACGTTACCGCCGGACATATCAAGCAACTGCTGCAGGAACTGCAGCCTCGACCCGCGGGAGCTGGCGCACCATGAAGCAGATCACCATCATTTCCGGCAATCAGCCGGGTATCATCGCCGAAATATCGGAAACCCTGGCCAGGCAGGCCATCAATATCGAGAATATCGACGCCGAATCCTTCGCCGAGTCCGCCATCACCATTCTGTCCGTGGATCGCTATGACGAGGCCCTGCGCCTGTTGCAGGCCATTCCCGGCATCAAAGCCGTGACTGAAGACGCGCTGGTGATACGTATCAAGGATGAACCCGGTGCCCTGGCGCGCATCGCCCGGCGTTTTTCCGATGCCGGCATCAACTTGCGCAGTCTGCGCTTTCTGCAACGGGACAACGACTACGGTCTGGTGGCGATCTGCGCCGAACGCGGCCAGGAGGCCAGGGACCTCGTCAAGGACGTGCTGGTGGGCGAAAAATAATCGATATGGTGGCTACGGGTGGAATCGAACCACCGACCCCAACATTATGAGTGTTGTGCTCTAACCAGCTGAGCTACGTAGCCAGGAAATGTCCGGAATGAACGGAGGCGAGATTGTATAAGGTCAGGCCCTGGCTGTCCAGTTACACCACAGATCAATTCATAACTAGCTGATTTAATGGAAATAGCCCACGGGAACGTGGCACTTACCCACAGGCCCGGGCAATGGTTGCGCATTTTTTCGCCAGTTTTCTTAAAAAAGCCTCAGAATGCCCGAATTTGCCCGATTTTGACATAAAAGATGGCCTTGAAACCTAGTTTTTCCCCGATTCACTAATTTTGCCGATCTACGCCTGTTCCGGACCGTTAATGGCGGGTTCTTGCCCGATTAGGCCGGGTTATCGCCCCAAGCGTCTCCCTGCCGCCCCGGTTCCGACTGCAATACGCACCGCAAGCTGCGCCGCAGACGATGGTAGTCGTCGGCCAGCAGAGACAGATACTCCCGTTCCATCAACCGCACCGTTTCCTGGACGGTGTGCGCCAGCTGCGAGCCGCGCGCAGAAAACCGGACGCGCTTGGCCCGGGCATCCCGCTCGTCCGCTGTCAGCACCACATAGTCCAGCGCTGCCAGCTCTGCCACGATTTTGCCCACGGCCTGCTTACTCAACCCGACGGCGGCGGCCAATTGAACCAGACTGCAGCCTTCGGCGGAAAGGTGGCGAAAAACATTGAGATGGGACAAGCTCACCGCTCCGTGCCCGGCCCGTCGCAGCGCCGCTAACAGGCGTCGTTCAAAGGCCTGAAAAGCCAGCAGCAGGAGTCGCCCCGTGGGTTGTCGATGCCATTCCATGGCAAATATAGTCCAACAACGAGACTACTTAGTCAACCAGGTTGACTTTAATTCAGGAATCAGCGGCCCCGCCCCCGCTGCCCCAGGGATTCCGCGGTAAACACACCGGAAGTCCGATGGGAAATCTGCCGCACCTGAGCGGCCGCGCGATAGTAGCCGTAGGCGGTGGCCGCCCAGCCCAGCACCAGGTACGCCATAATCGCCTTGAGTTGGCCGATGGCGAAGGGCCGGGCCCCGTATTCGATCATCTTGGCGGGAAACAGGGCGAAACTCGGCATGCCGGCAAAACCACAAAGATTCCACGCCGCCAGGGCAAAACACAGGTAACCGACACCCTTGATATCGAGAATATCGCGCTCCCGTTCGATCAGATTCAGCCGGTACTGACTCCAGAACCAGGCGGCAATCACGATCAGGGTCAGGATACTCACCCCGCCGGCGCCGAAATACAAGGTGCTCATTTCCCGGGTGAACAGCATCGGCACCAGCACTACCAGACTGACCAGCAGCCCTGAGCCGAGCAGTAGATTGGTATAGCGGGAAAACATCTTGCCCCCAATCATCACCGCCCCCACCGCCAGCAGCACCACTCCCAGGGGAAAAGCAAAGGCAAAGACCATGAGCAACGCCAGCAGGCTGGCGTCGGTTTTCTTCATGGCCTCGATACCCATGTTGCTCGCGTTACTATCGATGTTCATGCCCAGAACGACGGCCAGAATCATTACCAATACGCCAAGGATAAACAGGGACTTACCAAATTTATCTTGGATCACGGGGGACGCCCTCCGAAGTTGCGGGTTTACTCGTAGCCTGATGATACCAGCATTGTCGGGCAATTACGTGCCCGCACCAGCCACTTGCCGCCCCGGCGCCGGGACGGTACCAACCCGGGCAAGCAGGGACAACTCCTGAAAACTGGCCGCATAGCTGTCCAGCTCATGCATCAGATGCGCGGTCTGTTCGGCGTCACGCTGACGCATCACCCGGGCGATGAGCGCCACCAGCAGGCGGCGATTGGCCGCCAGCTTGTCGTCGTACCCCAGAGGGTAGAAATTTTCCTGATGCAACAGCAGGGTAGCGATACGTTGCTGAAATTGGACGGGCGACAGCTCCGCCTCGAGAATGGAACGCAGCTCCAGTTGCACGTTCTGGCGCAGCTTGTAACGCAACTCATGGATCGGGTAATAGCTGCGTACGAACTCGGCGACCGCCTGGCGCTGCGGCTCGTTGAGATCCCCCAGCCAGGTCTCAAAGTGATCCGTCATGTCGTCCATGCTTCTGGCGATGCGCTTTTCCTCGGTCAGACCGAAATACTTGGCGCGAAATTCGGCGTTCGAATCGCTGAACTTGTCATAGATTTCCTGCCGCTGCGACGCGCTGGTGGTGCGCAGAATATCCGCCACATCGGGTGTAACTTTTTCCTGCAGAGCGCGCCAATAAGCTTCGCCGGCCGCGAATAAAGCCTCGATCGCGGCCTCGTCCAGACCGTCGCCCACCGCCTGCTGGATGCGCCGGATCAATGCCACGTATTGCGCAAGCTGCTGATGCCGATGCCACTCCAGGACGCGCGCCAGACGCTGATCGAGCTGGGTTTTCTGCGCATCGTCAAGGGTGACGTAAGTGGAAATCCACAACGGGATCAACCAATCCAGCTTGTTGTACACGAACTTCATGCCGCAACCGGTCACCAGCAAACCGGCGAGCAGCAGCAGCGGCCAGCGCCGCATCCAGATCAACTTTGCCATAGCCCGGTCCCCGCAATCATGCCGCCAGCATAACCCGAAATCCACCGGCGGTGTAATCCGTCAACGGGAGGCCTTCGCCTGACCGGCGAAATTGCCTTATAATGGCGTTCTGTATTCATCGAACAATGGTCGAGGATTTGCGTGTTTCGGGAGGAAACAGTTTTACGGCTGATTGGCGCACCGACGGTTTTCTTTTATCTTTTCACCCTGTCCGGATTTGCAGGATTGATCTATGAATCCATCTGGACCCACTATCTGAAGCTCTTTCTTGGTCACGCCGCCTACGCCCAAACCCTGGTCCTGGGGATTTTCATGGGCGGCATGGCACTGGGCTCCTGGGTCTGCGCCCGCTGGGGCCAGCGCTGGCGCCGGCTAATCCTCGGTTACGCCATCGTCGAAGGGCTCATCGGTCTGCTGGCCCTGATCTTCCACGATATCTTCACCACCGCCGTCAGTCACGCCTACGATGTCATCCTGCCCGCCCTGGGCGCACCCCTGGCCATCAGCGCCTATAAATGGGCGGCCAGCGCGCTGTTGATTCTGCCGCAGTCGGTCCTGCTGGGCATGACCTTTCCATTGCTGAGCGCCGGCGTGATCCGGCGCTTTCCCGACACCTCCGGCGGCATCATCGCCACGCTGTACTTCAGCAACAGCATCGGCGCCGCGGTTGGCGTGCTGGCATCCGGCTTTCTGCTCATCGACTGGTTCGGCCTGCCCGGCACGCTGCGCACCGCCGGCGCCCTCAATCTTCTGGTTGCGGCGCTGGCGGGCTACCTGCAGACGCGCGCCGCTGAACCGCCAGCCGCGCCCAGACCGGCGGCGGCGTCACAGCGCGCGGCTGGCAACGCGCGCCTGCTGCTGGCGATCGCGCTGCTCACCGGCGGCGCGTCATTCATCTATGAAATCGCCTGGATACGCATGCTCAGCCTGGTGATGGGCAGCGCCACGCATTCCTTCGAGCTGATGCTCAGCGCATTCATCCTCGGTCTGGCGCTGGGTGGATGGTGGATACGGCGGCGCATCCAGCGCATCGGCAACCTGCTGGCCTTTCTCGCCGCGGTGCAGGTGGTCATGGGCCTGCTGGCCGCCGCCACCCTGCTGCTCTACAACCAGACCTTCGATATCATGCACTGGCTGATGCAAACGGTGGGCAAATCCTACGCTGGTTATCTCTGGTTCAACACCGTCGGCCACGGCATCGCCCTGGCAGTGATGCTGCCGGCAACCATCTGCGCCGGCATGACCCTGCCCCTGCTCACCTACACCCTGCTGGATCGCGGCCACGGTGAAGCCGCCATCGGCGGCGTCTACGCGGCCAACACCGTCGGCGCGATTACCGGGGTGTTTTTCGCCGTGCACCTGGGCCTGCCCCTGCTGGGCATCAAATGGCTGCTGGCCGCCGGCGCCGCCATTGACATTGCCCTGGGATTCGGTCTGTGGTGGCACCTGCAACGCCATACCGGGCGCCGCTTCCCCGTACGCGGCGCCTTGGCCACCAGCGTCGTACTGGCGCTGATTTTGACCAGCGCGCAACCGGACGGATTGCGCATGGCTTCCGGCACCTACCGTGAAGGCCAGATGCTGTCGGCCACCGACGACCAGCTGCTGTTCCACCGCGACGGTAAAACCGCATCCATCGACGTCATTCAGCACGCCTCCGATCTGCGGGCGATTCGCACCAACGGCAAAACCGACGCCGCCATCTACAGCGGTCCGCTGCCGATCTTCGGCGGCGACGAACCGACCATGGTGCTGGCGGCGCTGTCGCCGCTGGCCTATATCTACCAGCCGCGCAGCGCCGCTGTCATCGGTTTTGGTTCCGGACTCAGCACCCATGCCATGCTGGCATCCGGCAGCATCCAGCGCGTCGACACCGTGGAAATCGAACAGGCCATGGTGGAAGGCGCGCGGCATTTCATGTTTCGCGTGGCCCGCGCCTACGAGGATCCGCGCAGCCACCTGCACATCGACGACGCGAAAACTTTTTTCTCCAGCCGCCAACAACGCTATGACATCATCCTGTCCGAGCCGTCCAACCCCTGGGTCAGCGGCGTCGCCGGGTTGTTCACCACGGAATTCTATCAGCATGTCAGCCGCCACCTCAGCGACGACGGCATATTCGTCCAGTGGCTGCAACTTTATGAAATCGACTCCAAGATCGTGGCATCGATTACTAGAGCCCTGGAATCGGTGTTCGACGACTATGTGGTATTGACGCCGAACAATATAGATATGTTGCTGCTGGCCCGCCGCCACGGCGAATTCGCCGCGCCTTCACCCCGCCTGTTTATCGATCCGGGCGTACGCGAAGAACTGGCGAAGATAGGCATCCATCATCTGCGTGACTTCGAGCTGCGTTTGATCGGCAACAAGAAACTGCTGCATGAAGTACTGGCGGGTCCGGCGGCACCGGCCAACAGCGATTACCACCCCTACGTCGATCTGCACGCCGTGCAGGCAAGATTTCTCCGCGCCGGCGTCAGCGATGCGCTGGGCGTACGCAGATTTCCGGTGCCGGTGCTGACGCTGCTGACGGGCCAGCCGCGGACCAGCATGGATCCGATCAGTGATTTTCCCTTTCTCGACATTACCGGCGACACCGCCCGCGCCGACAAGATCACCGCCCTGCTGCGCGGCGACAGCGTCGCCGACATGCCCGCCGAACTCGAGGTCTACGCCAGCGACGCCGGGCGACTGCTGACCGGCTGCCAGCCGTCGATGGACAACGTGTACTGGGTGGACAGCCTGTTCAATACGGTGGCGATGGGAGTATTGCCCTATGCCAGCCCGCCGCCGCTGCAGCAGATCCTGGGCGCGGCCAGCGCCCGCGCCTGCCCCGGTCAGGCGCCGCCGCAGCTGGCCTGGCTGCGCCTGTTGCGGGCGATCGCCGTCGCCGACAATAAAGACATTGTTCGCGTCAGTCGTGAAATTCTCGAACGGCACTATACCTACAGCGACCGGCAGTATGCATACGTGGTGTTCGCGGCCCTGGCCGCCCTGGTGAGCGAGGGCGAGGTCGATGATGCGCGCCAGCTCTGGCACGGCTATGGCACGGATGTGATGCCGGTGTTTCGCGATCAGGCGGCGGTCAAACGCATGCTGCTGGGCAGCGAATTCACCGCCGCCGAAAGCGACGGTTACTGAAATCCGCCCGGACGTTCAGACGTTGAAGCGGAAATGCATGACATCGCCGTCCTTGACCGGATACTCCTTGCCCTCCAGCCGCCATTTACCCGCATCCTTGGCACCCTGCTCGCCCTTGCAGCTGATGAAGTCCTCATAACCAATGACTTCGGCGCGGATGAAGCCTTTTTCGAAATCCGTATGAATCACCGCCGCCGCCTGCGGCGCCAGGGCGCCGATCTTCACCGTCCAGGCGCGCACTTCCTTTTCGCCGGCGGTAAAGTAGGTCTGCAGCCCCAGCAATTTGTAGCCGGCGCGAATGATGCGATTCAAGCCCGGCTCTTCCAGGCCCATATCGGCAAGAAATATCTTCTGCTCCTCCGCGTCCATGTCCGCCAGTTCCGACTCGATGGCGGCGCATACCGGGGTCACGCTGGCGCCTTCGCTGGCGGCAATGGCGCGCACCTTGTCCAACAGCGGATTGTCGCTGAAGCCGTTATCGGCCACGTTGGCGATATACATGGTGGGTTTGATGGTAAGCAAATGCAGTTCGCGCAGGGCCAGCCGCTGCTCTTCGTCCAGCGGCATGGTGCGCGCCGGCGCGCCCCGGTCGAGGTGGGCGCGCAGCTGTTCGAGCAGGGTTTTGTAGGTCAGCGCCTTCTTATCGGCGGTTTTCGCCGCTTTGGTGGCGCGCAGCAGCGCCTTATCGACGGTTTCCAGATCCGCCAGCGCCAGTTCGGTATTGATCACCTCGATATCGCTGGCCGGATCCACGCGCCCCGCCACATGCACGATATTGTCGTCCTCGAAACAGCGCACCACCTGGGCGATGGCATCGGTCTCGCGGATATGCGCCAGAAACTGGTTACCCAGGCCTTCACCCTTGGACGCCCCCGCCACCAGTCCGGCGATATCGACGAACTCCATGGTAGTAGGCAGCACCTTCTGCGGCTTGACGATAGCGGCGATCGCATCCAGCCGCGGATCGGGCATCGGCACGATGCCTACATTGGGCTCGATGGTACAGAACGGATAGTTTTCCGCCTGGATACCCGCCTTGGTCAAGGCATTGAACAGGGTGGATTTGCCCACATTAGGCAAACCGACGATTCCACATTTGATTCCCATGCTTGTCTACTCTTGAAGAGGTTTGCTGGCGGGTTTGATACTGTGCAGGTGGTTCATCACCTTCTGCCATTGGCCATCCAGCATGGCCGGCAGATACTGCAGACTGCTGGCAATGACATCCTCGATCAGGTGGCGCTCAGCCGCCGGCGCCTTGCCCAGCACGAAATCGGTCACTTCGCTGGCGTGGCCGGGATGACCGATGCCGATGCGCAGACGCCAGAAATCGTTGCCGCCGCCCTGGGCGATGATATCGCGCAGACCATTATGTCCGCCGGCGCCTCCACCCTGCTTCAGGCGCACGGTCCCCGGCGGAATATCCAACTCGTCATGCACAACCAGAATACCGGACAGCGGAATCTTGTAGAACCCAGCCAGCGCCATCACCGCCTGGCCACTGCGATTCATGTAGGTATTGGGCTTGAGCAGCCACAGCGAGCCAGCCCCGGATTCGACCCGGGCCAGCTCAGCGTGATACTTGTTTTCCAGCTTGAACGTCTGCCCCCGGGCGCGAGCCAGGGCCTCGACGAACCAAAAGCCGGCATTGTGGCGAGTCGCCTCGTATTTGGGCCCGGGATTACCCAGCCCGACGATGAGCTCGATCGACGACAATGCCGGCCCTTATCATGTCCGCCCGAGTATGATCACTTCTCCGCGGGCGCGGCAGGCGCAGCCGCAGCAGCCTCAGGTGCGGCTTCAGCAGCTTCGGTCTCAGCACCGCGGCCATGCACGCTGGCCACCGGCAGATCGTGTTCGGCGCCATGGGACAGCGCAATGATTTCCACGCCGGCGGGCAGTTTCAGATCGGACAGATGCACGGAGTGGTTAAGCTCCAGATTCGACAGATCCACCTCGATATACTCCGGCAGATCGCGCGGCAGGCAGCGCACATCGATGCTGGACAGCAGGTGCGACACCAGACCGCCGCCGATGCGCACACCCGGGGCATTGGCCTCGCCGACGAAATGCAGCGGCACCTGCATGTGGATCTTTTCGTTGGGATTGATGCGCTGGAAATCCACGTGCAGCAGGCGCGGCCGGGCCGGGTGCCGTTGCAGCCCGCGCAGCACGACCTGCTGCTGCTGACCATCCAGATTCAGAGTAAGGATGTGGGAATAGAACGCCTCATGCTCCAGTTTGTGCATGAACGCGTCATGGTCCACCGAAAATCCCTGGGGCGCATTACCGCCGCCATAGATGATGCCGGGTACACGACCGGTGCGGCGCATGCGACGTGCTGCTGCGGTCCCTTTGCTCGTGTAGGCCTGGGCTTCCACGGTAAAATCAACTGAACTCATAGTCTTTCTCCACACTACTCTCTATCAATTTAAGAACAAAACCCTAATCCATAAACAACGAACTGACGGATTCCTCGTTACTGACCCGGCGGATGGTTTCACCCAACAGCTCGGCGATGCTCAATTGCCGAATGCGCTTGCACGCCGCCGCTTCCGGCGCCAGCGGGATGGTATCGGTCACCACCAGTTCATCCAGCTGCGACTGCTCGATATTGCGCACCGCCTTGCCCGATAACACCGGATGGGTGATGTAAGCCACCACCTGTTTGGCGCCATGGGCCTTGAGCGCAGCCGCCGCCTGACACAAGGTCCCGGCGGTATCCACCAGGTCATCG
>DKAS01000103.1 GCA_002448875.1 Proteobacteria bacterium UBA6920 | reverse complement strand
GGTCGTCGTCTTCCAGCAACTCGGACATGTACTGGATCTTTACCGGCGCCTTACCCGCGGCTACCAGGCGTTCATTCAGCGCGTCGGCGCTCTCCCGGTAGCTGCTGCTCTCGCGCAAGTACAAGGTCTTGCCCGACAGGCCCTCGATACTCTCCAGCGCAGGGGCGCTGGGGCCCGTCACCAGGATTTCCGACAGGGGCTTGGAGGAGGGGATGCTGAAATCAATCTGCTCCAGACGCTCGTCGGTAATGGTCAGTNNGCACTTTCAGATGCTTGCGCTCCATGCGCTGGTTCAGGAATTCCTCGAACAAACTGGCCATTTCGGCCACGAGGCCCTCCTGCTGAGGGCCATCAAGATAGTAACGGCCGGGGCCGTATACGGTGAGCATGCGGATGACCCGCGCTTCCTCCAGCACGTCCAGATCCCCCAGACGAACCTGGACAAAGGACAGGACATCCCGTTGCTCCGGCTCATCCGGCGAATCTATCGAAGTTGAAGCCTCGGCTGTTGATGATGCCCCGGCCTCGTCGACTGGCGCGCCCGCTTGCGATGAGGCTGACGCTGCGCCTGCGGCTGTACTACTGTCGCTGNNAACAGGCGACCAAGCAGCCACACAAAAACAGGAAGATCACAGATCGCAGGCGGCGTGTCATTGCTTGAAGTCCTCTCTTCAGGGTGCCGGACGACGCCGGTACCGGGCTGTTGCAGGCATTGCATTCTGCGCGGGTGTCGCACTGGGCGTCGGTATGGCCACAAGGTACTCGATTGTAAACTCAATGTCCTCTCGGTCGCCATCCAGCTCGAGCAGCAGTGGCTGGTCGATGGTGAGCCAGGCACCGCAGGCTTCACCCGGGTCGCAAATGAACAGATCGTTGTCGATATCGGTGCCTGCGACCAGTTCGTATTGACCTGTCGGGGCCGAGGGAAACCGGAAGCGATACCCTTCCGGTCCCGGACGCGCAACTACCTGGTCGACGACACTTTCGCTCTCGGGATCGTAAAGCAGGATATAGACCGTACCCACATTGGCCTCGGATTGGCCGCCCACGGATACCAGCACGTCAATCGTAACCTGGTTAATCGCGGAGGTGGCGACGATGAGACCCCGATAGATGCCGTCCGCTAACAGGCTGCGATCTGCTTCGGCCCGGTAGCGTCCGAGGCCCTTGCCATCGACCTCGACCGCCCTCACTGATAGCCATTCCACATTCGTTTCGATGCTCAGCTGCCCGATGTCCCCCTGGCCGGTATTGCGCAGGGCGAAGTCCAGTCCTTCCAGCTCGGCCCCCAGGTTCAGGGATGAACTGGATGCCGCCAGCGCCGCGCTGGTGCCGGGGCTGCCGCCGATAGCGTCAAGCGCAGCATTTATTGCGCGACTGGCATTGATGAGGCCGTAGCCGTATCCATCGTCTCTTCCCAGCGGTCCCAGGTCATCGGTTAGTGCGCCATTGCGCAGCAGGCGCTCGAGGTCCGCTGTACCCAGATCCGGATTCACGCTTTTCATCAGGGCAAACACCGCCGCCACATGGGGTGCCGCCATCGAGGTGCCGCTGTAATAACCATAGGTGTTCAACCGGCTGCCGCCGCTGTCATCCGCCAGGGTACTGAGAATACCGTTGGCCACCGTGCTGCTTTCGTCACCCCCCGGGGCCACCACATCGATGTAATAACCGGCATTGGAATAGGCAGCAATATTCTTGGCGCGATCCACCGCGCCGACGGCGATGACATGCTCATAGGCCGCGGGAAAGGTGACGCGCGCGTCGCCCGGTCGCAGATTGCGGTAACCTTCGTTGCCGGCGGCGGCCACCACCAGCACGCCCTGATCATGAACCTGCTGGATGGTATCGGCCATTTCCTGGGAACTACCCGGCCCGCCCAGGCTGAGATTGATGACGTCGGCGCGCTGCGGCGGCAGAGTACCCGAATCGTTGCTCAGACGCGCCGCGTAGCGCAACGCCTGCATGATGTCGTAATCGGTGCCGCCGTCGCGCCCCAGCACCCGCAAGGGCATGATCTTGCTGTTCCAGGCGACGCCAGCCACGCCGCTGCCATTGTTGGTGACCGCGGCAATAGTGCCTGCCACGTGAGTGCCGTGAAAGGTGCTGGCGGTGCCGTTGCTGCCATCACCGGCATCGTCAGGATTGGCATCGATACCGTCACCGTCCGCCGCTGATTGCGGGTCGGAAATGAAATCATAACCGGTAGTCAGCAGATTCGCCTGCAGATCCGGATGGTTCATCACCACTCCGGTATCGATCACGGCGACGATGACCGCGGCACTGCCGGTGGTGAGATCCCAGGCCTGCGGCAGATTCAGCAGTGGAAACTGCCATTGCTTCGAATAGTGGGTATCGTTGGGTAGCAGCAGCGGCCGGCGAATGAAGTTAAGGTCGGCGGACGCTACATCGCTGCGGGCACGCAAGGCCTTGACCAGACCGATGGTGTCGGCTTTGGCGCGCGCGGTACGATCCAGACCCTGCGCTGGCGCCGTCTGCCGGGCGATCCCCAGGACGCTGTACACCGCGGTGGCCGGCCCCGCACCCAGAGACACCAGTGCTGGCCCGCCGCCACCGCTGGCCTTCAAGGTCAGCCCCAGGGCGCGTACCCGGTCACTCAGGGCCGGGCCTCGCACAGCGGCGCCCGCGGGTGCGGCGTCACGAAAACGCACCACCGCCTCGCCGGGCACGAAATCGTATTGCAGCGCCAGTGAGGCGCAGCCGCTGCCGGCGGCCAGGGAGCCGATAGTGAGCACATAGGTAGAAATGCTGTCGCTGACGGCGTTGACCTGGATATAAAAGTCGCCGTCATGAGGTACTACCACGGCTTCGGTCTGCGTGAAACTGCAATTGGACGTGACCACCGATGAATAAGTCGTGCTGTTGGAGGTATTCGTGGCGAGCTCCATCAGCTGCAGGTCCAGATCCACGGACGGCGAGCTTTGCGGGTCGAAACCGCCGATATACAGACTGATCACCTGCCCGGCGCGGAGACTGACATGATAGAAATCATCGGGATCGCCCTGATTGGCGAATCTGTCGCCCTTGCGTCCGGTGCCGATACCGCTGACGAATCCGCCGATGACCGAGGGATTGGTCACTGACTGCGCGTGTTCGATGTCATCATTGCCTTGATAGGGCGCATTGGGATCGTTGACGTCGCTGTCGACGCTGTTGCCCTGCAGTGCGCTGATCTCGCCGGAGAGGCTTGGTTTGGATTTACCGGTGCCCGGCAGTCCGGTGGGGCAGCCGCTCAGGCACCCCAGCGCCAACAGCGTGACGGCGCCGCTAAGCAACAAACTTCTCCCTGTCGACATGCCCCTTACCCCCGTAACAACGATTCAGGGGCAATTCTGCCAGAAGGGACGGCTGCAACGATAGAGGGCAGCATGCATCCGCCCCTCGGCGCAGAATTTCTTCTCCGGCCCGGCACCCTGTCCGCGCCGGTCGGTGATCAAGATGAAAAATCCCCGGCCAGCGAGCGGCGGATAGGATCCGCGACCGGATCCGTCTGGTGGCAATAGCCTTCATGCTCGACACCGACACCGATGGCCGCCCCGTCCCGCGCCGCGGCAATCATGGCCGGGGTAAATTCAAAGCGCAGAAAATGCACTGACGAGGTCTTTTCCTGACTTTCCCGGTCCAGATCCTCGTCGGCGATGGCCCAGACATGATCCAGACCGTCGATTTTCACCCAGATCCTGTCCTCGATGCCTTTGAGCCGCGCCAGCGCCGCCTTGCGCTCATTGATGTCCTCGTACTCCAGCATAAAGGTGGCTTTAAGATTGCTGCCGTCGGGAATCAGCGGGTTGTAGGCGTCAAGCTCCTCCTGGATACCCGCGGCTTCGAAGATGCGCTCGGCGCGCAACATCTCCTGCACCTGGTAGAGCATGGTCAGGCGGTCTTCGAAATGCAGGGAAGCATTGGGCCCGAGACGGACGATGCGATTTTTCTTGTGCTCCATCAGGCGCTGGCGAAACTGCGGCCGTTGTTCGGCATACAATTCCAGACTCATCAGATCGGCGCGCGTCAGCTTCTGCATATTTACTCCTCGCTGCATGTCTCAAATCCCGTAGGCATGGCGCAGCATGCTGATCGGGTGCTGCGGGGGCACCTCCCCCGGCAGACCATTGGCGATCTGGTGACCCGCCATCGGGCAATCACTGCCATAACGATCGGCGCCGGCTTTGCTCACCCGGTCGATGACCGGCCGACAGATCTTCATCGAGATTTCGTGGAATTCCTTTTTGACGGCATAAGTGCCATCGTGCCCCGAACAGCGCTCTATGGTTTCCACCGTGGTCCCCGGCACCAGTTGCAGCACATCGCGCGTCTTGGCGCCGATATTCTGCACCCGCTGATGACAGGCGGCGTGGTAGACCACCTTGCCCAGGGTGTTCTTGAATGCGGTTTTCAGCCGGCCTTCCTTGTGACGCAGCATCAGGTACTCGAAGGGATCGTATATCGCCTTCTGTACCTTGCGTACCTGCGCGTCGTCGGGAAACAGCAGCGGCAGCTCCTGCTTGAACATCAGCACGCAGGANNTCCAGCTTGGGCATGCCGCAACACTGCTCCTTGGCGGCGCCGGTGACGGCGATGCCGTTATGCTGCAATATCGCGATCAGATCCTCGCCCAGTTGCGGCTCGTTGTAGTTGCCATAACAGGTAGTGAACAATGCGACCTTGCCCCGGGTTTTGTCGCCAGCCACCGGAGTAATCGCCTGGTCGCTCAGCACAGGAATGCGCGGGCGCAGTTTATTCGCATGGTATTGCGGCAATTTCGCCTGACGGTGCACCCCCAGGGTGGACTCGAGGGCGACGCGGGCGGCCGGCAGCTTGTTGATCGTATTCACCATCCCGGCCACCACCGGAATGCCCGCCAGGCTGCCCACGGTGTCGGTGCTGGACAGCATTTTGTCGCGGAAACTGGCGCCGTGCTTGCGGTATTTCACCGCCTTGGCGCGCAACATCACATGGGGAAAATCCAGATTCCACTCATGGGGCGGCACATAGGGGCATTTGGTCAGATAGCACAGATCACACAGATAACAGTGATCCACTACCTTCCAGTAATCTTCTTTCTTGATGCCGTCGACTTCCATGGTGGGCGACTCGTCCACCAGATCGAACAGCGTGGGAAAAGCATGACACAGACTGACGCAGCGGCGGCAGCCATGACAGATATCGTAGATGCGCTCCAGTTCCTTGAACAGGGCGTTTTCGTCGTAAAACTCGGGATTTTTCCAGTCCAGCGGGTGGCGGGTCGGTGCTTCCAGACTGCCTTCGCGGCGTGTTTCCGTCGGTGCGCTCATGATTGCCTGCGGCCTGCAATATAAATTTGGAGGTAACGCGCCGGGAACGGGCCCGGCGCGTCCGCTCGATTACTTGTCGAGATTGTCCAGAGCTTTCTGGAAGCGGTTGGCGTGGGAACGCTCCGCTTTGGCCAGGGTCTCGAACCAGTCAGCGATTTCACCGAAACCTTCATCGCGGGCGGTTTTAGTCATACCGGGATACATATCGGTATACTCATGCGTTTCGCCGGCGATGGCTGCCTTGAGGTTGTCCTTGGTGGCGCCGATGGGCAGGCCGGTGGCGGGGTCGCCGCAGGCTTCCAGGTATTCCAGATGACCGTGGGCATGACCGGTTTCACCTTCCGCCGTCGAACGGAAGACGGTCGCCACATCGTTGTAGCCTTCGACGTCCGCTTTCTGCGCGAAATACAGGTAACGGCGGTTAGCCTGGGATTCGCCAGCGAAAGCAGCTTTCAAATTGCCTTCGGTCTTGCTGCCTTTCAATTGCATACTCTATCCTCCGAACGTTAGATTGCTCGAGCTGAACGATGACCGGAATGGACCAGATAGCCGCTCCTTCATCGCTTAGAATCATTCTAAAATCGTTGGTAACATTAAATGTTATCTCAGTTTCTGTCAAGGAAAAGAAGCAGTGAATTTACTCACTTGCGGATTTGTGCAGCAAGTCCAGTGACTCGCTGTCAACCGGTAAAATCAATGTTTTTCCCATGAAATGCTGACTACCAGGTACCCAACCATGCCATAATAGCCCACCCGGAAGGACCCCGATCCGCAGCCGCCCCAGGGACAGCCATTAAAGAAAGCACGGTCGCCGCACTGTCCGCAGCGCCCACCGGAACGCGCTATTTAACTAACGAAAATGACGAAAAAACAGAAAGATACCATTGATTTTGAACACTCCCTCGCGGAGCTTGAATCAATTATTGAAAAAATGGAAAAAGGCGAGCTGACCCTGGAACAATCCTTACAGGATTTTGAACGCGGTGTTTTTCTCACCCGCAGCTGCCAGAAAGCGCTGAAAGACGCCGAACAACGCGTGATGGTGCTGATGTCGCAGGCGGGCGAAGACACCTTGCAAACCCTGACTCCGCCTCCCGGCAACGAAACCATGGAATCCTGACCCGCAATGAACCTGCACAGCTTTCTTGATTCCTGTCGTGAGCGCGTGGAATCGGCCCTGGAAAAATGGGTCCCCGCGCAAACCATCGCCCCGCAGAAACTGCACCAGGCGATGCGTTACTCCCTGCTGGGCGGCGGCAAACGCGTGCGCCCCGCCCTGGTCTACGCCACCGGCGCCGCGGTTGGAGTCGACGCGGCGCAGCTGGATGCGGCCGCCTGCGCCGTCGAACTGATTCACGTCTATTCCCTGATTCATGACGACCTGCCGGCCATGGACAACGATGACCTGCGCCGCGGCAAACCGACCTGCCACAAGGCCTTCGATGAAGCGACGGCCATCCTGGCCGGCGATGCCATGCAGGCGCTGGCGTTTTATCTGCTGGTGCATGACACCGCCCTGGCAGCCGACGCCACCCAGCGCCTGCGCATGGTCGCCGCGCTGGCGCACGCGGCAGGTTCGCGCGGCATGGCGGGCGGCCAGGCCATGGACCTGGCCAACGAAAACCGGGAAATTTCCCTGGCGGAACTGGAAGACATGCATATCCATAAAACCGGTGCTCTGATCCGCGCCTCGGTGCAGCTGGGCCTGCTCAGCGCGCCGCAACTGCCGGCGCAACAGGCCGGTGATCTGGATCATTACGCCAAATGCGTCGGCCTGGCGTTCCAGATCCGCGACGATATTCTGGATGTGGAAGGCGACACCCAGACCCTGGGAAAAACCGCGGGCGCCGATCAAAAACTGAAAAAGGCCACCTACCCGGCCCTGCTGGGCATGACCCGGGCCAAAGCCATGGCCGAGGATTTATACAATCAGGCCATGGAAAGCCTGCGCAACTGCGATGACCAGGCCGACAGCCTGCGCCAGCTCGCGCATTACATCATCATGCGTGATAAATAAAATCAGCGCGACTGCGCTTGCAACCCAGGACGTATACCTTTTACAGTTGTCATTATGAGTAAATCGATTCCACCCCCATTGCTGAGTCATCTGGACTCCCCCGCCGATCTGCGCCGCCTGTCAGCGGCCCAGTTACCGCAGGTCGCGGCCGAAGTCCGCAGTTTTCTTATCGACAGCGTCAGCAAGACCGGTGGCCACCTGGCAGCCAACCTCGGGGTGGTCGAACTCACCGTCGCCCTGCACTATGTCTTCAACACGCCGGACGACCGCCTGATCTGGGATGTGGGGCACCAGAGTTATCCACACAAGATTCTCACCGGCCGGCGTGAGCAACTGCATCTGATCCGCCAGCTGCATGGGCCGTCGGGCTTTCCCAAACGCGAGGAAAGCCCCTACGACACTTTCGGCGTGGGTCATTCCAGCACCTCCATCAGCGCCGCACTGGGCATGGCGATCGCCGCCCGGCAACAGGGCCTGGACCGCAAGGTCGTGGCCATCATCGGTGACGGCGCCATGACCGCGGGCATGGCGTTCGAGGCTTTGAACCATGCCGGCGACCTGGACGCCAATCTGCTGGTGGTGCTCAACGACAACGATATGTCCATCTCGCCCAATGTCGGCGGCCTGTCCAACTATCTGGCGCGGGTCCTGTCCGGCCGCCTGTATGCGACGGTGCGTGAAGGCGGCAAGAAAGTGCTCGGCCGCATGCCGCCGGTGTGGGAATTGGCGCGCCGCGCCGAGGAACACGTCAAGGGCATGGTGGTACCCGGCACCCTGTTCGAGGAACTGGGCTTCAACTACATCGGCCCGGTGGACGGCCACGACCTGGACACCCTCACCACAACTCTGTCCAATCTGAAAAATCTCAAGGGCCCGCAGTTTCTGCATGTCATCACCCGCAAGGGCAAGGGTTTTGCGCCGGCGGAGGACAATCCCGCGTCGTTTCACGGCGTCACTTCCTTCGATCCGCAGACCGGCCGGCCGGTATCGAGAAAATCCGCCGGTCCCAGCTATACGGAGATATTCGGCAACTGGCTTTGCGCCCAGGCCGCCGCCGATCCGCAACTGGTGGCGATTACCCCCGCCATGTGCGAAGGTTCCGGCATGGTCGATTTCGCCCGTCGCTATCCGTCGCGGTTCTTCGACGTGGGCATCGCCGAACAGCACAGCGTCACCCTGGCGGCGGGCATGGCCTGTGACGGTCTGAAACCGGTGGTCGCCATTTATTCCACTTTTCTGCAGCGGGCCTACGACCAGTTGATCCATGACGTCGCCCTGCAGAATCTGCCCATCCTGTTCGCCATCGATCGCGGCGGTCTGGTCGGGGCCGATGGCCCTACCCATGCCGGCAGCTTTGATTTGAGCTACCTGCGCTGTATACCGAATATGCTGATCATGGCGCCGGCCGACGAAAACGAATGCCACCTCATGCTCAACACCGGCTTCGCGCACAACGGCCCGGCGACGGTACGCTATCCCCGTGGCGGCGGTCCCGGCGTCAAGGTCAGCGCCGACCGGCAGACCCTGCCCATCGGTAAAGGCGCCGTTGTCCGCCAGGGGCAGGACGTGGCCATTCTCGCCTTCGGCAGCATGCTGGCGCCGGCCCTGGCAGCCGCGGCCGCGCTCAATGCCACGGTCGCCAATATGCGTTTCGTCAAACCCCTGGATGAGGATCTGCTGCTGGAACTGGCTGCCACCCATACGCTGCTGGTGACGGTCGAGGAAAATGCGGTAGCCGGCGGCGCCGGTAGTGGAATCAATGAATTACTGCTCAGTCACGGTCATGTCGTTCCCACTCTCAACCTCGGTCTGCCGGACCGGTTCATCGACCATGGAACCCGTGATGAGCTGTTGGCTGCCTGCGGATTGACCAATGATGGTATACTGCAAGCCATCGAAGCCTATTACCAAAGGCAAGCTTGTCAAACCAGCGATTCCACTTTAAAGTCTAGAAAATTAGTCAACTAATCGTAATGTCGTCTCATTATACCCTTAAAATCGTAACAGATTTTGCCGCCGCCCATTGGCTGCGGGACTATCCGGGCATCTGCAACCAGTTGCACGGCCACAATTGGAAGATCGAGGTGCAGGTCAGCGCCACGGCGCTGGACAGTGTGGGCATGGGCGTAGACTTTGGCGACATGAAGCAGGCGACGCGCAGCGTGATCGAAGGCCTGGATCATCGTAATCTCAATGATCTGGAAGCCTTCAAGGAAATCAATCCCACCGCGGAAAACATCGCGGCCTATCTGTACCGGGAGATCTCCCGCAGATTGAACCGCGCGCACGCCCGGGTCAGCGCAGTGACCGTATGGGAAACTGAGCGAGCCTGCGTCACCTATACGGAGGAGCCGTAATGAAACCGCCCCAGACTCCGGCCATCGCTGACGTGCAAGGCAGCAGGGACACCCGGCAGATCGCCATCGACAAGGTCGGCATCAAGGATATCCGNNCACATGTCGCGTTTCGTGGAAATCCTCAATCAGCAGGAACGCGAACTGTCGGTGCGCTCGTTCAAGGACATGATCCGGGAAATGACCAAGGTGCTGGACGCGGAGTCCGGCTACATCGAAATGTCCTTCCCCTATTTCGTGGAAAAGGAGGCGCCGGTCACCAGGGTACGCAGCCTGATGGACTACAACGTCACCTTCACCGGCACCGTGAACTCCGAACACGCCGGCATGGTCATCAAGGTCGAGGTGCCGGTTACCAGTCTGTGTCCGTGTTCCAAGAAAATCTCCGACTACGGCGCCCACAACCAGCGTTCCCACGTAACGGTGGCGGTGGAAACCCGCGAAT
The DNA here is from genome assembly GCA_002448875.1 of Proteobacteria bacterium UBA6920. GTDB lineage: Bacteria > Pseudomonadota > Gammaproteobacteria > SG8-11 > SG8-11 > UBA6920. The sequence continues at coordinate 10,567 of DKAS01000103.1, read as the reverse complement.
TCGTCTGGATAGAGGAAATCATCGACACCATCGAGAATCAGGCCTCCTGTCAGGTCTACGGCCTGCTCAAGCGCCCAGACGAGAAATACGTGACGGAGCTGGCCTATGACAATCCGAAATTCGTCGAGGACATGGTGCGTGACATCGCGGTCAAGCTCAATGAAGACGACCGCATCGTCGCCTATGTGGTGGAATCGGAAAATTTCGAGTCCATTCACAATCACTCCGCTTACGCGATGATCGAAAAACGTAAATAGGCGCCGCCGGCCGGCGGCCGCCCCATTCTCCCCCGCCCCGCTACACCCCGCTAATATATTTCCGCCGCAATCCGATACCCAGATACAAACTGGGTTTGCCGCCCAGTGCGCCACAGGTACATCGGTTGACAGGTATGAGCAGCGACAAAGACGAACTGGTCCAATGCAACGCCGCCGACTTTTTCTTCGACACCGGGAGATTTACCCGCGAAGAACTGGCACCGGTCGAGGTAAAAAACAACAAAGTCGTGCCGGCGCCGGCCCGCGCCGAAACCCGGCATACGCCGCGGGAACAGTTCATTCGCGCGGTACAGGAATACCTTGCCCTGCTGCAGAACGAACAGCCGGTTCCCAGCGCCGGCCAGCTGATCAAAACCCTTTCCCTGATGCAGACCAAGATCAAGTTCCTCGGTATGGATGCCACCGGACAGCGCAAGATTCATTTCAGCGTCGCCATTATCGACGATTTCACCGCCATCCTGCGCGCCGCCTGCGGCGGCACCGTGGAAAAAAGCTACCTGGAAACCATCAAGGAAGTGCGCGATCGCTTCCATGAGCAATTCAAGAAAAACCTGCCGCAGGAAATCAAAATGCTGCTGGCGGAACTGCAGGTACCGTTTCTCAAAATTGCCTTTATCGACCGCAACCTGCTGCACAAGGGGGTGTTTCCCGGCAACAATCTGTTCAACGCCCTGGTTTATCTCGGCGAAAACATTGCCGCCGACCGCATCATCGAACACCCGGCGTTCAAGGAATGCGCGCAGGCCCTGCAGTATATCCTCGACAACTTCGACAGCGACATCACGGTGTTCACTGAAATGATGAAAGCGGCGCCCACCCTGCACCGACACCTGGAAGAAGGCAGGAGCGGCAGCGGCAAACAGGGCAGCGTCGCGCGCCAGGAGCCAGCGCCGGCGGCCAAGCCGGCTGACGCCAGGGGCAAGAGCGGGGCGGCGGACAAAATCAACTATCTGCTGGAAAAGAACATCAAGGGTAAGAAGCTGCCCACCAAGGTGGTGCACTTTCTCTACGACACCTGGCAGGAGGTGCTGCTGGCCATAGAAAAACGGCAGGGCGAAGCCAGCCCGGAATTCCGCCAGGCGGTGGAACTGCTGGAAGGGCTAACCTGGATCAGCGACATGCAGTTGGCGCTGAAGGACGGCAAGGCGATCAAGGAAATGTTCGCGGAAATCTGGGTAAAACTCGACGATGGTCTGCGCGAAATCGGCATGCGCGGCAAAAACAAGGAACAGATCTGTAAAATGATGCTGGACCTGTTCGTCGACAAGATGGTCAGCTGAAGCCCGTAGCCGCTCCTAGTAGCGGCGGCGCAGCGTCATCACCACGCCGTCCCGATTCATTTCAACCTTTTCCAGAAACGAGTTACCGAGCAAAGCCATCGGCGGATAACTGCCCTCCAGCACCATCGCCTCCACGTTGGCAATGCTGACCATGCCGACATCGACTTTGGGCAGGGTCACCATATAACCCTGGGACACACCCGAGGCAGTGGCCGCGGTCGCGGCCTGGCCATGGCGGTAATCTATGCCCAGGCGCCGGGCCATCTCCGAACTCAGCGACACCGTGGTCGCGCCGGTGTCGACGAGAAACTGCACTGACTGGTTATTGATGCGCCCCTGCACGAAATACATGCCCCGGCTGTCAGGAAAGATTTTTACCTCCTGCCGGCTGGGCGCGGACAGGGGATTCGCCGAATGGCTGCCATCGCTGCCCAGGGTGGCGCCGGCCAGTACGCGCAGGCGCTGGCCGTCGATTTCGATGCTCGCTTCACTGGCGTTGAGCGCGCGCAAGGTGTAGCCATGGACACTGCTGTCGCCCGGCGCCAGCACTTCGCGCTTGCCGTCCACCAGAAACACCGCCTTGCCATTGAATACACCGAGATAGGCGATGGCGGGAGCCGCCGCGACCGTGCTCAGTCCCAGCCACAGGGCGATGCCGGCTAGCCAGCATCCGCGCTTTGCGCGTATCATTAGCCGCAATGGCAACTTCTTCTCAGCTACCCGTATCTGCATGAAACCCGTACGCATATTTCGCCATATCGCCTGCGAGGGACCCGGTTACCTGGGCCAGGTGCTGACCCGTCATGAAATTCCCTTCGATATGATCTGTATCGACCGTGGAACCGCCGTTCCCCAGACGCTGGAGGATGTTTCCGGCCTGGTGTTCATGGGCGGCCCGATGAGCGTGAATGATGATCTGCCCTGGATCGCCGATGAAATCGCCCTGATTCAGGCAGCCCGGGATCGCCAGCTGCCCGTCCTGGGCCACTGCCTGGGAGCGCAGCTGATTGCCAAGGCCCTGGGCGGCAAAGTATTTCCCAATAATTACAAAGAGATAGGATGGCACGATGTCACCATCGACGACTCGCCGGCGGCCCGTGCCTGGTTTGGCCGCGACGGACAATTCGCGGCTTTTCACTGGCACGGGGAAACCTACACCCTGCCCGCGGGCGCCCAATGTCTGCTGCGCAGCCAGCATTGTGGGCAGCAGGCCTTCGCTCTGGATAACATCCTGGGGCTGCAATGCCATGTGGAGGTGATGGCGGACATGGTGCAGGACTGGGCCGACCTGTATCGGCAAGAATTGCGTCCCGAGGACTCCCCGGCCATCCAGACCCGGGAACAGATGACGCAAAATCTGGCCCAGCGCATCATACAGCTGCAAACCGTGGCGGATGGTCTCTATGAACGGTGGCTGGAACGGTTGACTCGCTGACGGGGGGGGATTGGGGGTTTTGCCTCGGACTAGTCTGACCACAGGCAGCCGCGCCCGGCCACCCTGGTTCCTGTGACCGGACCTGGCCGATAACTTATTGAAAAAATGGATTAAGTTTAGCCTGCTGCTTGGCCATGTAAGCCTGGGCAGCGATATTTTCCGGCGTATTCTTCGTTTCCCAGGAAGCCTGAGCTTTCATGGTCACAATCACGCCAATTCCCACAATTACTGCAAGCACAGTAAGGAAATCAGGACCTTTAGATGTGTTTTTCATCGTCGTCACCTTGCTGCACGAGGCACGCGGCTTTTCCAGATATTTTATTGTAGCCAAGCAATACAAAAATGTAGGGACATAAGTCACATATCTTTAAATTTCTGGGGGCGAATGATGCTCCGGCAGACGAGCCCCCAGGACCACATCCCTCACATTGGTCCCGGTGGGGCCGGTAGAGACCACCTGCCCCAGGCGCTGCAGGTAAGTACCGGCATCGGCACGTCGCAGGTAATCCATGGCATCCATGCCCAGGGCCTGACCCCGGGCCAGGGTCTGGCCATCCACCCAGGCGCCGGCGTACGGTGTGTTACCGTCGCTGCCGTCGCTGCCGCTGGCCAGCAGCCAGCAATCCCGGTTGCCGGCCAGAACGGTGGCGGCGGCCAGGGCCAGGGTCAGATTGCGCCCGCCAAATCCCGGCGCCGCCGGTAACTGCACGGTAGTTTCGCCGCCCTGCACCAGCAGACCCTCGCCCGCCGCCAGCAGGCGCTCGGCCAGACGCCGGCCGGCAGCCTGGGCATCCCCCTGCAGCGCTTGGGTGTCGACGGTCACGGCGATGCCGTCACAGTGAGCGCGTTCGGCGATCGCAGAGAGCAGCAGCTGATTATTGGCGATAATCACCACGGACACCGCAGGTGCAGCACCCATCGCTGGTGCGGGTGAGTGCGCCAGCAGCAGGGCGCGCAGCCACGACGGCAAGGGCAGCGACGCCACCGTCGGCGCATCCGCCGCCGTCGCAGTCAACGGACCGGAACCCAGAATCGCCGGATCATCGGCCGGCACATCGGAAATTGCCAAGGCCGTCACATGCTGACGACGCAAGCGGGCCGCCAGCCCGCCCCCCTTGAGCAGTGACAGATGTTTGCGCACCGCATTGATCTGCCCGATATCCAGGCCCGAGCCCAGCAGCCAGCTATTGACGCGTTGCAGATCCTGCAGACTGATATTCGCCGGCAGCACCTCGACCAGCGCGGACGCACCGCCGGACAGCAGACACAGAACTTCGCTCTGCGGCGGCAGTCCGTCAATGTACTGCCACAGCAAACTGCCCGCCGTCAGGCTGCGCTCATCCGGCAGCGGATGTCCACCAACCACGACGCGACAATTGGGTGTGGCGCGCAGACTGTCCGGAATCGGCAGATCGCGGACGATAACCAGCGCCGATCTGATATTCGATCCGAACATATCGTACGCGCCCGCGGTCATGCTGGCCGCTGCTTTGCCCACGGCGATGACATGTTGCGGCGGAGGTACAGCGTGCGTGCTCAAATACGCCTGCACCAGGCGCTGACCGTGCAGAGCAAACAAGCCCTGGGTAAGCAAGCTCCTCAAATACTGATACATTTCAAAGAATTCTCAACTTATATTATTGATGGTGTATGTATATCAAGCAATTGAATAGGTGAACAGTCGTTTTTTGCCACAGGTTACTAATCTGCGCAGCGGGAGCGCCGATACATAGTAACAATCCGATTCCCGTTCATTCGTGTTCCTCTATGGAGCCCCGACTGCTATGCATGCGAAGGTAAAACCACAGACAAAATTACATTTATTCGGCGCCGCATCGTGCCATGGCGCGCAGGACAAGCGTTGCGACATCGCCCCGGATCTGCTCAAGGGTTCGAACCTGGTGCAGAAACTGGCGGACCGCGGCGTGACCGCCCAGTGGCAGAATATTTTCCGCGTGGAAAACAGCGATGACCGCCGCTCCCTGGTGGCCATGTTGCAATCGCTGGCCAGCGCCGTCGCCGACAGCGTCAACAGCAAGACACATTTCACCGTCATCGGCGGTGATCATTCCAGCGCCATAGGTACCTGGAGCGGCGCGGCCAAGGCCTTGCGCAATCACGGTGAACTGGGCCTGATCTGGGTCGACGCGCACGTGGATGCGCACACGCCACAAACCAGCATCAGCGGCGCCCTGCACGGCATGCCGGTGGCCTGCCTGCTGGGACAAGGCGCCCCCGATCTGCTGGACATTGGTTTTGCCGGGGGCAAGCTCAAACCGGAAAACATCTGCCTGGTGGGCGTGCGCAGTTTCGAAGCCCCCGAACTGAAGCTGCTGGCGAAAATGGGTGTAAAAGTTTTTTACATGGAAGACATCCGCCAGCGTGGCCTGGATGCGGTGATGAACAGCGCCGTCGAACTGGCCAGTAAAAACAGCGCCGGATTCGGCATCTCCATCGATATGGATGTATTCGATCCGGTAGATGCTCCCGGTGTCGGCACGCCCGCGCACGGCGGTCTGCTGGCCTCGCAATTCCTGCCCGCGTGCGCCAGGCTGATGCAGGCGACCAAATTCATCGGCGCGGAAATCGTCGAGTTCAATCCGTTCCGCGACCGCAATCACAAGACCGAATTGTTGATCAAGGAACTCATTACCACGCTGTTTAATTGAAAAAAGGTCCGCTATGTACAACGCTATCGCCCTGGAAAACGCCTATTGCGCCCACAACTATCTACCACTGCCGGTGGTGCTGGTGGAAGGCGACGGCGTTTATGTCTGGGACGACAAAGGCCGCCGGTATCTGGACATGATGAGCGCCTATTCCGCCGTCAGTCACGGCCATCGCCACCCGCGGCTGCTGCAGGCCCTTTATGAACAGGCGGGTAAACTGGCGGTGGTCTCCCGCGCGTACCACAGTGACAAGCTCGGTCCCTTCGCCAAATATGCCTGCGAGCTTACCGGCATGGATCGGGCGTTGCCGATGAATACCGGCGCCGAGGCGGTGGAAACGGCGATCAAGGCGGCACGCAAATGGGCCTACAAGGTCAAAGGCGTAGAAAACGACAAGGCGGAAATCATCGTATGCGCTGGCAATTTTCACGGCCGCACGACGACCATCGTCGGATTCTCCTCGGAACAGCAGTACCGTGACGGTTTCGGTCCGTTCAGTCCCGGTTTTAAAGCCGTGCCGTTCGGCGACAGCAAAGCGCTGGAGCAAGCCATCACCCGCAACACCGCCGCTTTCCTGGTGGAGCCCATTCAGGGCGAAGGCGGCATCCTGGTACCGACGCCGGGCTATCTTGCAGCCTGTGCGGAGATCTGCCGCAAACACAATGTGCTGCTGATCTGCGACGAGGTGCAGACAGGCCTGGGACGCACCGGCAAGCTGCTTGCCTGTCAGCATGAAAACGTGCGCCCCGATGGCTTGATTCTCGGCAAGGCGCTGGGCGGCGGCCTGCTGCCGGTGTCGCTGTTTCTGGCCCGCCATGAAGTCATGGACGTATTCCAACCCGGCGACCATGGCAGCACCTTCGGCGGCAACCCCCTGGCCTGCGCCGTCGGATTGACCGCGCTACGGGTTCTGGTGGAAGAACAACTGGCGGAACGCTCCCGCGAATTGGGCGCCTACCTCAAGGAACAATTGGCGGCACTGCAGTCGCCGCTGATCAAGGAAGTGCGCGGCCAGGGCCTGCTGCTGGGTATGGAGTTCCACGCCGACAAAATCAGCGCCCGCCAGGTGTGCGAGCAGCTGATGCAGAACGGCCTGTTGAGCAAGGAAACCCACGCCACCGTGGTGCGCTTCGCGCCGCCGCTGGTCATTACCCGCAATCAGATCGACGACGCGGTGGCGATCATCCGCTCCACCCTCGCCGATTTGAGCAACGGCAACAATCAGGCGACACCACCGCCTTCGCTGGCGCGGCGCAAGTAACCGGTGACTTCCTCGCGATCGTGGTACAGCTGCTTGAAGCGCAGCACGTGGTCGACGCCTGCCTGCGCCAACCGCTCGCGGATCAGTCCGGCGCACAATGCGACTTCCTGATAGCGTTTTTTCATCGGCAACTTGAGATTGAACACGCTGTGAGCGCAATCACCGCGCGCCACCCAATCCGCCACCAGCAGGGCCACCCGGCGCGGTTGCTCCACCATATCGCATACCATCCAGGTCACCGGTTTGGGCGGCCGAAAGGTAAAGGCATCGACTCGCAGATGGCGCACCAGTCCGGAGTCCAGCAGTGATGGCGCCAGCGCGCCGTTGTCCACGGCGGTCACCTGTATATGGCGACGCACCAGCTGGTAAGTCCAGCCGCCGGGGGCGGCGCCCAGATCGACGGCGGTCATGCCCGGTGCCAGATACCGTTCGCGCTCCGGCTCGCTGAGGAAGAACAACAGCGCTTCGTCCAGTTTCAGGGTGGAACGGCTGGGAGCCTCGCGCGGAAATTTCAGTCGCGCTATTCCCATGGGCCAGGGCGAGGCATTGTCCGCGTAGGACAGGGCCACCAGGACGTGGGCTGAATCGACGAACAACAGGTGCAGACGCGGCAAGGCGGCGTCCCCCTCGCGCAACAAACCGGCGCGTTGCAGACCTTCACGCATCGGCGTTTGAAACTTGCGGCAGAAGGCCTGCAGCTGCTTGGCCTCGTTGGTATCGGCGGTTTCCACCAGCAGGGCGCTGACCTGGCGGCCGGCCAGCGCCGCGCACAGCGGCGTCACCCGGTCCCGGGCGGGCAAGTCGGTCAGCTCCGTCAGCAGCGCGCACAGCTGGCGGGCGAAGATCAGATCAGCGAAACGAATCAAGCGCGCCGGTTCCAGACCGATGCCGGCTTCACTGCAGTGAAAGGTCACCACGCCGGACTGTGACTGGGTTCGGGCATAGCCGGCGATACCCCGTGCCGCGGCCACCTCCTGAATTTCAGCTGCACACTCGCCTTCGAACCCGGGACGACAATACAACAATAGATTTTCGAGTCTGGACATGTGCGCACTCTAGCACGTGGCACCCGGCGCTTGTCCAGGCAATTGATCCGTCGCCGGTCACGCGCGCGGGCGTGACCGGCCCTGGCGGCCACACCCGCGGCCAGTTACCAATCCATCATGCGATGATGACGGCCGTAATACGGCATGCTATTGCGGGCTTTTTCCTGTTGTTCCTTGCTGAGCAGGGCGAACACGTCGTTGCGCAATTTTATCTGGCTTTCTATCATCTGGCGCCGCAGATTGAACATCTCGCCGTAAACCGCGCCGATCTTGGCCACATCCGGCGTCTCCTCGGCGTACATATCCTGCAGCTTGTCGGTGACGTCCATATTTTTCTCCATCAGCGCCAGGTGCTCCTTGCGCACGGCCCGCTGCAGCTTGCGGATCTTGTCCTGCTGGTCCTTGTTCAGATTCAGTTCGCGCAGATCGGCCAGGAACGGTCCCATATCCATCATCCCCATCATCGGCCCGTCCATCCCGGGACCGCCCATGCCGTAGCCATGCCGCATGGATCCCATGTGATCGCCGTAACCGTAACCGTAACCGTAGCCGTAGCTGGCGCCCGGCCCGGACATCATTTCGTCCCGATCATCCATATTCATTCCTCGCGGCGGCATACCCGGCGGCTGTGCCATCACCGCCACTGCCACCAGCATCAGAACCGCAAACGACACAAATTTAATCCACGGATTAAGCATAGACTTGCCTCCTGTGATTTGCGTTGTCCGAGCACTATATGCCAAACGCCGCGGAAATTAATATTCGTAATTCATTCAGCGCCATGCAGCCCCTCCCTGCCTTGGCCACAGTTTTCCTGGTATGATAGTGCCGAATTTCAGCCAACCGACTCCGACCGCGGTCCAGCCGCAATCCGTCCATTAAACCATGCTCAGCTATCGCCACATTTTCCATGCCGGCAACTTCGCCGATGTGCACAAACACCTGGTACTGACCCTGGTGATGACGGCGTTGCAGCGTAAACCCGCCGCCCTGTGCTATCTGGAAACACACGCTGGCGCCGGTTGCTACGACCTGCACACGCCCCAGGCGAGAAAAAACAGCGAGTATGCGCTTGGTATCGACCGCCTGCTGACCTGCCCGGACCCGCCGGCAGCCGTGGCCACTTATCTGCAGTTAATCGCCAGCTGCCGGCCTGCCACCGCGTCCGCGGACGCCAAGCCGCGCTATTATCCCGGCTCGCCCTGGCTGGCCCGGGCCATGCTGCGACCACAGGATCGCATGGTCGCCTGTGAACTGCACCCGACGGACATCGGCCAGCTCAAGGCGCTGTTCCAGGGTGACCGGCAGGTGGCGATTCACCACCAGGACGGCTACCTGGCCTTGAAGGCGTTCCTGCCGCCGCGGGAAAAACGCGGCCTGGTGTTGATCGATCCCCCCTATGAACTGAAAGACGAACTGCGACGCGTGGCGGATCAGTTGACGTCGGCGGTGCGCCGCTGGGCCACCGGCTGCTATCTGTTGTGGTACCCTCTGGTCGACGGTTACCCCATCGCCAGCCTGCGCGATCAGGTAGCGACCAGCGGCATACGCAAGATCCTGTGCTGCGAACTCAGGGTCAGCACTCAGCCCAGCGAGCGCATGACCGGCAGCGGCCTGCTGATCGTCAACCCCCCCTGGCAACTGGAAAATGAGTTGCAGGCACTTCTGCCCTGGCTGGCGCGACAGCTGGCACAGGACGGTCCCGGTGCCTGGCGCGTCGATTGGCTGGTGCCGGAATAAAGCCCAGTATGCGGAAAAAAAAGGGGCGCCAGCGGCGCCCCTTCTGTTTACAGCGATACTACGGCGATTATTTGCTGAAATTCGCCACCGTCTTGTCATCGAACAGGACGTTGAATTCGCAGTTCGTCCCCATGACCGACGTAAAACACAGCTGATTGATGCCTTCCATGACGCGCAGCGTATACATCCCCAGCGCATCGGTGCTGGTCTGGTCGCCACCCAGTACCTCGACATCCGCCTGCACTCCGGCACCAGTGGTGTCGGTGACTCTGGCGGTGACCGTGAAGCGAGTCAGGTCCACCACCTTGTCGGCGGCGCTGGCGCTGACTTTGACGTCACGGGTAACCGCGCCATCTACATACAGATCATAGGTACCGTAGGGTACTTCGATCGCATAGGTACCATTGGCATCGGTCGCCGCGCCGCCTATCCACTGCACGTCGGNNGCGAATTGCGCGTCAGAATCGACACATCGACACCGGTGACCGCGACACTGGCCTGGTCGAGAATGGTGCCATGGATCACGCCGCCATGATCCACATGAATGATCTGATCGGTCAGATCCAGATCAGCCAGAGCTATCGCGGTCTCGGTCACCGAGGGAAAGCCCTCGACGCCTTCCGCGCCGAACGCGAAATCACCGGCCAGCAGGTTGACGCTGAATGCGCCGGTACCCGGCGTCATGGCCACATCGTTGCGATCGATGGTCGCACCGGCATCCTGTTCCAGGGTGTTGGCCAGCGCACCTTGCAACTTGATGGTGATATTGGCGGTATCGGTGGCGGACAGGGCGCTGCCGGTGGGGGGCAGTAATACGCCCGACACGGTATGGGTGTTGTAGATATAGCTGGCATCGGC
>DKAS01000204.1 GCA_002448875.1 Proteobacteria bacterium UBA6920 | reverse complement strand
CCAGGGATGGCGCTGGTCGAGCCCGCAAGAATGTACTCGTGGCGGCCCTGGAAAAACGGACCGTTTCCTTTTACATTGCCGGTTCGGCGGTAAATTCCGCGCGCCGTGTTTCCCGGGCGCCGATGGTGAGCAGGTCGTAGATCAGCAGCAGCAGGCCCAGCAGGGTGATCACGCCGAAGGCCAGGCGCCAGTTCATGGACTGGACGAACCAGGGATGGGTCTGGGCAGTGAAGTAGGCCTGCCAGGTGGAACCGCCCAGCGCCCGCTCGATGAACGACTGCTCATAGCCGGCGATCAGCAGTGCCACTGTCATACCGATGACGCCCAGGTGCAGCAGACCCAGGGACCATTTCCAGCGCCAACCGTTGCCGCTCAGGCCCGATGCCATCCACACATCACCGCGCCACTTCTGCAGCGCAATATAGAAGAACGCGATATTGATGGTGGCGTAGGCGCCGAAGAATGCCAGGTGGCCGTGGGAAGCCGACCATTGCGTGCCGTGGGTGTAGAGGTTGATCTGTGGCAGGGTGTGCATGAACCCCCAGACGCCGGCGCCGAAGAAATTGCCGAAGGCGTGGGCGATCAGCCAGGCCAGGGCGGGATGGTTGGCGTTTTTGAAGCGGTGTACGCCGGAGTCATACACCGCATGCACCACCATGGCCACCAGCGGGATGGGTTCCAGGGCGGAGAAGAAGCCGCCAATGGACAGCCAGTATTCCGGCGTGCCGATCCAGAAGTAATGATGCCCCAGGCCGAGAATGCCGGAGCCGAACATCAGCGCCACTTCGATGTAAAGCCAGGTGGTGACGATGCGGCGCCGCGCGCCCAGGACCTTGATCAAGGCCCAGGCCATGATGCAGGCCACCAGCACCTCCCAGGTGGCTTCCACCCACAGGTGGATGACCCACCACCACCAGTACTGATCCACGGAGACATTGGTGGTGTAGAACATGCCGCATAAATAGATGGCGGCCAGGGCCACCAGGTCCAGCACCAGCACGCCGGAAATGCCGCTCCAGCGTCCCTTGAAAAAGGTGGCAGCGATGTTATAGAAAAACACCAGCACTACCACGACGATGCCGATGTCGGCCCAGCGCGGCGCTTCGATGTATTCGCGGCCTTCATTGATCAGCCACAGGGTTTTCATTTCCCCGGGACCGACCTGCACCACCAGGTAGACGATGACCACTACCGCCACGGCGGCGGTAAGGACGTAGAAACCCAGGGTGCCCAGTTTCAGACCGACCACCTCGCGGCCGGCCTCGTCCTCCACCAGCCAATAGACCGAACCGATGAAACCATAGAGCAGCCACACCACCATGGCGTTGATATGCACCATGCGGTTGACGTTGAAATCGAGCACATTGTAAAAGATGTCCGGTTTGACGTATTGCAGACCGGCCAGCAGGCCGAACAGCACCTGGGCGAGAAACAGGACGACGGCGACGCTGAAATACTTCACCGCCAGCCGCTGGCCGCCGTTGAGATGCTTGCTGTCGAGAACGCTGGCGCTCATGAATCAGCCCTCCTGCTGGATGGATTTGTAGTTATTGGGAAAGCCGTTGGTGTCGATGGTGGACATCCATTTGAGGAAGGCGACGATGGCGCGGGCCTCCTCTTCGGTGATGCCCAGCTTGGGCATGCGCCGGTTGGAGCCGAAGCCGCGGGCATTGGTGGTGGGATCGAGCAGGAAATTGACCATCAGTTGCTCGCGCACCGCGGCGCTGCCCCAGGCGGGATCCAGCCAAGCCTTGGTCAGATCGGGCGCGTAGTACGAGCCGTTGCCCAGCAGGGTATGGCAGTTGATGCAGTTTTTCGCCTGTATGGTCAGCTTGCCCTTGGTTACCAGCGCCTCGGCTTCCTCCGCGGTCAGCACCTTGCCGAACAGCGGTGCTTCCTCACCCAGCACCGGGACCATGACATTGCGTTTGGTGTCGAAGCGGTAGTCGACGCGCTGGTTGATGGCGCTGTAGGCCGGCACCCGCTGGCTGCCGGCGGTTATTACCGACACGGAATGAAAGGTGAGAACGATCAGCACGACCAGCATCAGGGTGGTGACGCCGATGGCCGTTTTCCGCCAGAAATTTTCGCTGCTCCACCAGCTTGTGCTTGCCATGGTATATCCTTGTTAATTAAGTAGTAAGTCGTTGCTTGTCCGCGATTGCCGGGGATTCTGCGGCGGCGTCGACGTCGCTATGGGTGGCCCGGCACAGCTGCCAGATTGCCCGTGGTGCGAACAGATAACCGGCCAGCATGGTCCAGACGACGAGCTGCCAGAAACCGTCGAGATGCAGTACCCGGGCGAGAATGAAAATATTGACGGCCAGCACGCCATAGCTGCCATAGGCGGCATAGTCCAGGGTGCGGCGCCGAAGCAGGCGGGCGAAGGCGAAAAACAGGGCATAGAGCGCGCCGGCGCAGATAACGAGGGCGGAAGAGAAAAAAGCGATGAAGAAATCCTGAAAATCAACCGGCTGAATCATGATAATCGCTTGCCCCGCACTCGGTAAGTGACGACATCACAACAATCAGCCGAACGACTTGATCAGGCGATTTGCCATTAAATATAGTCAGCGTCTGACGATAAATCAAGGAGTTGGGGAAAATCGCGAAGCGGATGAGAAAACGGGAGGCTGATTGAGCAGGGTGCTGTCCGTTGCCGGCCTGCTTCGTTTCCTGTTATACGCGATTGGTCCCGACGCTTTCCCGGCGAAAGCGAAACACGTTGGGATCGTCCGGGTCGATGGTGACCCGCACCCATTGGGTATTGGGAAAGCCGAAGGTTTCGATGCGGGTGAAGTTCGCTACGAACTACCTGCCATCTGCAGATCTTACGAGTGGTTTATCGATACGGAAGCTATGCGTGTCTTCAGGGAAGTAAACCACGGGCTTGGCAAATGCCGTCGTGTGACGTGACAGTACATTCAGAAAATCGTCAAAGCCGGTCACGAGTTTTTCCTTGAGATTGTCGATTTTGCGGTTCTTCAGCATATAGCATTCCCGCAGATTGGACGACCAGGTGTATTCGAAATCTGGATTGGTCTGGGAAATGAGCATACGGGTGCGCATTGCATCCAATCCGGGATGGAGAAGCCGGCAAGTGAATTGAATGCGAAAGAACTCAAAAAAAGAACGGATGAGTGATGCATCGACAATTGTTCAATGAATGGCTGTTTGGTAAGACGGGTGTAAGTCTGTATGTGAAACAGTACTCCCTGTACTCGGCGAGTGTTCATAGATGGCTTGGCAGGGGTAAGTACGCCACTGGCGCTCTGGTCACTACGATGATTTCACCCGCGATGTTGCAGTTGTGTCGCGACGGTAGCGGCGGTGACGGGGTGGCAATGTCCACTCACCGCAAACCGGGTTTCGTATCTTCGCCCGGTAGTGTTGGAAAACGCACTGATTTCTGCAAAGGAGGCTGGCATGAATACGGCAACAGCAGCAGTTCTGGCGACTGCGATACTTACCTTTTTGATTACCCCCGGCGTTCATGCCGATCCGAAAACCTGCGTCCCGGCCGTGTCCGGTGTTCCCGGCATGTCGGGGCCTCCCAAGTGGTGGGATACCTCCGATGCGTACTACACGCAATTCGGTAAAACCCTGGGGGATCCCCGCTGGCGCGGCGCGGCCAGTCATGGCACCGGCGACAACGGTGGCAATCAGGTGGAGTTCCGCGCGCTGCAATACAATGACGGCAGGCCGTATCTGCTGTTGTCATGGTATGTCAAGGTAACGCCGGATATCGTTTTCGATGACCCAAGCATGACCGATCCCAGGTTGAGATATCCCACTCGTCTCTACGTGGGCTTTAATTCAAACAATACAGCGGCATCGACCAGTCACGTCATCGTGTTGAGTCTGAAGCTGGATCCTGGCAACTTCGATCCCCAGGGCAGTGCGGCGTACGACCTGACGTACCTGCAGGGGACGGGCAGCAGCGCGATCACGCAGACCGCGCCGGCATGGATGACCACCGATACCCGGGTGTGGGTGGATGGCAGTTCCACCAACAGGAAGTGGGCGGTGCAAATGCGCATTCCCATCGATGCCAGTATCAACAACGGTCTTCCCATTGCCAACCTGGATTCGTTTTACGGTTGGTATTATCTGCAAACGACCGCTTACCTGGGTGATCCATCCGATCCCAGCGATCCGAACAATCAACTTGGGGTAATTCCTTACACCTGGCCGAAAACGCAGACCAATCAGACCGTAGATTATCTTGCCGCCCCGGTGCAGGGGAGTCCGACCAGCTGGGTCATTCCCAATGCCACCGGCTGGGCCGAGTTCGCGGCCAAGAATCCCAGTACGGACCCCACTTGCCAGAACGGCATAGCATTGACCTACACCAATGTTGGGAACAACCTGGGCAGTGCCGATCCGTCACAGATTCATTGGAACGATCCCAATGTCTTCTTCGCCGTACCACACAATAATTCCAGCACCGCGTATGATCCGACGAATCCGCTGAAGGCAACCTTCCGCTTCGCCAACTGGGGCTCACAGATCGGTGTGGTGACCGGCGGGTCCTGGCAGGAGAATCCATCGGTGCCCCCGGCCACTGTTACCGGGGTCAACGGCAACGATATCACCCTGCAAACCGCGCCACCCTGGATTCCAGCGAGTGAGGTGGATCCCACTAACCCTAATTTCAATTATGTGTGTTCATTCATCGGCCGGAACGGCAGCGGTCCGCCGGGAAACATACCCGGCAATGCCAGTTGCAACAATGTAGACCCGACCCGTTCCCAGCACCAATGCGTGCTGGTGACGCTGGAGGGGAACTATAAATTCGAAAACAGCAGTGTCTATCGCAATATGAATTTCGTCAACGCTTCGACATTCACCCGGCAGGCGGAAGTCAGTGTGAAGGGGTTGGCCGCGATGCCGAATTCGCCCCAGCGTGATGTTTTCCTATACGTCGATAAGAGGAATATGGCGGCTTATCCCCGGATGCCGAATCCGCCGGAAATCTTTTCCCGCACCAAGGATGGCGAAATGCAGTTTACCGCCCGTGATGCGACGCACGCGCCAACGGCCGAAGGTACAGCCGCTGATCCCAACCTGGCGGGGCCGACCTACATCGTTCACGCCTATCATGATACCGGCGCGACCCTGCCCACGGGGGGCAGCGGCATAAAGATTCTGCAGCCGCAAACCGTTCATGGCTACTATGTCAGTCACAACGGAGATCTGTTCGGCTGGCAGGACGAGCTCAGCGGCGCCAGCGTCCAGCGTATTTCCGCCAATTTCTACAAGGTGGCGGTACCCAATAATGGCGCTGAAACCATACATACCGTTATCGAAGCCCGGGAGCACGCCTATGCGGTTATCGTCAAGGGTGGTGTGGCGACTCCG
This sequence comes from Proteobacteria bacterium UBA6920, assembly GCA_002448875.1. Classification (GTDB taxonomy): domain Bacteria; phylum Pseudomonadota; class Gammaproteobacteria; order SG8-11; family SG8-11; genus UBA6920. The sequence goes on along the minus strand of DKAS01000204.1, from coordinate 35,646 downwards.
CAAAACGATCTGAGCGGAGATTACAAAGGTGGTTTAAGCCTGGGATTGACTTTGGAATACTTGATTAAAAATTATATATCCGCTGACCTGATCGTCGGTTCGCATCACTTCAAGGATCATGGTGCCGGCTCGGATCTGGATGTCACCCAGTATTCGCTAAACGCTCGATTCTATTTCGGTATCTTCGGCGGTACTTTCTTTCTGACCGGCGGATCGGGAAAATACAGCTTCGACCCAGGTTCGACGCAATCGGGTTACAACCTTGGCGCGGGTTATCAGTATGAGATTTCTCCACGTGCGATGCTCGAGCTGACCACGGAAAAACATACGATGACCGGTACCGCGAATGCCGATCTGGGCTTTGGCAGTACGCAATTTGGTATTAGGTATATGTTCTAGGCGGAGGGACGTGGCCATAATGTGTGTTTTTCACACTCAGATGTAACTTATTTCATAGCGATTTCCCGGTAGCGGGAGCAAGCTGAAAGCAGGGAAGGAGAAAATTATCGCGGGAGGAATTATCATGGTCCTGGTGCGCTGCAGGGAAAACCGCCGGTCGCTGAATCGACTCGAGCATGTGGCGCGCCGCGGCTGGTATGTGGCGACGCGGGAGGGCATGCTGGGACCATTCTTCTTCTATGACGAGGCACAGGACGTGGTGCGACGGCTGGCGCGGCCGGCGACAGTAATACGAGGCCTGGCCCGGGCCTGAGCCGGCAGGCGCCGCTTTACTCCATTACCGTCTGCAAACCGGGCTGAGCATCCACCCAGCGCTGGTGGGCGGCAAGGTAAGTCTCGCGGAACAGGCGGTCGACGCTGCCGGCGTTCATGAATTTCTGCGAAAATCCCGGCTGCACCGGGTCGATCACCAGTCGGCAGGCGTTGATGAAGTGGGCGATGAGATGGCGCACGTCTTCATCGCCGACGGAAATACGGATGGTCGTGGGCGTTATGCCGGCTTCGCGCAGTTTCTCGGGGCTCATTTCCGAATGGCTGGTCAGGGCCGGGCACAATACCAGGGTGTTGGACTGGCCCAGGGACACCATGTGGCCGAAGGACGGCTCCAGGCAGTCGAACAGACGGGTAAAGGCGGCGCGATCCAGGCCGGATTGTTCCATGTCGAGGGTGAACAGCGGCGCCGGCAGCTCCAGGCGCAGCAGGCGTTGGCGCAGCGGCGCGTTGGCGTTGCCGGGCAGGGCGTTGCAGTGCACGCGCAGCGCCGGGTGCGAGGCGAAAAACGCGGCCAGCACCGTGGTGTTGATGGTCTTGCGCAGCATGCGCAATTCGAGGGTGCGGGTGCCGTTGATTACTTCGAAGGCTTTGTCCGCGTCAAGGAAAGCGCCTTTGACGTAATACACGTTCCAGAACAGCGTGTTCTGCCAGTGATAGACCTTGTCGCGGCCATGGGGGCCGCGCACGCTAACCGATTCGTTTTTCGGAATGAACATGTTCTCATTGCGGCCGATGACCACGCCGGCGGTAGTGACGCCGGTACCGGTGAGATCCTTGGTATAGCTGTGAATGACGAAATCCGGCCGTTCCTCCGGTCGGTCGCGCATGAAGGGCCGGTACAGAAACGGCGTGGCGACGGTGGAGTCCAGCATTACCGTCAGCTCCAGGGCATGGGCGCAGGCGCAGATGGCGGGCACGTCCAGCATGTAGCCGTGGGGGTTGCACGGTGATTCGAGAAACACTTTGATTTCCCGCCCCTGGCGCAGACGTTCGGCATGGTCGCGGCGGGCGCGATCCAGTGCACGCTGGAAATCGCCGACCTCATAGCCGTCGAACCACACCACCGCCACGTCGAGATTGCTGTCCTTGCCGTACCAGTCCGCCAGCAACTGGTAGGTGCCGCCATAGACGTTGCGCGAACAGATAACGATGTCCTGGTAGCCCAGCGTGTGGGCGAACAGGGCATCGATCGCCGCCATGCCGGAATTGAAATTCCACGCCATGTATTCCGGCGCCAGCGCGCCGCATTCCAGGTCGACGATGTGATTGGCCAGACTGATGGAGGTGGGGTTGAGCAGGCGCGAATACACTTCCAGCAGCATTTCCTTGCCCTGGAAGGCGTCATCTATCCATTCGGTGCAGGCGTAGAGATAGGTCGCGGTGCGGGTGATGACCGGGGTGGCGGAAAAGATGGCAGTGACGTTGTCGAAGATCGGATACGGGCCCTTGGCCAGGCGTACCGATTGCTCGCTGACCAGCGACTGATAGGTGCGGCGAAACGGTTGCTGCAGATTGTCCAGCAGCTTGGCCAGCTGAAAGCAGAGAAATTTCTTCGCGTTGAAATAGGCAATGCGGTCCTTGCGCTCGAGACGGCTGAGGCCGCTGACGGTGGCGTTCCACAACTGGTCGAGACCGATGCTGGTTTCGTAGATATGGGTGGTGATCTGCAGCAGGGCGCGGCCCATGTCGCTGTCGGGATCCAGGGAGAAGTGCCGGAGTTGTTCCACCGCCAGTTGCTGGATGTCCTGGGCCTGGCTGGATTTGCGCCGCGGGCTGAGATGGCGGGCACTGGCGAAATCGGCAGCGTTTTGATCCATGGTCATAGCCTCGCACGTTCTGATGCGACGACTATTGCATAGTGGCAACATTATGGCAATCGGGATAATTGCCGCAGATTCGCTATTGCGGCGCGGTGCCGCGATGTTCCCACCAGGCCAGCGCGTCGCGGGCCGATTGCTGGCTGAGCGACATGCGGAATTTGAGGAAGGGGCCGGCGGCGGTATAGGCGGCAGCGTTGAAATCGCGATCGCGGAAGCCGAGGAAGTTGTAGCCGGCGCTGAGCCAGATGTTGCGTGCCATGTTGAGACCCGCGGACAGGCCGCAGCTGTTCTTGATCATGGCGCCGCCGGCGGCGACGGTGGAAGCCGCCTGCATTCCCAAGTCCCACAATGGTGTGATATCGAAGCGATATTCCGTGCCCAGCAGGTGGCTGACGGCAGCATAGGGCTCACCGTCGATGGTGTCGCGGTTAAAACGGAGACCATAGTTCAACGCCAGCTGGTTGTGGTGGTTGAATAGATAGTTGAGGTTGATGTTGTTTATCGCCTTGGCGTTGAGCTGGCGACTGACGGTGCCGCGGCTGTCGTCGCGGCTGAGGTTCAACTGGTCGAGGATTATCCAGGGTCCGTTGTCCGGGCGGTAGGCCAGGGAAAAGCGGGCGGCGCCGTTGCGGGTATGGCCGGCGGCGTCACGCTCGCTGGCGAAGTATTTCAAAGTTGCCGCCAGGCCGAGGCCGCTAGTCTGCTGGCGATACAGGCCGAAGATGACACCGGTCTTGTCTTCGCTGCGGCCGTCGCGCCCTTCCAGGCGGCCAGTGGCCGACCACAGTGGCTGTTTATACGTGCCGCCCAGGGACAGCGCGGTGTAGTCTTCACTGTCCACTGTGTTGTTCATGCCAGCGGCTTGCGCGCTGCGCAGGTTGCGACTGCGATCCAGACCGATGTCCAGCAGCCAGTCCTTGCCAAGGTTGATATTCTGGGTCAGACCCAGGGTGGCAAAGGTGCGTTCGCCGTTTTCGTTGTCGTGGCTTTCCATGCCGCTGCGCACGCTGGCGTTGCGCCAGGGCGTGGCTTTCACGCCCAGACGGGTGAGCTGGCCGGCGCTGTCGGCGCCGTCGGTGTATTCCTGTTCCAGGAACACGCTGGTGCCCGGCGCCAGCAGGTAGTCCCCGCCCAGGCGCAGGCGTGACGGATACTGCGGGTTGTCATCGTCACCCACCGCCAGTTCGCCATCGGCGCGCAATTGCAGGCGTTGCGCCAGAAAACGGCGACCGATACCAGCGGTCAGCAGATCCGATTCGCGCACGGCGCCGGCAGCGTCCTGATCGCGGGCGACGCGCGCGCCTGCGCTCCAGCTGTAGGGTTCAACGGTATTGATATTGTTGATGCGATAGACTTCGCGGCTGCTGTCCAGACTCACGTAGTCCTCGCGCCACACGGCCCCCTGCAACAGGCTGCGGCTGCTCAGCTTGTAGTCGAGATCGGCGCCGACCTTGCGCGTGTCCGCCTCCGTCGCCTGTTGCTGGCCCAGGCCGAAACTGCCTTCCTGCTCGCGGGCATAGATCTTCGCCCGATAGTTTTCCCCCTCACGCTTCACCTGCGTCAGCCAGGCATCGCCGGCACGCGTCTGGCCGCCGGCATCGCTGTCGCTGGCTGCCCATTCAGCGCGCAGTTCGGTTTGCGCGTCGGGACGCAGATTGAGATCCACGCCGCGCAGGCTGCCGCCTGCGCCGGGTGCGTCCTCGTGGATACCGGTGGCGCCGATTTCCAGTTTGTCGCCGAAGGCTTTGGCCGCCGCCCGCAGACCGCCGTTGACGTGACCGGTGTCGGCATTGGCGACCTCGTATTCGGCGACGATGTACTGCGGATTGAAATTTTCATCATGGGCGTAGACTGCTTGCTTGAAATACAGGGTGCCGGCCTCGGCGTCGATGTCATAGTCCAGGTGGCGGGCCAGCGGCTGGCTGGCGAGCACGGTCTGGCTGTGGAAGCGATCGCGTGTTTCCAGGCGGATTTTTTCGCTGTTCTGCACGACTGGGTGGCGGCTCAGGCGGTACAGACCGGAGGTGCCGTCGCCAGCGATATCGTCGCGCACGAAGGCCTGGTCGGCGCGGGCGGCAAAAGCGGTGACATTGAAGTGCTGGTCGTTATAGGCGGATTTGACGCCGGTGTAACTGCGGCTGTAGCGGCTGAGTTCGCTGACCGTCAGATCGGTATCGAAGTCGCCGAACAACAGATAATACGCCTGCGCCTCCAATCGCAGATACAGGCGTTCCCGCGACGGCGCGTCATTGCCGGCGGGTCCGGCATCGCCGTACAGGGTATAGTATTTGTTCGGATCTATGATCTGGTACAAACCCTCGTCGACCTTGTCGCGGGATTTGCCCGAATCGTAGGCCAGGGTCAGCAGCCACTTGCCCTGCACCTGGCCCTTGGCGTAAAACGCCAGGCGGCCGTCCTGATAATACTCGTCGCTGACATCGCTGTCGCGCAAGGCCTGCATATTGCCGTGCACTGCGTTGTAGCCCGCGCTGCCTTCGGCCAGGCCCACCATTACCCAGTCGCGGAAATGCGGTTGCACGGGGATTTCCAGGTGCAGGCTGATGTCATTGTAGCTAAGATCGGCGGTGTACAGACCGCTGCTGCTTACCGGCGCGAAAGCGATGCTGCCATCGGCCTGCAGTTGCACCGCGTCACGCTCCGCCGCCGGCGCGCGCCAGAGATCGTCCGGCGGCAGTGGCCGCAGATTGCCACCGTTGAGATGCAGCGCCAGGGGGGCAGGCACCACGTTGCCGCGCGCATCCAGCAGTTGCAGGCGGGCGCTGACCGGCCGCTTGCCATCGGCGAGGTTGCCGCTGGTGTCCTGGACCACCAGGCGGCGAATCTCGCCGGCGCGCACCAGGTTCTTGGTTTGTTCGAAACGCATGTTGCCGGTGGTGTCCTCACCGCGCACGGTCAGCCGGTGACTGCCGGGTTCACCCAGGGGCACGCCCAGGAAAGCATAGAGAGTCTGGTTGCTGGCCGCGTCCACCTGGGTGAGGGCAAGATGGCCCGGGGGTATTTCCCTGTCGTCCACCAGCACCCTGGGTTTGAGGTCGCTGGGCAGGCGCACACGCAGGTTGATGTAGGGATCGACGCTGACACTGGTGTCGGCCAGGTCGAGTATACCCTGGGCTGTATCCGCCGGGGCGCTGACCGGTGCGCCCGGATTGCCGACGCGGTCGGCGGCGCCGGCGGGCAGGCTGCGCTTCCAGTAGCCGCTGTCGCCACGAGTCACACGCAGTTGCCGCCGGGCCTCGCTATCGACCACCGTGACTAAAATTTCCAGGCGTTCCAGCCCGTCGTCGTCACCACTGGCGGAGCCTGGGGACTCGGCGACGAATACCTGATTATTGAACAGCGCAAGCTTGCGCGCCAGGTAGTTGGCCGCCAGGGCGCTGTGGCTGCCAGCGGCTTGATCCAGCGGCAGGGTGCGGCGCGAGCTGGCGACCGGCGCCACTCGCAGGTGTTTTATCGCGGTGCTGCGCAGGGTGGCGACGATAGCGTCCAGGCGGACCATGTCCTCGGGGCTGAGCGCGCCGCTGTCGGCGGCGTAGTCACCGAGAAATTCGAAGCGTCGGTTGTCGGCGGTATCCTCGCTGAGCACATTATCCACTTCCGGGGACTCCTGGTCGGTCCGCGAAGGGGTGTCGAACACCAGGCTGGCACGGCTGATACGATCGCCCGCATGGCTTTCAGCGACGATGGCCGACAGGGTGACGCTGTCGTCCCAGGTACTCGCGGCGCGATCACCCAGGTGGATTATCAGACTGTTGCCTTCCATTACCGGCGCCAGGGAGTCGACACCGGCGCGCAGGCTGCCATCCAAATAAACAAAACCACGCGGCAGGGTGAGACGCAGGCGCAGATTGCGGTAGCGCAGCGTGTCGCCGTGCAGCAGGACACGGTAAGCAACTATACCGTCCTTTACTTCGCTGTACATGCGCAGGCCGATGCTGCCGTTGGCCGTGGCTTTGGGTCGCAGATAGAAGTCGCTGCGCCACAGACTTCCGCCCTGGCTGTCGACGAAGCGCGAGGCGGGGTCGCCGGCGATACGGGTGTTGTTTTCGCAGCTGAAGATTTCCAGGTCACTAGGCACGGACGCGGGATCGATTTGCACCACGTGGCTGCCCGCTTGCAGTCCCTCGAAGTGATACATGCCGCGCTCGTCGCTGACCGCATAGCGGCCGTCTTCCAGCAGCAGGGTGATGCCGGGCACGCCGCGGGTGTCTTCGCCTAGTTCTGCAGCGGGTGCCGATTGCAGCGCGCCCAGCGCGTGCACCGAGCGCGGGCCACTGTCACCGTGTATGATGCGGAAGGCACTGCGCGACTGATCGGTATCGGTTTCAATACTGATTTCGACCCGGCGGTTGAGCTGGCGGCTTTCGGCATCGGTATTGGCGGCGATGGGTTCATCGGGCCCGGCGCCGACGACGGTGATTTGTGCTGGTTGCAGGTTGAATATCTTGCGCAAATAGTCCGCCACCGACTGGGCGCGGGCCACCGACAGCTCATAGTTGTCGGCGTAGAGTTTTTGGCCTGCGGGGGAGATAGCTTGATCGTCGGTATGGCCGGTGACAGTGATGGATTTGACGGTCTGGCCGGCGAAATTCCGCGCCAGATCGTCGAGGATCTGCTTGTCGCCGAGGCGCAGCTCGGCGGTCAGGGCGGAGAATTTCGGCCACACCAGGCCGGGCAGGCCACGAAAGGCGTTTTCCGCCACCGGGGTGCGCAGGCGGCCGGAGCCGGCGCTGGTAAACTCCGCCCAGGCCAGCACTTTGAATTCGTTGTTGGACAGCAGGCTGAGATCGTTCTGATTCTGCGGCGCTGCCTTGACCGAGAAACTCAAGCTGTCCCGCCAGGCACCACTGCGCTCGCCGAGCGGAACCCGCAGTTCGCGCGCATCCGCCGGCGGATCGGTTTGCGCCTGGCCGTTGAGCCGCAGACTGCCGCGCACATAGTTCATGACCTGCGGTATATTGAGCAACAGCGCCAGATCCTTCAGGGCAACACCCTCACCGACGACCGTGGCGGTGACCATGACCTCATTGCCGGCAGCAGCGCTTTCCAGGCGCACCGCGACATCGCCTTCAGCGCGCGTCGCCACGCAACTGCCCAGCAGCACCTGGCCCAGGATGCGGCTGCGATCGTTGAACCCATCGGCGAGTACGCGCACGCTGGCACGGGCAGTGTTGGAGACGGCGCCATCGGCGGCGCTGGCGGTGGCGCGATTGATCGCCTTGCCGGTCGCTGCCAGGGCGCTGACCTGGGCCACGTAGCGCAGGGTCAGGCTGGCGCCGGCGGCGAGATCGGCGGTGGTGAAACGCAGGTTGCGTCCGTCACCAGTCTGGGTCGGATCCGCGACGGGCGCGCCATTGAGGCGCGCGGAGTTCTTCTGGTAGCGAAAGCCCGGTGGCAACAGGTCATCGATGGCGGTGGCGACTGCGGTGCCCAGTCCGCTGTTGGCCAGTTGCAGTTCATAGACTACGAATTCATTGGTCGTCACGCTGTCACGGTTGGCGGACTTGCTCAGGAACAGCGTAGTGGGCGCCGGATCCAGCGGCACGTCCACTTGCACCGGCGGCCCCGCGGGTACGCTGAAATCGGCGCCGCGTGAGGCGACGCTCAGGGCGAACGGCGCGCCGGGCAGCGTCTGCAGGACGGCGTCGTTGACCGTGGAGGGAAAGCTGTAGCCGCCGGGAGTCGTCACCTGCAGGCGATAGGTGCCGGGCGCGACCAGGGGGAAGCGGTAATTACCCGGTGGAAAGTCATATTGGGTGCCGGCCTGGTCGGTGACGCTGCCGCCGCTGACCACGCTGGCGGGGTAGAGGCTGATGCCGTCGTCGCCATAAACCGTGGCCGGCTGACCGCTGGCGGCGTCGAGTAGAGTGAGGGTCACGCCGTCGATCGCGGCGCCGGTGTCGCTGCGCAGCACCAGGCCGTAAGGATCCACGAGTACGCTGGAAACGGCGATATCGCTGCCGTCACGCGCATCGATATAGCTGATGGTCACGCGGTCGTTGGCCTGGCTGTTGACCTTGCAGTCGCTGACCACGGGGCTGGCGTGCATGGTCTGGATGTAGCCGGTGAACAGGCCGGAATCGGCGGTGGTCTCCTGCAAGCGCAGGTATTCGCTGTCGCCCGCGGCGGTGGTCACCGTGACTTGCACGCTTTCCACCAGGGCGGGATCGATATTCTGATCCGGGTCGTTGACTTGAATGAACAGCGGATTGCCGGATTTGAGAGTTTGCGGCGCCGCCAGCGGCAGGGCGCCCGGCACGGTCAGGGTGGCGCCACCCAGTACTTGCGGCGGCGCCAGCGTGGTATAGGCGACGAAACTCTGGCCGCCGGTGCTGCACTGGGTGCTGGCGACGAAGTTGTTGCCACCGCCCGCAGCGCTGTAGGTCAGCAGGCCGATGCTGGATGTCGTGTGGCCCAGTACTCGCACGTTCACCGTGTTGCTGCTCGCGTTGCCCAGGGAACTGTTGACCGCGGCGGTATTGGCAATGGTGTCACCGTGCTGCGGTATAGCCGCGTCGGCGTCCGTGCCGGCGATGCCCAGCAGCAGACACAGGCCCAGTACGCGCAGGACATCGCCGCCAGCGCTCTTGACCCAACGGTCAAAAGCGCTGGCGGCGATGGACGGCGGGCGAGCGCCCGCCGTCATCGACGTTTGTGGTTGAAAATTACGACCTGACCGCGGCGCCACGCCGGCAGCACTGCCGGCGTGGTACCACCGCGGACCTGGTCGGTGCAGGCGCATCATCAGTTGATGTTCGCCTGGAACAGAATCACCGAGGTGGCGCCGGGCACGATAGTACCGCCGACCGGCGTGTTTTCGTTGCCACCGGTGCCGGCACGGATGGTCAGAGTGCCCGCGCTGTAGGTGATTTTACCGCCGGCATCGACGCCGTCGGTTTCACCACCCACGCCCACCGCCACATCCCAGGTGCCGTCGCCGTTGGTGTCCAGCTGCGCGGAACCGGCCACATAAGTGATATTGGCCGACAATGTGTCGGTGAAAGTCACGTCAGTGGCATTGCCGCCGCCAGTGTTGGTGATGACGATCAGGTATTCCAGATTGTCACCGCCGCTGCCGCCGTTGGCGTTGCCGGTGATGCCCGATTGATAATACGTGTTGCCGGTGACGGGGGGATAGACGATGGTGGTGACGCCGGCGGCGTTATCATTGTTGTCGGTGAAGTTGCGCACGTATTTGACAACGCTGATTGCCACCCGGGTGACGGTGGTGGACCAGGTCAACGCTGCCGCCGGGGTTGCCGCCGCGTTGCCACCCTGCGCAGTGCCGGTAGCACTGATCGAGTGGTTGTGAGTGGCGGTGGTGGACGGTGCCGACAGCACGCCAACGGTACCCGACAGGGTTATGGTGCCCACTTCACCGATTTGCACGCCAGCCCCGGTAGCTACCGCAGTGGCATTGCCGACGACCACCAGCTGAGTTGCGGTCGAGCCGGCGGTGACGGTGAAGTTGCTGCCGCCGATGCGCACCACCGTCGTGCCGGCGGTGAGGTTGGCGGTGTCCTGGTAGTACACCGGTATGGTGGTGTTGGCACCGCCGAATACCCCGGCACCACTGGCGATGGTACCGAACAGGGTAATGCTGTTCACCACGTCACCGGTCAGGGTGAAGGAGCCAGCCGCCAGATCGGTAGTGCTCTGGGTAGCGGTGTGGGACAGGGTGACGGTATCGGCGCCGTTGCCACCGTTGATCAGGGTGAAGGTATAGGACGGGCTCAGGGCCGTACCCGAGGGCACGGTCTGGCCGGCGGGCGCAGCGCCCCAGCTGAGCGCGCCCACCAGCGCTACGGTGACGTTGACGGTATTGCTGGTCGCCGCTGTTTGCGCGTTGCCGGCAGCGTCCTTGAAATTCACCGTCGCCTGATTGCTGATGGTGGTGCCGGCGGCCAGTTGCGCCTGCGCTGCCAGGGGCAGCAGGGCACCACTGGCGGCCAGGCTCAAGGCCAGCGCGGTACTGCGCCAGAAACCGCTTGCCGGCGGTGCGTTTTGGGAATGATGAAACATGGTTATATCCTCAGTGTCAGTGAAAACAGAATTATCTTTGGTGCGAACTCGCGGCTTCGGTGGCGCCGGGCCGGCGCGCGCCTGCAGGATCAGATAGCGAATCATGGGTGATGGATGCTCGTTGTCTGTTTTCATCGTGGAATACCTCCGGAAAGTCATTTAACCTTGACGCGAAATCCGACTTGACCGCTGGCGCCGGCCGGCACTTCGTTCAGCACCCAGCGCAGGTGGCTGAACTGATCGGGCGAGGCCACGTGCTTTTCGGTCTTGCCGTTCTTGTCGGTGGTGGTGTAGGTCAGCAGGCTGGGTTTGTCGAAGTGCTTGCCGTCCAGGGAAAACAGGATGATCGCGCCAGCGCCGAACGCGCTGTCGGTGATATAGCTGGTGTTGCGCGGCACCGGGTTGTCCAGAGCAACGGCGGTGGCCTTTTCGTCACCACTGTTGTGATAGCGCAGGGTATAGATCAACTCCTCGTTGGATTTGATGGACTCCGCGGGTATCCGCCGGGTGACCTGGCGTCCGTATTGAACGACGACGACTTCCTTTTCCGCCACGGCGGTAACCTCCATATTTGGCTGCGCATAGGTCTGGGCGCAGATCGTCAGGAGCAGGCAGGAAACAACAGTGCTGAGCAATTTCATCGTGGGTTCTCCTCGGTCAAAAGTGATGGATGTCATTGGGTTTGTGCCTGATAGATCAAACTGAAGCTGGTGCCGGGCGGCAGGTAGCCGTTGAGTGGCAGCGCGACGCCACCGATGTTGGCGTCGTATCCGGCGCCCGGCAGGTAAGCCGCGCCCAGGCGATCGGTATAACTGGCGGTGCCCAGGCTGACGCCACTGGCCGGCGATCCGTCCACCAGGCTGAAGGGCAGGCCGCCGCGGCAATTGGTGCAGAATTTCAGGTAGGCGCTGATCGCCTCGCTGATGGTGACGGCGGAGGCGGCGCCGATGCCGGTGTTGCTGATCTGCAAAGTGTAGGTGACGTCCTCGCCGGAATTGACCAGGGTGCTGACGGTGCGCGGCGTGCTGGCGGACTTCAGGATGGACAGGCTGGGCGTGCCGATAGCGAACTTGCCGGACCAGGCGTGACTGACCGTGCCCTCGCTGCCTTCATTGGCGGTGACCCACACGGTCCAGGTGCCGGAGGGGCTGGCCGGCACGGTATACGCGTATTCGAAAATCGCCAGGGTTGGATCGTTGACCGGCGTTTCGGTCACGGGCAGCGTTTGCGTGATGCTGCTGCGCAGTGTGCCGCTGCTGTCGATGACGTCGAAGCGGGCGCTGGTGATGTCGTAGTCCCCGAAGGGGTCGCTGACCACGGCGCGCAGATAGACCGTGCCACCGGCGATCGTGCCAGGGGTGGCAATGCCGGCGGGATAGGCGGCGTCATAGGCGGTGACGCTGTCGACATTGATGACGGTGGTGGCGTTGAGGACCAGTTGGGAAAACGAAGCGACTGTATCGGTATCATCAACCTTGATGTTTCTGCCGCCGCCGCTGTTGTTGGTCAGTGTCAGCGTGATCTGTGATCCCGCCGCCAGACTGGTGAGGCCGGTGACAGGAACACTGAAAGAGGACTCGGTCGACGTGCCGTTTAAATTCAGCGTAATATTGTTAAGACTGCCGATGGCGCCGGTGGTGGTGCCGGTGGCGGCGATCGCCAGATTGAAGGTGCGCGCCTGTGTGCCGGCGCCGGGTTTGCTCAGGCGCAGCACAACGGGGATCGACGTGTTGGTAAAGCTCAAGGTCTTGCCCAGTGCCGGCGTCAACGTCCAGATTTGGCTGGTACCGTTGCCGATGTTGGTGCTGGAACTTGCCGTCGGCTTGCTGCGCGACAAACCGCTGGTACCGTTGAGGTAGATGGGTTTGTTGCCGCTGGCCGCCACCGGCGTGGATTGCACGCTGACGCTGGCGGTGGCGACGGGAGTCAGCGGCAGGCCGGTGGTGGCGCCGGAGGCGGTTACCTGGCTGTTGACGCTGGTGGTGCCCGTTGGTAGTTGCGCGCCGCCGGCCACATAGGGTCCGGTGTTGACGGTGAGGCTGGCGCCAGGTGCGTAGCTGCCTTCCAGTCCGGCCAGGCTGGCGCCCAGGGAGTCAACGGTGGCGCCGGCGGCAAGGGTGAAGCTGGCCGTGCCGGAATTGGTGACGGTGTCGCAGACGTAGACATTGACGCCGGCCGGCACCGTCAAACTGGACGTCTGGTCGGCGCAATTGGCCAGGGTGCTGACCCGGCGCACCAGGGTGATGGCGGCGGCCTGAATATCAACGCACACCTGGTTGACGGTGCCGGTATCCGCGGTGGCATTGTCGCGCACGGCGATGGTCCAGGTGCCGTTGACCGCGGTCAGATCGATACCGCTCAGCGGATTGGCGGGGTTGTGCGGGCGGTAAGTGCCGGCAATGGTCGGCACGCCGGCGCCGCACAGGTTTTCGATATTGCTGGCGCTGGCGGCTTCGTCGTCGAACACCACGTTCAGATTGTCGCCGTTGCAGCCGTTGGCGGTCGCGGGTACACCGGGTCGATCGAACAATACCACGTTGCCGCCGCCAGGCGCGGTGACGCTGGCATCGAGGTCGCCGACCCAGGTGTGGGTCAGGGTAGTGCTGACATTGACATCCAGCACCGGTCCTACCGCCGTGCCCATGTTGACGCTGACAGTGGTTGAGGTGGTGGCGTTGTCGGTGATGGGCCAGCCGGCGCCGCCATTGCTGTCGCAGAACGATACGGCCTGGACCTGGGTGATCAGCAGCAGATTGCACAGTGCCACCCAGCCTAAGCGCTGACGCCAATGTCTGGCGCAGGCGGACAGATCGGGTGCAGAGTTTTTTTTCTGCCCTGAACGCTGATCGCGATCCGGCACGGGTTGCTGCGCAATAATTTTTGCGGAGGTTTTGTGCACGGACTTGTATCTTGAATCGTTACCACACATCACACATCGCGGCCTCGGTGTTTGTTTTTGTTCTGGCGCGCCTGCCGAAGCCGATTCCGTTTTGCTCCGGTCCCCACCTGTAATTAACACTATGAAAAAGATTGAAAAAACCTGTAACAATTTGAAACAACTGTTAAATAATGTCGTCTGTGCGAGGTTTGTTCTTTAGTAATAAGGAATGGAGAAGGGGCGATCAGGCGACAAACGGGCGAAGCATGCGGCCAAAGCCATACTGGCGCAGGCGCCAGAAACCCTGCTTCCGGATTACGCGGGGTGGATATTAAATAAGAATTATCAATTAGTTAAAAAATCATCTTAAACTAAGATGGTATAGCTTCGCGGGGTAAGATCGGGGTTTATACTGACTGGCTATATAATAATCATATTATATAAGTAGATATTATTACCCCCCTTTGTTAGAGTTATCTCACACACACGACAGTAATACCCTTCTTTACCCCCCCTTAACCCCCCTAGCCGCAGCGGATTGCGGCTTTTCTTTTGGCGAAACAAAAATAACCTGACGCAACATGAGAAATCTGTTATGTATGGAGCGGGGACGCCTGGGAATACAAGTAACTTTGATCGAGGCAGTTCTTCGTAACAACTAACTAAAATCAGGCAAGTGCCGGGCTCGTCAGCAGCGCGGTACGGGTCTGAGACTACGCGTGATCAAGAAGGGGGATTCACTATGTTGATGCGTCTATCGGCGACCGTTCTGCTGTTCTCCGTTTTCACTGCTATCCATGCCGCGGAAGAAGACGGGCAAATGACCGCGGAGGAATTCAATGCTTCGTTGAAATACCAGCAGGGGGAAATTGCCCTGCCCGGTGGCAAGGCCAGCCTGCAGGTGCCGGCGCATTTCCGCTATCTCGATCCGAGCGATACCGCCCGGGTGCTGGAACAGGCTTGGGGCAATCCTTCCGGCGAAGGCACCCTGGGCATGCTGTTTCCCGCCGATCTAGGGCCGCTGGACGAGCAGAGCTGGGGCGTGGTGATTTCCTATGACAATGACGGGCATGTGTCCGATGAGGATGCCGACGCCATCAATTACAATGATCTGCTCAAAGACATGCAGGCGTCTCTGGCCGAGGAAAACGACCAGCGGGTGCAGGCCGGTTTCGGCGCTTTGCAGTTGGTGGGTTGGGCGGAGCCGCCGACTTACGACAAAGCGACTCGCAAGATGTACTGGGCGAAGGAACTGAAATTCGGCGATGATCACGAGAACACTCTCAATTACAACGTTCGCGTACTGGGTCGCGACGGAGTGCTGGTGCTCAACGCGGTCGCCGGCATGAGCCAGTTGGCGCAGATCAAGAGCCAGATGCAGGAAGTGATCGCTTTCGCCAATTTCAATCAGGGCAGCCAGTACACGGACTTCAATCCGGATACCGACAAGCTGGCCGCCTACGGCCTGGCGGCGCTGGTCGGCGGCGCGGTGGCGGCGAAGGCGGGTTTGTTCGCCAAAATCGGCGCCTTGCTGCTGGCCGGCAAGAAGTTCATCGTTCTGGCGCTGGTGGTGCTGGCGGGCGGATTCGCCAGGCTGTTCAAGCGCAAGCCCAAGGGCGACAGTCTGCAATCTTAGTTAGAATAATCAACCGGTTCCGCCCGTCGTTGACGACGGTGGCGGGTGGGGCCGGGAGCGCCGACCATGAAATGGCTTTTCCTGCTGTTCAAATCTCTCAAGCTGGGCAAGATTCTCGGCTCCGGCGGCACCATGCTGCTGTCGGTGTTCACGTATTCGCTGCTGTTTGGCTGGTGGTACGCGCTGGGTTTCGTGCTGCTGATTTTTTTCCATGAGATGGGTCACTATCTGGCCGCCCGCCAGCGCGGATTGAACGTCGGCCTGCCGATGTTCATCCCCTTCGTCGGCGCCTGGATCCAGCTCAAGGAAATGCCCCATAACGTCGAAACCGAGGCCTATGTCGGGCTGGCGGGGCCGGTTGTCGGTACCATCGCCGCCCTGGTTTGTTACCTGCTGGGCCGGCATCTGCACAGCGATCTGCTGCTGGCCCTGTCTTATGCGGGATTCTTTATCAACCTGTTCAATCTTATTCCCCTGTCACCGCTGGATGGCGGGCGTATTACCGCGATAATTTCCCCTAAGATATGGATGCTTGGCGCACCCATTTTAATCGCTTGGTTTTTCCTGCATCCCAGCCCCATTTTGATTCTGATCGCCATTCTGGCGGTGCCGCAATTGTGGGAACTGTGGAAGTCCCGGCATGCTGGCCAAAAACCATACTACGAGGCAAGTCTTGGGCATCGTCTGATCTACGGAGTCTGGTATCTGGGGCTGCTGGTTT
This sequence comes from Proteobacteria bacterium UBA6920, assembly GCA_002448875.1. Classification (GTDB taxonomy): domain Bacteria; phylum Pseudomonadota; class Gammaproteobacteria; order SG8-11; family SG8-11; genus UBA6920. The sequence goes on along the minus strand of DKAS01000204.1, from coordinate 19,819 downwards.
TTCTGGCGTCCATGAGCTATCAGGTCTACCGTATGCTGCCCGGTAGCGAAGTGTAAGTTATCTGTAGGTTGCCAGTCGTTACTCTGGAATGAACCGCCACGACAGTGGATTCACCGACAGAGCGGAAGGCGATGAGCGACGTCACCATGATCAGCGGTCAGGCCGCGAAAAATACCACCCTGGGTCGTTATCAATTGATGCAGGAGCTGGGGCAGGGGGCGGCGGCCGTGGTGTTCAAGGCCTACGACCCCCAGATCGACCGCACCCTGGCGGTCAAGGTGTTGCGCAGCGACAACCGCGACATCACCGCCGAATTCCGCAAGCGTTTCACCCGCGAGGCCCGTGCCGCCGGCAGTTTGAATCATCCCAATATCGTCATCGTGCACGACGTTGGTGAATGGCAGACGCAGCCCTATATGGTGATGGAATGGGTGCAGGGGACACCGCTGGACAAGGTCATGGCCGGCGGCCGCCGTCTGCCGCTGGCCCAGGTCATCGATATCGGCGTGCAACTGGCCGAAGCGCTGCATTACGCCCATCAGCACGGTATCGTCCACCGTGACATCAAACCCGCCAATATCATCCGCATGGCGGACAGCAACAAAGTAAAAATCACCGATTTCGGCATTGCGCAGACCCTGCAGGTGGACGGCAGCAACTATACGAAAACCGGTCAGGTGCTGGGCACGCCGCAATACATGTCGCCGGAACAGGTGCTGGGTCTGAAGATGGACGGCCGTTCCGATTTGTTTTCCCTGGGCGTGGTGCTCTATCAGATGTTGTCCGGGCAACGGGCGTTTACCGGCGAGACCCTGGGTTCCCTGTTTCAGCAGATCACCACCCAACCGCATGCGCCCTTGCTGCAAGTCGCGCCTGATGTACCCCCGTCGCTGGCCGCCATCATTGATCGCCTGCTGGCCAAGGAGCCCCGGCAACGCTGGCAAACCGGCGCCGAGCTGGCGCAGGCCTTGCGTGCCGCGGCGCCGGTGGCTGCAGAACAACGTACCGTGCTGCTGACGCCGACGGCCCCGGGCGCGTCCAGGTTCGGGAAGCTGCTGTGGGTCGGACTGGGTGTGCTGCTGATGTGCGCCGCGGGCTATGCGGTCTATCTACGCTGGCCCGAACCGGCGCCACCCGCATCAACGCCGCCCGCGCCGCAGGCCGAAGGACGCGGCTCGCAACGGGCATCCGTGCCGGAAATGCCGGCCCCGCCCACCGTCGGCAGCGTGCCGCAACAAGCGGCGGCCGCCGGGGCCTTGTCAGCACCGCTGCCGGGCACGGCGGCGGAAACCACGGTCGAATCGACGCCCCCGCCGGACGAGTCCGCGGCCAGCGGCCAGCCGCCGGCAACCGTTGCTATGGGAAAACATGCCGGCAGCACGGCGTCGGCAGGAGAACGTCCGCGCCAGCCCGCGCCGACCACGATCGAAAAAGCACCGCTGCCCAGCGTGCCGCAACTGGCCGTAATCATCACCCAGCGGGAAGGCGGCGGTGTCTGGCAGCGGGATGGTGGTTTGAGTGATGCGGAAAATCGCATCATGACACAATTGATGAAAAGCGGTCTGGCGGTGCAGGATGCCGGCGGTTTCGACAGCGAGACATCGCTGCTGGAGATGATCAACGGCAACCGGCAAAGCGCCCTGCTGCAACGGGCGGCCGCCGCCGGCGTCAGCCATCTGCTGCTGGGGCAGTTGCAGGTGCGTGATGAGGGCGCGGTGGCCGGCAGCGCCTTGCATTCCTATCAGGGCAGTCTGAGTCTGCGCCTGCTGCGTACCAGCGATGGGCGGGTGCTTGATATCTACAGCCAGCAGGGTAAGCAGGCGGACAACACGGTAACCGCCGCCCGGCAAAAATTTTACCGCGACTTTTTCGATGATGCTTTCCGCGCCTGGCTGGCGGCGCTGCCGCTGAGCGGCAAGCTATGATTTACCGATGGATACCTGAAGGAGGGTAGATATGAGAGCGATGGTGATGACCCTGGCGATATTGCTTGTTTGCGGCGGAACGGCCTGGGCTGCCGATGCCAAGCCGCGTATCGCCGTAATCGGTTTTACCGAGAAAGCGGCCGGCAGCATGTCCGGGCACGTGGGCAAGGCGGCGGAAGACTGGTTTACCAATGAGCTGGTCAATACCAAGAAGTTCACCGTGATGGAACGCGAGCAACTGCAATCGGTGCTCAATGAACAATCGTTTCAACTCAGCGGCGCAGTGGACCAGCTGACGGCGGTCAAGGCCGGGAAAATGCTCGGCGTGCAACTGGTGGTGTACGGTAATATCGATTTCAGCCAGAAACAGGACGAAGTGCACTCCAGCGGCCTGGGGCTGCCGGGCGTGTCTCTGCCCTGGGGCGGCGGCAAGAAAACCACATCCGAGGGCAATCTGACTACCCGCCTGGTCAACGTGCAGACCGGAGAAATCGTCCACAGCAGCAGCGAAACCGTGTCCTCCTCATCGTTCAGCGTTAGTGTCATGGGCACCGGCGGCGGCAGCACCTGGGACGAGACCAAGGTGAAGAAGGTATTCCAGCCGGCCGTGCACAAGCTGGTGGGGCAGATGGTCGCCAAGGTGGACGATATCAAGGAGGCACTGGGTACCGCAGTGGCGGGTCTGGAAGGCAAGGTGGTGAAGATCAGCGGCAGTAATGTGTTCCTCAATCTGGGAACTCTCGACGGTATCAAAGCGGGGGATAATTTCACGGTTGTGCGTGGCGAAGTGATCAAGGACCCGGACACCGGTCAGGTGCTGGGACGGGATGAACAGGCCATTACCGAAATCACCATCGGCAAGGTCATGGGCGACCATCTGGCAACGGCGCCGGTCAAGGGCAACGTGAAGCTGGTGCAGGGCGACATCATCAAGAAGAAGTAATTCAGGTATTTTACCAATTGGCATGATTTTTCAGCGAGTTATAGTGAACCTGTGAGGTTTTTCCGGAAGTAAGGCAGGCGTCGAGCCAGGGAGGCCAGACCACGGTAAACCAGGCGTATTCAAGGAAGGTGTCATGGACCGAAAAGCGCTGATTTTTTTCGCTGCAATTTGGCCATTCGTCGCGCAGACAATGGTGGCGGGGTGCGGCATTACGTCCGCACCCGCCGATCGATCTGCCGCCATGCGCATTCCCCTGCCTGTCGCCATGGCGTCCTCCCGGGGCGCGTTCAGTCTGCACCTCATCGTCGACGACGACGAAACCCGTCCACGAATCATCAACGATGTGGTCAGCGACAGTCAGGGCGATGCTCTGATCGCGACCAAACCCCTGAAGTTATCAGCAGGCAGCCATACCGTGGAGGTCATGGTGCTGGTTTCCCCCGCAGATTCCGCGCCGGTGCGTTTGTTTCGCACCGGCCCGGTGAGCGTCGTCATTCGCAAGGGCGAACAGCAGGCAGTGGAATTCACACCGGCAACTTATCGCTATGACGATGACGATATGGACCTGCACTCCAACTACTACGAATTCACTCTCGGTACGGCGATGAATGATGCGCGCGATTTTCCACCACCGCAAAACGTCCGGGTGGAGGCGCAGGTGGAGAATGTCATTCTGCAATGGGACAATCAAGATCCCTGGGCCGAAGGTCGATCGGCCGTCAGCTATGACGTCTATGTAGCATCCTTATCCACCGTCAACGCCAACGACGGCACCTTCAACCGGCAAACGGCCGATCGGGTCGTGCAACATGTCAGCAGTCCCTATATTTCGGAACAAGCGCTGATGCCGGATCAAACCTATTGTTTCAAAGTCGCCGCCCGGGTGACGGCGATGGCCGGAGTGCCGCAGCCACGACCGGAAAACGAACTGGAAGTGGTATCGCCGGAAGTGCGGGTACAACCGCTGGCGGCGCCGCCGCCGGTCACCCGAATCGGTCATTTCGGCGCGGACCGGTTCGACGATCCGGCGGTGGTATTGGCCGAGTGACACGCCGATCAGGTGCCGCCGACGAGGGGCGCAGGGAGCGAGATCATGCACAGAAGCGCAGCGGGAAGGAATGATTTCTGGCTTTGGGCAGGGCTGTTTTTACTGGGTTGCTGGCCGGCTATGGCGGCGGAAATCGTCGCCGTGGTCACTGATACGCAGGATTACAGCCCGCCGTTGATTGATCATCAGACGCCCAGTGCGGCAGCCACGGTGGGCAAGGCCGCCTGTATCCGTGCCACCGTCGTCGATACCCAGTCGGGAGTCAAGACCGTCGTGTTGTACTACCGGACTATCGGTGCCAGTGACTATGCGCGGCAGGTGATGTTACCCGAGGGTGATGATGTTTTCAGCGCCGCGGTGCCCGTCCCTGAAGTGCGTCAGCCGGGCTTGGAATACTATATCGAAGCGACGGACTACGCGGGCAACCATCGGCTGCGCGGTGTCGGCTTTTCGCCGCTGGTACTGGCGGTGGCGGCCGACGACACATCGGTAGACGGTTCGGTCGATGATGCCTGGCTGCAGCAACCCCTGCAGCCAGCGGCGGCGACCGGAAGTGAACGGCGAGCTTCGGTGCGGCGCGACTGGATTCACTGGGCGGCTGCCGGTTTGGTTGGTTCGCTGTTTTATTGTTACTCCAGCTGCAGTTGCGCTCGTCAATGCGAAGACGATTCCGGTTCAGTGGTCCTGAAGGTCCCCAACCCCTGAGCTGACGACAAAGGAGGATGTTATGCCACGCAATGCTCGACTTCATGGCTGGTTGCTGGGAACAGGCGCCGGTCTTGCCACCAGCATATTGGTGGCCGGCGCCGCGATATCACTGCCGCATGTGTTCAACAAGGGTGACCCGATCAGCGCCAGCGCATTCAACGAAAATTTTCAGGCCCTTGCGGCGGGACAAAGCCGAATCAGCGGCGATTTGCAGTTTGCCCTGTCCGGGGAATACACCGTTGCCCGCGGCGCGACCAGTGTCACGGTGGTCAATGGCAACGTCGCCACGGAATTGCAGGTCGGTGACGCCATAAAACTCGGTGATCACGTCACGACCGTGAGCGCCATCGCCGATGACATGCAGTCGCTGACCCTGGCGGCACCGCATCCGGAAGGCGCGCTGAGCGCAACCGCCTACAGTGACAGCGATCTGCTGCGGGTCGCTACCGGTGACGGCAGGGACAAGCTGCGCATCGATAAATCCGGCGTGTTGAGCGTGGCCGAGATTCACCTGGTGGATATGGCGGCGGCGGGAACCGCTGGTTTCGCCAGTATTACGCAAGGCGCCAATATCTATATCGACAACACCGCCGGTGGACAGACCTATATCAATTATCGCGCCGGCAACGGTCTGTATGTGGGTGGGGGAAACAACGCGCCGGGCACCGTCACCGCCAGCAAGTTCAGTGCGGTCAGCGCCCGTCGTTTCAAACAGGAGATTGCCGCCAGCGATTACGGTCTGCGTGAGATCAGCCGCCTGCAACCGGTAACGTTCGCCTACAGCGGCGACCCGCAGCATCGCCGGCAAATCGGTTTGCTGGCGGATGATGTGCTGCGGATCATTCCCGAGGTCGTTGACCAGGATCCGCGCGGTAATGCGCAAAGCATGGACTACAGCCGCCTGACCGTGGTGCTGATCAATGCGGTCAAACAGCTGGAACAAGAGAATATCGCCCTGGCACGGCGGGTTCAAACGCTGGAACAACAGGAGCTGGAGCAGAAAAAATAGCCATCCTTGGCTGGTGTGAGAGGTTCAAAGACTAAAGATAAGTCTTTCTGCAGCCAGGGCTGGGTATATCCGGTTAGGGGGGTGAGGCTGGCAACCTCAGGATAAACCCAACCCTGTTTGCAGGTTCGGGTCTATCCTAACCGTACCGGGACAGGGTCGAAAGAGACAAATTGTCGCAGTCGCAGAGATGCCGCGGTAAATACCCGAGTAAACAGCTCGCCGGCGTCGACAGATGTCCACTGATTGCATAGACTAACCCCGAAAGGCGCTTGGTTATTTGCGTTCGCGCCGTGTTATCACCTAAATATAGTAGGATACTTTGCCGCCATGTCGGCCGATGCGGTGTTTCTGCATGTCATCGTCGCCTTACCCTGCGAAGCCAGGCCGTTCATAGACCACTGGCGTTTGCGCGCGGTAACGGATTTTCCAGGGTTTCGCTGCTATGCGCGCGACCAGGTGCGCCTGCTGGTCAGCGGGGTCGGCAAGGTCGCGGCGGCGGCGGCGGTGGCGGCCTGCCAGGCCTATTTTCGAGTCGCGGTCGATCAGGTGTGGTGCAATACCGGGGTCGCCGGTCATGCCAGGCTGCCCCTGGGCAGCGCGGTCTGGGCCGGCAAGATTCGCGATACGGGCAATGGTCAGTGTTGGTATCCGCCCTTGTTGCCGCAGCTGTCGCTGCCGGTGCGGGAACTTTGCACGGTGGACACGCCGGTGACGGATTACGCCGGGGATCGTCTGTATGATATGGAGGCCGCGGGTTTTTACCCCACTGCCCTGCGCTATGCCAGCGCCGAACTGGTGCACAGCCTCAAAGTGGTGTCGGATAACGCCTCGCAGAGTGTGGCGGCGGTACGACCGGAACTGGTGGAGAATCTGATGTGCAAGCAATTGCCTGCTTGTCTGCAACTGTTGGATGCGCTGGCGGATCTGGCGCGGCAGATCGCGCCAGATCAGGAGTACCTGCAGTTGCGGCAGGAGGTGCTGACCGGCAGACATTTCAGCGCCTATCAGCAGCGTACCGTCAGCCAGTTGCTGCAACGCTACCTGGCGCTGGGTGGCTCGACGCAATGTCTGCGCGACCAGGGCTTGCCACTGGCCGACGGCGGCGCGGTGATTCGCTGGCTGCAGGCAACACTGCCCGAACTGGGCCGCGGGACGGTGAATTCATGATAGATACCCTGTACGTCGAGGAGCAGTTGCTGCAGCATCCGCGGGTGGCGGCGCTGCGCAGCAGGTTCCCGCGGGCGCGGCTGATCGAGTGCGGGCGCTATGGTGAAATTCTCAACCGCAAGGCGCAGAACTTCCGCCTGCAGAAACAGCGGCCGGCACTGCTGCTGGCGCGTAAACACGAGCGCCGCGTGCTGCCCGCGCCGGCGGGTTACAGCATAGGCGGCGGTCACAATTACTATTTCTCCCACATGCTCAATTGCGTCTACGACTGCCGCTATTGTTTCCTCCAGGGCATGTACCGCTCGGCGCACTATGTGCTGTTCGTCAACTACGAGGATTTCGCCAGCGATCTGGCTGCAGTCTGCGCCCGGCACCCCGGGCAGCCGGTATATTTCTTTTCCGGTTACGATTGCGACAGCCTGGCGCTGGAACCGGTCAGCGGTTTCTGCGAGTATTTTCTGCCGCAGTTCGCCGCCCTGGACAATGCCTGGCTGGAATTGCGTACCAAGAGCACGCAGGTACGTCACCTGCTGGAGCGCGCACCGCTGCCGCGGGTGGTGGTGGCTTTCAGTTTCACGCCGCTGGAAATCGCCGCCGCGGTGGAGCACAAGACGCCGGCGCTGGAGCGACGCATAGAGGCGATGCGCAAATTGCAGGCGGCCGGCTGGCCGCTGGGGCTGCGTTTCGATCCTCTGATCCACGCCGACGGTTACCAGAACATGTACCGCGAGCTGTTCGCCATGCTGGCCGGGCAGTTGCGCTGGGACCAGCTGCATTCGGTCAGTTGCGGTGTGTTCCGCATGCCGCAAAACTATTTTCACAACACCCAGCGCCTGTATCCGCGCGAGCCGCTGTTCGCCACCGCCAGTTTACGGCACGGCGAAAATATGGTGGCTTACCAACCGGAGCTGGCGCAGGAAATGATGGACTTCTGTCAGGCCGAATTGTCGCAATACGTGGCCGCCGACAGATTATTTACCTGCAGGTATTAACGCCATGTCGAGAACAGTATTGGTAACCGGCGCCAGCGCCGGCATTGGATTGGCCATCAGCCGCGCCTGCCTGCAGCGCGGCTTCACCGTGCTCGGACTGGGGCGCACGGTCAGCAGCGCCGGTATCGACGATCCCCGCTTTATCCCCTATACGGTGGACCTGGCCGATCTGGCGGCGTTGCCGCGGCATCTGCAGACGCTGGCCAGGGACTATCCGGCGGTGGATGCCGTGATCTGCAATGCCGGCCGCGGGCAGTTCGCTTCGCTGGAGGAATTCTCCTATGAGCAGATCCGCGCCTTGATGGATCTGAATTTCACCAGTCAGGCTTATGTGGCGCGCGCCTTCATCAGCAATTTGAAAAAACAGGGTCGGGGCGACCTGGTGTTCATCGGTTCGGAAGCCGCACTCANNCGCGGCGCCGTCTACTGCGCCAGCAAGTTCGCGCTGCGCGGTCTGGCGCAGGCCTTACGCGAAGAATGCGCGCGCAGCAATGTGCGCGTGTGCATTGTCAATCCGGGCATGACGGCAACGGGATTCTACGACAATCTGCATTTTTCCCCTGGACCGGATGCCGGCAATTACGTGGCGGCGGAGGATGTCGCCGAGGCGGTGCTGACGGTGCTGACGATGCGCACGGGAACCGTGATCGACGAATTGACACTGACGCCGCAGAAAAAAGTCATCGCTTTCAAGAACGGGCAGGAAACGGCAAAAAAAAGCCTCTCAGATCAACAAAACCAGACTTGAGAGGCGAGGGGGAGAGTCGGAGGATTGGCGATGCACGCGCCAAATGTACTCCCTAACGCAGACAAGTATCGACGAAAATATCGCGGCTTGCAGGGATGGCGGCGGCCGTTGCTGTTAAGAATTGTTACTGGCCGCCGCCGTACGCCCGCCGGTCACCCAAGTCTCACCGCATTCTCACTTTTTGCTCACCACGCGATGATTGCCTGTTTGTTGAACAGGCGGGCGGCCAGGCAGGGGTCAGGCGGAGCCGTGCACCGGCAGGGCGAAACGGAAGGTGGTGCCGTGTTCGGGCTGGCTGCTGACCTCGATGCTGCTGTCGTGCAGTTCGAGGATGCGCTTGCTGATCGCCAGCCCCAGGCCGGAGGAGGAGGAATCGCGGGCGCGGCTTTTGTCGCCCTTGTAGAAACGGTCGAAAATGAAGGGCAGTTCTTCCCGGGGGATGCCCACGCCGGTATCGCTCAACTCCACGGCAATGACCGGCCCGCGCGGCTGCAGGCGAATTTCCACGTTGCCGCCGGAAGGAGTGTGGCGCAGGGCGTTTTCGATGAGATTCTCCAGCACCCGTTCAATCATGGCGATGTCACCGCGAATGAACGGCGTTTTTTCCGGCATCCGGGTGCGCAGGCTGATGGACCGCTCGCTGGCCCGCAGCTGGAATTTCTGCACTACATCCTGCACCAGTTCCGGCAAGTTGAACGGCTCGATCTTGATCATGGCTTCTTTGGCGTCAAGTTTGGCCAATTCGAACAATTCCTGCACCAGCTTGTTGAGTCGCAGACAGTGCTGCAGGGCGATATGCAGATAGTGCTGCTGTTCCGCCTCGTTGAGATGCTGTTTCTTCAACAACAAGGTTTCGACATAGCCCTGCAGGGTGGCCAGCGGCGTGCGCAGGTCATGGGAGACATTGGCCACCAGATCGCGACGCAGGGTATCGGCGCGACGCAGCTGGTCGATGTAGGTGTTGATGCGCTGCGCCAGGTCGAGAAAGGCGGCGTTGAGCTGGTCGATTTCATCGCCACCGCCGCCGCCGCGCAGTTGCTCCGCCACTTGCTGCGGATCGCCGCCCTGGCGGAACAGGGTCATCGCCGCGGCCAGCCGTCGCAGGCGGCCGGTCAGCCAGGCGAACAGCAACAGGCCGGCAAGCAGGGAAAACATCGAGCCGGCAACGATCAGCCAGGTAGTGAGGTTGAGAATATAGCTGCCGGCAAGCATGTCGCTGATGTTGTCGTAGATCTCGCCGCCGAGGATGACATAGAGGTAGCCCTGCAGTCTGCCGGCTTCGGCGATGGGATGTACGGTAAAGACCTTGTGCCGGTTTTCGTCACGCGGATCATCGCCCAGCAGGGGTCCGTGCAGGTCGCCGGCGAGAAAGGCGTGCACCGGCTCCAGGCTGACCTGGGTGCGCTTGACCTTGCCCGGTTCGGCGGAATAGGCGAGGATGTGGCCGCCGGTATCCAGTAAATAGATTTCAATGCTCGGGTTGAACACCATTAGCTGATGAAAGGCTTTTTGCAGCTCGCTCTGGTTGATGGTGTCGTCGCGCATGAGGTCGAGATCGGCGACGATGTAACGTGCCACATCATAATTGAGCTTCTGGTTGACTTCCTGCTGATACATGCCGGTGGCATAACGGGTGACGAACACCATGAACACCGCCACCAGCAGGAACAGCAGCAACAGCACCAGCGCCAGTTTAGTGTAGAGAGTGCGCAGCACGGCTTCAGGCAGCCAGTTCGTCGTTGAATTTGTAACCCACACCCCAGACCGTCAGGACAAAGCGCGGGTTGGCCGGATCGATTTCGATCTTGGCCCGCAGGCGGTTGATATGGGAATTCACCGTGTGCTCATAGCCGTCGTGGCCATAACCCCAGACCTGATCCAACAGTTGCGTGCGGGAGAATACGCGGCCGGGATGTCTGGCGAAATGATACAACAGGTCGAATTCCTTGGCGGTAAGTTCCACCAGTCGGTCGTCCACGTGCACCTGGCGTTTCTGGGTGTCGATCAGCAGCTTGTCGATGCGCACCACGTCCGCCGGCGGCTGTTTCTCACCGCCAAGGTTTTCGGCGCGGCGCAGAATGGCCTTGATCCGCGCCAGCAGTTCCTTGATGCTGAATGGCTTGGTGACATAGTCGTCGGCNNTCCAGGCCGTCCAGGCCGGGCAGCATGATGTCGAGGATCACCAGATCATATTGACCGGCATTGGCGGTTTGCAGGCCGTTGATGCCGTCAAACGCCAGGGTGCTGCGGTAGCCCAGATCCGCCAGGTGCATTTCCAGCAGTTTGGCCAGATCCAGATTGTCTTCGATGATAAGTATGTGTTTGAACATATATAGGGTTTGTCCCCTGACAGTTCGCAAGCTTACCGGTGAAATATCACGGTAATATCACGCAGCGGGCGTACCGGCGGGGGCGCGCTGCCGTCCCTCCCGCAGCCGCCGCGCTTGTCCTCAGCGGGCGGAAAGGTCAGCGGAAATTCGAGATCAACAGGAACTTGCCTTCCTTGGTTTTCGCGAAGGTCAGTCCGAACAGAAAGTACTGGCAAGGATTCTTGTCATTGCTCTTGGCGGTAGAACCGACGGAATAGTATTCCCCTTCCTTGAGCACCTGGGTGGTGACCTTGTATTTGTCACCGAACTTCTCATAGAAAGCGTAGGGACTCAGCGGCGCGCGGCCCTGGTCGTCGCACAGTTCCACGGCCATTTCCAGCGAATTGTCAAAGAGGGCGGTACTGAGGTAGCTGCCAGGATCGTGCAGATCTTTTTCCACGTCTTCCTTCGGGGTGCTGGTGTCGGCACCGCCCAGTCCATCGGGGTGGACAAACGACATGATCTTGTCGAGGTCCTTGTTGTGGATGGCCACGATCAATTCACGATAGGTTTTTTCCAGCAGGGCGAGTTCCGCCTTGTCCGCGGCGTGGGCGGCGACGGCAAACAGGCACAGGGCGCTGATTATCAACACTCTCGCGTACATACCATTTCCTTTTGTTGTTATACGATCACGCCGCCAGGATGACCGGGGCGGATAAGGGTGATCGCCTGCGCCTAGGCCAACGGGGTGAACGGCGGCTATTGTCGCATTGGCTAGGCGGTAACACAATTCTGCTCACCGAAAACTGTGATCGGCGCGCGGCCACAATCATTGACGTTGCAGGCAACAAAAATGTGAACTGCTTCCGCAAACCAACCGGTCTCCGAAGCCGGCCGGTGGCTGGGGAGGCGCGATCCCGGGACAAAGCGTGGTAAAGTAAGTCGTTGATTCCCGCCACCGGTCGCCACTGGGCCTGGTGCAGGGGTGAAAATTCCAAAAAAAACAATAAGAAAATATTAAAAGTTAAAGCTATGGACTGTGTCGTTTATAAAAGCGCAAAGAAAGAGGGATGCTATCTCTATATCGCCGCCGGTAAATCACCGGAGGATTTGCCGGAAAAGCTGCGCGCCCTGCTGGGCCACCTTGCCCAGGTAATGAATTTGACTTTGTCCCCGGAGCGCAAACTGGCGCAAGCCGATGTCACCGAGGTGATCGAGCGGCTCAAAGATCAAGGTTATTACCTGCAAATGCCACCCCACGATTACCGCAGGGATTAAAGATTCGCCAGGCCGGGAGTGGCCAGGGATTTTACAGTTTCTACTGAGTTTTCCCCAGATCCTGTGGATAACTTTGTGGACGGATTGCAGAACAAGCCACTATCAGCCCGTTTTTGCTGGCTTCGTGTCAAAATGATTACGTATTCATCATTTTCCAAATGTCATTAAAAACAGATAGATAGCTGATTTTTATAGCGTCTGCCGTGAAATTTGACAGCTTTGTGGCCAAACCATGACACTACCCGACCGCTGTGTGAATAGATGAGGATCAACTTTCGGAATCTCTGTCAATATCTATAACAATCATCGGAAATCATTTGCTGCATTATTGTTCAGGAAAAATATGCTCACTGTGCCGCCAGCCCCGTTAACCTGGACGGGCAATGTCCCGCGACACCGCCAGCACGACGACCACTATTTTTGCGACGAGGACGGTTTAGCGGAATCACGTTACATTTTCTTGCAGTGCAACGGGTTGCCGCAACGCTGGACCGACAGGCAGCGCTTCGTCATCGGCGAAGTCGGTTTCGGAACGGGTTTGAATTTTCTGGCCACCGTGGATCTCTGGCTGCGTACCCGGACTCCGGGGGCGGTGCTGCACTATTTCAGTCTTGATCAGTTTGTGGTTTCGCCCGCGGAGGTATGGCGTACCCTGGCGCCCTGGCCGGAACTGCATGCCCTGGCGGAACACTGGTTGGCGGAGTTTCCGCAACCGGTTCCCGGCTTCCATCGCCGGGAGTTGTGGCAGGGCAGTGTGATTCTCACTCTGGCCTACGGTGAAGCCGCGACGGTCTTGCGCCAGGCCACGGCTGGCGTCGATGCCTGGTTTCTTGATGGGTTCGCGCCCAGTCGCAATCCCGACATCTGGCGTGAGGAGGTGGTGCGGCAGATCGCGGCCCTGAGTCGGACGGGTACGACACTGGCGAGCTTCACCGTGGCCGGGATGGTACGCCGGGCCCTGCAGGCGCAGGGGTTCCGCCTGGAAAAAGCCGCCGGCCATGGCCGCAAGCGGGAAATACTCACCGGGGTGATGGCGACGACCCCGCCGCCGCCGGACCACCCCCCCTGGTTTCAGCCACTGTCAGCGTTCGAGAGCGACACGCGACCGGTGGTGGTGCTTGGCGGCGGTGTTGCCGGCATGGCGGTCGCCTGGGAACTGGCCATGCGCGGTCGTCAGATTCAGCTTATCGAAGCCGGTGATCAGCTGGCCGGTGGCGCGTCGGGCAATGCCGCCGGTCTGGTGTACCCCCATCTGGCCCGCAGCGCCGATTTACCCACGCGTTTTTACCTGGCGGCCTTTCTCCTCAGTGTCCAGCGCTTAAGCCGTCTGGCGCAGCGACAAGCGGCCTGCGGCTGGCATCCCACCGGTGTGTTGCAACTGCTGGCCGAGGACGGCCTGCGCGACAGATTACGATTGCAGTTGCCGGCGACGCTGCTGCAGCGCGTCGATAGCGGTAGGAGCGCAGGGCTCGCGGGGGTGGATCTGCGCGACGATGGTCTGTTGCACACGCTGGGTGGCTGGTTGCATCCGGCTGCCTGGTGTCAGGCTCTGCTGCAGGATCAGGCACCGCGTATTCAGGTCAGATACGGGGCACGGGTGCGCGAACTGGAGCACGATACCCGTGGCTGGCGCGTCGTTTTTGCCACGGGGGAAAGTCTGGAGTGCGACACGCTGGTGATCGCCAACGGGGTGGATGCGGCGAATTTCACCCCGCTGAAATACACCACGCTGACCGCCAGTCGCGGCCAGGTAAGTTATCTGCCAGGCGACATGCTAGCCTCGCCATTGCGGCTGCCACTGACTGGTCAGGGCTATTTGAGCCCGGCGGGTGCCGCGGGCTATTGCGCGGGAGCGAGCTATCACCAGCATGACCACGCGACCGAATTGCGGCAGGCGGATCACGATTTCAATTTACAACAGGCGAATTCCATGTTGGCCGTCTCCCTGCCGTCGCCGTATGGGGGTCGTGCCGCGTTGCGGGCCACCACCCTGGATCACCTGCCGCTGGCCGGACCGGTACCCGATTGGCAGGCGTGGCACAGCGCGTACCGCGATTTATACCATGGTCGGCCAGTCGGTCATTATCCTGCGGCCGGGTATCAGCGCGGCTTGTACGTGTCGCTGGGGCACGGTTCACGCGGTCTGGTGACGGCCATGGCGGCGGCCGCGGTTATCGCCGATAGCATGGACGGCACGCCCCACGCCCTGGAATGGGACATAATAACTGCCTTGCATCCCGGCAGATTTCTGCTGCGTGCAGCCAGGCGCGGTGATCTGTTACAATCGTCACCCTAGAGGCAGGGGTATGGAAAATAATTTCGCGAATCTTGATGCCGCCGAGCTGCGAGTACTGGGGTGCCTGGTGGAAAAGGCCATGACCACCCCCGAATATTACCCGCTGAGTCTGAATGCCCTGACCAACGCCTGTAATCAAAAATCGAATCGCGATCCAGTGATGAATCTCAGCGAAGCGGACGTGCAGAATGCACTGGGCCGGCTGATCGGCCGGCATTTGGTCATGGACAAGACTGGCATCGGCGGCCGCGTTCGCAAGTACGGTCACCGTCTGGCGGGTACCTTGAGTCAGGAACTGGAGTTCACGCCCGCGCAATTGGCGCTACTGGCGGAATTGATGCTGCGCGGCGCACAGACTCCGGGAGAATTGCGCAGCCACGGGGGGCGCATGCATGCGTTTGGCAGCCTGGAAGAGGTATTGCAGACATTGAGCGGATTGCAGCAGCATCATGGCCGGTCTTACGTGGAGGAGCTGCCACGGGAGGCGGGGCGCCGCGAAAATCGCTTTCGTCATACCCTGGGCGAAAACGGATCGGATGCCATGGCCACTGGCGATGTGGTCCACAGCGATACGGGCAGCCGACCGGAGCAGGGCGTGGATATTCTCCAGCGCCTGCAGACCCTGGAGGAACGCGTCGCCAGACTGGAAGCCTTGCTCAGTCGGGAAACCCAGCCGGAGTAGGACCGGCCCGGCCAGCGGACGACGCGGCGCAGGGCGATAGCAGTGGCATATAGATGGAGTAGGGCAGTAGTGTCAACAGCGATAGTGATTCCTCCGGACAGCCTGGCGCCGGATACCTTGCGTAATCTGGCACAGGAGTTCGTCACTCGCGACGGTACCGACTATGGCAGTGAGGAAGTCTCGCTGTTCAGCAAAACCGAACAGGTATTGGCGCAAATTCGCTCGGGCCGGGTGCTGATCGTATACGACGACGACACGCAAAGTTGTAATTTACTGTCGGACGAACAGGCCAGAGCCTTGCCGTTGGCAGTCAGGGAGGACCAGGTTAAATGAACTGGTGGGACAAGATACGCGGCGGTTCGCTGGCGTCGTTTCACGGCTGGCATCTGGCGGCCATGCTGGGGAATGCCGTCGACCACCTGGAAACCCTGGGCCGGGAGTATTTGCGTTTCCGTCATGAGCAGAAAATTCCACAGGCATTTTTTGCCGCCACCTTTTCCGTGCTGGGTTACCTGCTGAAAACCAGCGGGCGTATCGCCGCTTCGGAAACAGCTACGGTGCAACAGATCATGGATCGCATGCAGCTGAACGATGAACAGCGGCAGGCGGTGCTGAGTCTGTTCTATGAAGGCCAGCAGGCGGAATTTCCTTTGCAGCAGGTGCTGGAAAATTTCCGTGACGAATGCGGCGACAATCGGCGCCTGTTGCAGACTTTTCTCGATATTCAGATTTCCACGGTGTTTGCCGACGGCAATCTGCACAGTACGGAACGGGAGCAGTTGCATGCCATCGGCAAGACGCTGGGGCTGGCACTGTTCGACATCGACTATCTCATCGATCTGCTGCTGGCGGAGCAGTTCTACGCTAATGGCGGTCGTGGCGAGTATGCGCCGACGACGTTCAGAATACCCAGTCCCTTGTCGGACTCCTATGCGGTGCTGGGAGTGGAAGAGTATGCGGATGATGCGCAAGTCAAGTCCGCATACCGGCGGCTGATGAGCGTGCACCACCCCGATAAGCTGGCGGCCCGCGGCATGCCGGCGGAGCTGGTACGTTCCGCGACAGAAAAAGCTCAGGAAATACAAGCGGCTTACGACAAGATCATGCGCGATCGGCAGTCCGACCGGTCCGCATTTTCTGACTCTAATCAATAACACCTTGTAGGGATATAGCCTGCCGCCGCTGCTGCGAATGTCGTAGCGCTTGCAATTAGAGCTTCTCCCTATCTATAGTTAGCGCACAACAATTACCAATACATCCAACATTGATTTAATTGGGGTACATGCCATGACAGAACACGATGTTCAGAGTCTTATGCGGCAAAGGGACTTGTGGTCCAACAATATGCTTTTGTCAGCGTCGGCGACGGCGGTGCTGACCGGTTTGTTGCCGGTGATCAATCAAACCGGTTCGCTGATCCTGCTGGCCTTGATCGTTGTGCTGTTTATCGCGGCGGCGGTAACGCTGGTTATTTCGGTGTCGCGCTGGCTGGCACTGCGCAAGCAAATCAAGGAAAAAATTGCCCATCGCCAGTGGCTGGGCAAGTCCGGTTAGGTGGGAGCAAACTACGGATAGCGGGTGATGGTGACTCGTTGTTGCGCGTCCCGCACTACGTCCGCGTAGTGGATGCCGTAGCGGCCGCTGCGGCGGTCGGCAAAAAACAAGCGCAGTGATTCGGCGACCACGGGAAATGCCAGCTCCTGCCAGGGGATGTCGTTTTCGGCGAACAGTTGAACTTCCAGGCTTTCGGCGCCCGCGGCGGCCTGGCCGTGACGCAGGTTGCCGCGGAACATCATGTATATCTGATCGATATGCGGCAGGTTGAACAAACCGTAGAGACGCAAGTCTTCGACCACGGCATTGGCTTCTTCCAGGGCTTCTCTGGCGGCGCCGGCCATGCTCGTTTCCCCGTTTTCGAGAAATCCCGCAGGCAGGGTCCATAAACCGTAACGCGGTTCGATAGCGCGCCGGCACAACAGTATTTTTTCCTGCCACACCGGTATGCAACCGGTAACGACCTTGGGATTGACGTAGTGTATGGTTTGACAGCGGTCGCAGACGAAGCGAGGCAGGCTGTCACCCTCGGGGATGCGCAGGCTGACGCCGGCGCCGCAATGGCTGCAAAAATTCATTTTCGGTCCAGTCGAGGCCGGGGCTGGACAGCCACGTCGCGCCGGCGGCAAGCGCCGTTCGGTCGTGGATCGCCCGCGCCGCGGGGAGCTGCGTGATGGCGAGTCCGGCGTTGTTATCCCGCCATCGGGATGTTTATTCAGTATACCCCAGCATCCCATCTATCGGAATGTTGCACCGGTCTCACCGGGCAAGGAAAACGAGGGTTGCCAGGTCGTCCGCGCGAAACCTATTCCAGCAACTCGTCCAGTTCCTTTGTGAGGTTTTCCGCTTTGTTTTTCGCAATCACGTAGACCCAGTCCGCTGTCCGGGACTTCAAGGCATCGACCTCCGCCATAACTTCCTGCGGGGAACGAGGTGGCGTTGCAGGCGCGGGCGGCGTTGATTCCGCGTTATTTTCCGCCGTAGGTTGCGCCGGCGGGGCTGCGCCAGGAGCGGCGGGNNGGGCGCAGTCGGCGCCTGATAGTCCGCGGTCAAACGCAGGTACCATTTACCGTCTTTTTCCGCCACGCTGGTGTGGACCAGGATGCCATCGAAGGTCTTTGTGTCCGCAGTTACCGCTTTAGCGGCCGGTAATTCAATGCTCGCGGCGGGAACGACATCCTCGAAGTTGAGATTTTCCAGAGCCGCGGCCAGGACGTTCACGCTGGCCTGGGCTTTGATTTTTTTCCTGGCGGGCGGATCCGCCAGTTTGAAATCCGGGTCGGTGGCCTGGCCACGCTGCAGACGCAGAACCTTTTTGTGGTTAATGGTGACGGATTGCACCTGGGCGCGCTTGATATCGACGATAAGCTTGTCCAGCCAGGCGTCGATCTGCGGGTCGGCGGCTACATAGCCGTTGACCAGCCAGGACTGCTCCTCGCCCGCCTTGCGCACATACTGCTGTGGCTTGCTGCCGGGGCGTCGGTTGCCCAGCAGCACGCTGGCCAGTGTTTTGTCGCTGCCGTCCTTGAGGGTGACGGTGGCGGCGCCGGCATCGTTTACTCCGAGTTTTTCATACAGCTCTGCCTTGCTGGTTTTCGCTTCCACCGCAGTGAAATCGGCGACGCCGATCAGGGTGGACTTGATGCGGGACAGGTTGGCGGGGTAATTATTTTTTTCCTTGACTACCCAGCGTTCATTGTCTTTGCGCAACACCAGTGACTGGCCGGCTTTGCGGATTTCGACGCTGCTGACATTGTTGATCTGGCCGAACAGCCCGGGGAACAGGTTCTGTCCGGCATCGTTCAGCACGACCTCCGCATCGCGCATGCGGCCGGCGACTACGGCGAGCACGACGATGAGCAGGGTTATGGAGATGAGTAACAGCAGATTTTTTTGCTTCATTTTTCCATCCAGTCGACGCAGATTATCGCGGGCACACTCATGCCTGCTGCTTGCGGTGGCGATAGAACACCATGCCTATGGCAGCCAGCATTACCATCAGGGGCAGCAACCCGATATTTATGAACTTGAGCACGCCGCCGAGTGATTCGATGCTGGCACGCAACTCATGCTGTACGGCGCGCAGTTCCTTGCGGGTTTTCACCTGCTCGTCGCGAAATTTTTCTATTTCCTGCTGCTGTTCGGGGCTGAGGATCAAGGCGTCGCTGCCCTGTTTCTTGCTCTGCAGATCGTTAATCTTGCGCTCGGTTTCCTGCAGGCGCGCTTGCAATGCCTTCTCCTTGTTCAGGTAGTTCTTTTCTGCCTCACTCTGCAGTTCCTGCACCTTGGTGAAGGGCCGGTTGGCCAGGCCGCGGCTGCGCAGGCTGATGAGGTCATTGCTGCCGCTGAGGTTGTCCAGGGCGTTGACCACGAACGAGCCGTTGTCGGCGCGCGGCACGGCAATGCGCTGGCCGAAGAAGTTCTGCACATTGACCCAGAACTTGTCCGTCAGCATATCTGTGTCGGCAACGACGATGATATTGACCGGATCCTTGGCTTCCTTCAGCCCGGCATCACCACCACCGGGTTTGCCCTGGGTAAAGGCGCTCTTTACCTTGCCGCTGATGCGTGCCGCCAGCAGCAGCTTTTCCGTACCCGGCGTATAGCTGGAGAGCAAAGTGGCTGGATTGGGCATCATCAACTGCCCGACATCCATGGCCATGGCCTTATCGCTGGTTTCGAGCAGGGGGACGACGTTGATGCCTTCGACATTCCTGCTCTTGAGAATGCCGCTGCTGGCCAAGGTCAGTTGTTTGAGGCTGGCAGTGACGAAATCCGCCTGCGACAAATTCTGATCGCGCAGGTTCAGCCAGGCCAGGTAATCGATGGACTGCGGACGCATGCCGTTGTTGATCGATACCCGGATCGCCGATTTCTGGTCGGCGGCAAACTTATGTTCCACCAGTTCCACGCCCCATTGATCCAGCAGTTTTTTCAGATCGGAGTTGCGTGGCGCCATCATGCTGGCCATGGGGTTTTGTGGATCAGGCATGGGATTGTCGGCCTCTGCCCAGGAGTCGACAAAGGCGATCAGCCGGCCGCCCTTGAGCACGAACTGGTCGATGGCGTACAAAGTGGCGTCGGACAGACCCTTGGGGTGTACCAGCATCAGGATGTCCACGCTGTCAGGAATGGCGGTGGCCGTGGTTTCAACGTTGAT
>DKAS01000107.1 GCA_002448875.1 Proteobacteria bacterium UBA6920 | reverse complement strand
TGCGCACGCCGATGAACGCCATTCTCGGCTTCACCCAGCTGCTGCAGCTGGATTCCAGCCTCACCGCCAAGCACAAGCAGGCGATCGAGGAAATCCACCGCGCCGGAAATCATTTGCTGGAACTGATCAATGATGTGCTCGATCTGTCGCAGATCGAATCGCAGCGCCTGGAACTGCTGATCGAGGAGATTTCCCTGGCCAGCATCATCGACGAAACCGAGACCCTGATCGCGCCTATCGCCAACCGGCGCCAGATCAAGCTGCAAAGAGCGGATCTCAATTTCAACGACGAACCGGTGCTGGCCGACCGCACCCGGGTGCGCCAGGTGCTGCTCAATCTGTTGTCCAATGCGGTCAAGTACAACCGCCAGCAGGGCACCATTACCATCAGTTGCAAGGTGGTCGACGGCGAGCGGGTGCGGGTCAGCGTCATTGACACTGGTTATGGCATGGACGAGCAGAAACTGCGCGCCCTGTTTGTGCCCTTCCAGCGCATGGGCGCGGAAAAGACCGACGTGGAGGGCACCGGCATCGGTCTGGTGATCGCCCGCAAACTGGTGGAGCTGATGGGTGGCAGTATCGCGGTTACCAGTGTTCCCGGCCAGGGGTCGACCTTCAGTTTCGAATTACCCATCGGCCTGGGCAGCGAGGAGCTGCGCGAAGCCCGGCAGCCGGAATTGGCCAATCTGCCGGGGCAGTTGCTGCGCAAGCGACAGGTGCGCATCCTGTATGTGGAGGACAATCCGGCCAATCTGCGCCTGGTGGAAAATATTCTGTCGCAATATGAAGGGGTGGAAATGTTTTCCGCACCCGAACCGCAGCTGGGGCTGGAGCTGGCCTTGGCGCATCTGCCCGACGTCATACTTCTGGATATCAATCTGCCCGGCATGGACGGTTACCGGGTGATGAAAAAACTGCGGGAACATGGTTCCACCACGTCCATCCCGGTGGTGGCCATCAGCGCCAACGCCATGCCCCGGGATGTGGAGCGGGGGCGTCAGGCGGGTTTTTACGAGTACCTGACCAAGCCCATCAATGTAATGAATCTGATGACTGTCCTGGAGGATGCCATTGGCGGTGCGGTTCCCCGCTGGCGCAGCGATCGGGAATCGGCTTCGTCCCTGTTGCAGTAGGGGCGATACTGCCAGGCGCTTGCGTCACTCCTGTCTTAACGGCTGTCCCAGTTCTTATAGCGCTTGCGGCAATAGGCCAGCAATTCGTTGTAGTCCCGGAAGAACAACTCGAAACCGTCTTCCGCCGGGGAATCAAATTCGCAGAAATCATTGTCATGATCGCGGCAGATTTGCGGCCGTTGCTGGTAGATGCCGCAGCGTCCATCGCTCAGCAGGTGCGTGCAGGGGTTGTTGATCAGCAGGTACCAGCCTTCCTCGTCCTTATAAACCTGAATGTTGGCGTGGGAAATCTGCCAGAGCAGATGATCAAAATCGTGCTTGGAGCGCGGTGCTTCGATTTTCTGCGTGATGTAGGTGCAGCAGATGGTTCGTTTGCAGAAAGAGCACTTGTTTTCCGGCGTGATTTTTTGGCCGGGGGCCTGTTTTGCCAGCTGCGCCGCGGTGTCGACTTTTAATGGCATGTGGGTTTAGTCCAGGATTCGTTAGTAATCATTAGCTTAGTGTAACAAGCAGGGTTCAGCTTCTCCAGCCTCAGCCTGTTGAAAAGTGGTGGATTCGCCCCGATATGGGGTCCGTTGCCAACGAAAGGTGTTATGACGATGCCGATTTATGAATATGAATGCAAGGGCTGCGGCCATGTGCTTGAGGCCATTCAAAAAATAAGCGATTCTCCCCTGGTGAAATGCCCGGCCTGTGGGCAGGACAGTCTGACCAAGCTGATTTCCGCCGCCGGTTTCCGTCTCAAGGGCGGCGGCTGGTATGAAACCGATTTCAAGGCCAAGGGTAAGAAAAACCTGCATCAGGATGCGGGGAAGGACAGCGCCGGCAAGAGTACCGGCAAGGCAGACAATGCGGCCCCGGCCGGCGCCGGTGGCGGTGGAACCCCCGCGAAGAAGGGAGATTAGCCGGCCAACAGCGGCAGCCGCCAGGCGGGGCGCGGGAAAGTTGCATCTGCCCGTGTCTATCCGTACCATTTGCCCCCTTGACCCCTAATCGCTGTAGCAACCAACCGGGAATTCATTATGCGAACCCTCTATTGCGGCCAATTACGCGCCACCCATGTCGGCCAGGAAGTCACCGTATGCGGTTGGGCCAACCGTCGCCGCGATCATGGGGGGGTTATTTTCGTCGACCTGCGGGATCGGGAAGGCCTGGTGCAGCTGGTGTTCGATCCCGCCAGCACCCCCGCCGAGGTGTTCAAGAACGCGGAACGTATCCGCAGTGAATTCGTCCTCATGGTCACCGGACTGGTGCGCGTCCGCCCTCAGGGAACGGAAAATCAGGACCTGGCGACCGGACAGGTGGAAATCGTCGCCCAGCAGCTGACGGTACTCAATGCCGCCGAAACTCCCCCTTTTCAGCTGGACGAATCGGATGTGGCCGAAGAGACCCGGCTGCGCTATCGCTACCTGGATCTGCGGCGGCCGGAAATGCTGCGCAACCTCAAGTTGCGTTCCGGGGTGGTGAAGGTGTTGCGGGAGTATCTGGACGGCGAAGGTTTCATGGACATCGAGACGCCGATGCTCACCNNCGCCAGCCGGAGTTCACCCAGCTGGATATCGAGACTTCGTTTCTGCACGAAGACCAGATCATGGCCACCATGGAAAACATGATTCGCCTGGTATTCAAGCGGGTGCTGAACCTGGATCTGCCCAACCCGTTTCCGCGCATGACCTACGACGAGGCCATGCGGCGCTATGCCAGTGACAAACCGGACCTGCGTATTCCGCTGGAGCTGATCGATGTGGCAGATCTGATGCAGGCGGTGGAGTTCAAGGTGTTTTCCGCGCCGGCCAACGATCCGGGTTCGCGGGTCGCGGCGCTGCGGCTGCCGGCGGGCGGTAATCTGACACGCAAGGAAATCGATGACTACACCGAGTATGTCAAGATTTTCGGCGCCAAGGGGCTGGCCTATATCAAGGTCAACGATCTTGCCGCCGGCCGCGAAGGCCTGCAGTCACCTATTCTGAAGTTCCTGCCCGATGCGGTGATCAGCGCCATCCTGCAGCGTACCGGCGCCGCCAATAACGATCTGATATTTTTCGGCGCCGATAAGGCCAAAATCGTCAACGAATCCCTGGGTGCCCTGCGCATCAAGCTGGGCCATGATCTGCAACTGCTGGTTCCCGGCTGGCAACCCTTGTGGGTGGTGGATTTCCCCATGTTCGAGTGGGACGAGAAAGACAAGCGCTGGGTTTCCCTGCACCATCCCTTCACCTCGCCCAAGGAGGGGGATCTGGAGCGCCTGGAGACGGCGCCGGGCGAATGCAAATCGCGGGCGTACGATATGGTCTTGAACGGCACCGAGGTCGGCGGCGGCTCCATGCGTATATATCGGCCCCAGGTGCAGCGCACCGTGTTTCGCCAGCTGGGTATCCGTGATGAGGAAGCCCAGGAGAAATTCGGCTTCCTGCTCGATGCCATGAAATATGGCTGCCCGCCCCACGGCGGCATCGCCTTCGGCGTCGACCGCCTGGTGATGTTGCTGGCGGGTGCCCGATCCATTCGCGAGGTCATGGCTTTCCCCAAGACGCAAAGCGCGGCCTGTCTGCTCACGCAGGCGCCGTCGCCGGTCGGCGAACTGCAACTGCGGGAATTGCATATCAAGCTGCGCCGTCCGGTGGAAGAGAAGAAAGCGTAAGGTCCCGGCCGGCACATGCGGCAGTCAGAGCGCCGGGATGTGGTGGTTTTTGTCCACGGTCTGTGGATGGCGGGGCATGAATTTTTCCTGATGCGTCAGCGGGTTGGCGGTTGTGGCTATGACACACGGCGCTTTCGCTACCGTTCCGTGCTCTGGGATTTTTCAAGAACTTGTCGTGAATTAAAGGATTTTCTCGACAAATTACCCGCCGATCGCGTCTATTTCGTGGCTCATAGCCTGGGAGGGCTGGTGCTGCGTCATTTTTTTTCCCGGTACAACGAGCCCCGCGCCGTCGGGGCGGTTCTGCTGGGGACGCCCAACACTGGCAGCGCGGTGGCGGATGCGTTGTACCGTAAAGCCTGGGGGAGAAAGCTGCTGGGTCGCAGCTATGCCCAGGGCCTGGACGGCCAGGTTCCGCCCTGGCCGACGCACCTGCCGGTGGGCATCATCGCCGGTAACCTGCCCCTGGGCGCAGGCCGTCTGTTCTGCGATTTGTCTCCGCCCCATGACGGTACCGTCCGGGTCAGCGAGACCCCGTTGCCACAAATGATTCAGCAGTTGATCTTGCCGGTTTCCCATACCAGCATGTTGTTTTCACCCCTGGTAGCCCGCAATACCTGTCATTTTTTACGGTATGGACGTTTCGCCGCCGACACGTGATGGCTGGCGCCGGCTCCCTCTAAAGAATACATCGCCGGTGACGACTTAGTGCTAGGCGTGCCACCGGTTGGGCGGGTGGCACCATGCAATCTGAGGTCTGCGTGCATAAATCCCTGTGGAAAGCTGACTGGCTCATCGGCGCCGCGGTTACCGTGGTGTTTCTGCTGTCATTGAATCTGGCGCCGGTGCAACGGCTGGAACGGGTGTTTTTCGATCTGGCCGTGCAGTTGTCCTCGCATCATCCCGGGTATAACGAGGTGACGGTGGTGGCCATAGACCAGGCGTCGCTGGAGGATGACCGGGAAGCGCCGGCGCGCGACCAGCTGGCGCGCGTGATCGATGCGGTGCATGACGCCGGCGCCCGAACCATAGGCGTGGCTCTGGACTTGAGCCAGGCGGAAAATCAGCGGGCGCTGGGTTTTCTTGATTCGGTGAACAAGACCGTGACCGCGGCGGGCGCCGCCGACATGAGCGCCGGCTTCGCGCGCCGCCTGCAGAGCGCGTTGCAGGACGCACGGCGCGGGCTGGAAACTGACGATTATCTATCCTACATGCTGCGCAACACCCGCGGGGTGGTGCTGGCCATGCCCTACCGGGATGGCGCGGCGCGGCATGCCCCGCCGGCGACGGCGGGCGACGAATTGCGCCGCTTCTCCTTGAATGACCCCGAGTTCGCCGTCGCCATGCGCAACAGTCTATGGCAGTACCTGGCATTGCAGCCGCCGCTGACCCGCAGTCAATATGTCTATCCGCCGCTGGCGAAATTCACCGCCAAAGCGCAGGCGGTGGGGCATTGGCGGGCGGCGGCAATTCACCCAACCAAAGGTCGACGTGTTTGG